>JBEIQS010000008.1:0-71696 GCA_040376425.1 Alphaproteobacteria bacterium | reverse complement strand
GTTGAACTGGATGGTCCCAGCGCGATTCTACCCGACGCAAAAGCAGGTGAGGAAAGACCATAGAACCCCGGTCTTCCGTGGGTGGAAAGCGGCGACGCGTACGCTCCCAGTCGATCCGGCCCGGCTTTCGTTCCACCGGCCGCGACTCCGTGAAGGGCACCGGACCCAGGGCCTGCCAATCTTGGAGCAAAAGGAGCCCCGCCTCCAGTCGATCCAGGGCGTCGCCCGTCCCCCGGCCGAACCGATGCACCGCATCTACTTCTACACCTTCCACCGCTCTTCTGCCCTCGTCCTGGTAGCGCTGAAGCACCGCAAGGAGGCGCAGGGCGCAGCGCTCCAGTGCGTCGCCGGAGGGCAGGCACCCGCCATAGGGCCGAGGCAGGACCACACGAAGCCGCCCTTCCTCTATCCACAGGCCGGGAGCCTCCCCGACTTCACAGGCGAGACTCAAACGTCGCCCTCCACCAGCTCGGTCACCAGGACCGCCCGCTGGTCCTTCCAGGCCTGCACCACATCTTCAAAGGTACGTAGCCCTTCCGCAAAGCACTCCCGCGGGGGTTCACGAAACACTTCGGACCACAGGTAGAACAGGAGCTTGCTGACAACCTCGTCCTCCTCCACCCAACCACGTGCATTTCCCTTGAGAAACCATGGGCCAAGCTGCTTATCATCAACTCGGGTGTGCTGAAGTATCCGTTCATTCAGCCGGGACATCAGCACGGGCCAGCGCACTCCCTGCCGGTCACCGCGGAAGCGAGGTACTCGAACATTGTTTCTACCCTGAGAAATGCCCACATACTCCATCTGCCAACGTCGACGGAAGGCGCTATCCATCGGGTAGAGGCTCTGGTCAGAAGTGTTCATGGTCGCAAACAGGAACAGGTTTGGTGGAAGGCGCAATCTACCTTTTTGGCAGATCTCCTTGGCATTCTCCTGCAGCCAGCCGGCCCACTCTGCCACCGGCTGAATCGGGTACTCGCTCCATCCCTCAGCGTCGCGATCCAAGAGCTGGAACACGTCTCCAAACACCGCGGCACAGTTCGCCCGGTTGATCTCCTCGATAATCAGAACCACGGGCTCCTTCTGAGTGGCCGCCAACCGCAGCGCCAGACTCAGGGCTCCCGGCTCAAAATGGTAGTACGTCCTTGGCTCCCACTCTGACGTCTTCTGGTTTGCATCCCGGAAGGTGCTGGTGGTCCGAAGATAGCCAACCGCAGGTCGATGGCTCCCGACAAAGTCGTAGTAGCTGGACTCTGGGTGAAAGGTGACGCGAATGCAGTTCTCCTCGGGGACTGCCATGGCCAGTGTCTTTTCACGGATACGCCAAGTCTTTCCGGTGCCCGGTGGCCCGAAGAGGATGAGGTTACGGGGCGTGGGCGCCGGCGGGGGAGGATCGTCGGAGGCGGCTGGCGGTGCCGCATCCTCATGAGCCGTACTGGTCAGCTCCTCTTCTTCGTCTCCGTCCTCGTTATCCCCAGGCGCGAGATCTTCTGCACGGGCACGGGGGTGTTCCTCCTTGATGTCGAAGAGAATCTGGGCGAGGCGATTGATGGGAACTGAGCGTTGTTGCAGACGGACCCGCTGCTGTAAATCGGAGGACAACCATGGGGCCAGATCGGAGGGAGTTACACAAAAAGTATCAAAAACGTTTGTCGCAACCGTCGGCCTATTGGTGTAAAAGGCCATCGCAAGACCAGTCGCGTAGGCGTTGAGAGGAATGAGCCTCCCCAGCCCCAGACGAATCCTCTCGGCACCAGAATGATGGACCCGTTTGACCTGGTCATCCCTCAGCCGACCTGGGATCCCCACGGCAGGCAATCCCTTAAGCTGATCCACCATCTCCGGAGTTACCAGCACCCTCAGCTGCCCCTTCTCCACATGAACCGGCACCGCCTTCGTCTCATCACCCCGGAAGTACAACATAAAGGTCGGCGGCCTCCCCAGCTCTCGCCCCTTCTGCTCCATCTGCGCCCAAAGCTGCTCCCGCCAATCCGTACCCATAGGTCTCCCAAATCCAAACCGATGCTACCACAAATGGCGTACACCTGTGCGGACACGACCACCCTCTCCCACCCCCCAACTCCGAGTTAGCCTCCCTCCCCATGCCCCGCAGCTTCAACACCACCGGCCCCTGCGACCCGCAGTACCACTACATGCTGCCGCCCGAAGGACGGCTGCCGGGCTTGCTGGGTCTGGCCGAAGAGCGGCTATATTTTGTTCTTCATGCGCCTCGACAGACCGGAAAGACCACGGCCATGCGCGCCTTTGCCGCACGACTGCGTGGCCTGGGCTACGTCGCCCTGTGGGCCACTTTTGAAACCAGCCAGGGGGTGGAAGAGACCGAAAAGGCCGAGCCGCTCTGGCTTGCGGCCCTGGAATTCACCGGCTCGTTGCACCTGCCAGCCGAAGATCGCCCGCCCGATCCCGCAGGCTGGCGGAATCATCCGCCTGGAGAGCGGCTTTCCAGCTATCTCCGCGCCTGGTGTGCGAAGGTAGGTAAGCCCGTGGTCCTGTTGCTGGATGAAGCCGACGTCGTCAGCGGTCCCGCGCTGGTCAGTCTGCTTCGGCAGCTCCGCTCCGGCTTCAACGAGCGGGCGGTTGGCAATTTTCCTGTTTCTATCGCACTCATCGGCATGCGCGATCTGCGCGACTACCTGACTGCTTCCAAGGACGGTACCCCGGTCAACCCCGGATCTCCCTTCAACATCAAAAAAGTATCGTTGACCCTTCGCACCTTCAGCCTGGAGGAAGTCCGCAGCCTGTACCAGCAGCACAGCGACGAGACCGGGCAATCCTTCACCCCGGAAGCCGTGGATCGTGCCTTTACCTACACCCAAGGCCAGCCATTCCTGGTCAACGCACTGGCCGATACGGTGCTCCGGGAGCTGGCGCAAAACCACGAGCCCATCACCGCCGAGCACATCGAAGCGGCCAAAGAGCGCCTGATCCTGTCGCGCACCACCCACCTGGACGCGCTGGCGCAACGACTGAAGGAGCCGCGTGTCGCCCGCATTATCGCGGCGGTGATGGCAGGAAAACCGTCCTTCGAGATTGATCGCACTTCCGACGATCTGGCCTATTGCGAGGATCTGGGTCTGCTACGCACGAAGCCCAGGATCGAGGTGGCAAACCCGCTGCACCGCGAGGTGCTGGTGCGGGTGCTAAGTGGGATGACCGAGCCGGACCTGCCCGAAAAAGTGTGGATCAAGAACGGGAAGCTGGACGTGCCTCTACTCATGGGTGGCTTCTTCCGCTTCTGGCGGCAGCACGCCGACGCCCTGACCAACCGGGACAACCAGGGCTACCACGAAGTGGTACCCCATCTGCTATTTATGGCATGGATACAAAAAGTGGTCAACGGCGGCGGACGGATCACCCGAGAGTACGCCCTGGGTCGCGGCCGCCTGGATGTGTTCGTAGAATTCGGCGGCGAAGGTCACGCCTTTGAAATCAAGCGGGTGACCACCCACGACAGCCTGACCACGGCGCGAGAGGACGGCCTGGAACAACTCAGCGGCGACCTGGAGCGACTCGGGATTTCAGAAGGTTGGCTGCTGGTCTTCGACCAACGCCCCGGCCAAAACTGGGAGCAGCGCCTGTGGTCCGAGGACGTAACGGTGGAGGGACGCACCCTCCACCTTCGCGGCGGCTGAACATCGCTACAGTCCCGACGATACCCCACTGAATGAACCCTCACTCAGTCCCGAAAAACCCGCCCGATCAGGTCGTAATCACCCGATCAAAAGAAGCCCAACGCCGCATCAGCGTCTTCGTCATCTCGCCGTCCGCCGCCATCTTCGCAGCGGTGGTGCCCATCTTCACGTAGTTGGCGGCGTGCGCCATCTTGATCAGCGGCCAGGGGTGCTGCTTCAAAAACTCGGACTTGGCGAGTCCCCGCAAGAGCGGGCGCGGCACAAAGGGCTTCGAAAGCATCTGCGTCAGCGCGATCCAGAAGGTCTCCTCGGTGGGGCGGGGATACTCCAGGTTGATCCGGTGCTGATAAAAAGTCTTCGCGTTCGCACCCTCTACATCGTACTCAGAGATGATGCCCGACTCCAACAGCTTGTGGTTCAGCTCGGAGCCCGGGAACACCGTCATCGAGAAGAGGTAGAGATCGAAGGGATGCGGGAAGGTAGAGATCATCTCAAAGAGCTTGCGACGATCTTCCTCGGTCGACACCGGATCATCGAAGATCAACTGGAAGTGGGGCTTCACACCCAACTTATGGTAGAGCTGCGCAATGTCGCCGATGGTCTGATTTTTGACACGCCGGTCGTACAGGTGCCCGGTCACCCGCTCGCTGCTCTGCACGCCCATGTACACGGACACCAAGCCCGCATCCCGCAGCATGGTCATCCGCTCTTCGTTCACCAGCTTCGGCTCGATGAAGATCTCAAAGGGCAGGCCCACTTCTTTGGGGTAGATCTTGCAGAAGTCTACCAGCCAGTCGTACTGGAAATTGAAGACTTCGTCGTCAAAGCGAATCCGCTTGAAGCCCCAGTGAGCGCGGTTCTCTTTGATCTCTTTGACCATCGACGCAGGCGAGCGCACCCGGAACCACTTCTGCCCGGGGTACACATCCTTCTTGTAGGTACTGTTATAGCAGTAGGAGCACTTGTAGATACAGCCGCGGCTACCCATCATCTGAAAGACGGGGTCCCCGTGCATGGGATCCCGAGGCGCCACGTTTTTGCCCCAGAGGAAGTACTTGTTGTCGTGGCTGAAGTAGTCCCGATAGGCGAGGGTGTCCAGGTTCTCCACCAGCGGGCGCAGCTTGTTCTTGATCAGCCGCCCGTCGTCCATCCGCAGCCAGACATTGGGGGTGGTGCCGATGTCCTCGCCGTCGCGCAGGCGGTCGCAGAGATCCAACAGCGCCAGCTCCCCCTCACCCTGCAGGATCAGGTCCGCGTCCTCGATACACTGCGGCCCCATCAGCGTGGGGTGCATGCCGCCCCACAGCACCGCCGCCGAGCTGTTCTCGTGGACATAGCGCGTGATCACCTTCGCCTGCTGGTAGTAGGCGGAAGCACGGATGGAGATGCACAGAAGATCGATGCCCTCCTTGTCCATCAGCTTCAGCAGGTTGTCCAGCTCCGCCTGCGAGGCCGGATCGATATGGTTGGAGATCCAGTCCTTGAAGTACAGCTCGGTGACGGCATGGCCGCCCTGCCGCAGCGTGGCCGCCAAGATACGAACGGCATTGTTCTCCACGTCGTACATGGAGAGAATGCCCACGCGGGGACCACGACCGCGGGTCGCAGAAACAAGGGTATCGAGCCGCTGAGCCATTCGACCTCCGATATCCACAATAGCACCCTCCAGCCTCTTCCGGAATCGGTCCATTGTCAGGAGGGCTACCAGAAGAGGGGGTCGGTGTGCTATCCTGGGCCGTCTTTCTGGAGCCTCGGTGAGTGAAGCCAGTCCCCCCGTCCCTGTCACTGATTTTGAGCGTCGCTTCGGCAACCCGCCGGGCCTGTTCATCCTCTTCTTTACCGAGATGTGGGAGCGCTTCTCCTACTATGGGATGAGAGGGCTTTTGAAGCTGTATATGGTGAACTATCTGTTCGTCACCATCCGGCAGACCTACCAGGGCGGCGGCTACACCGGAGAGGGCAACCCGGACGAGGTACTGGGCTGGAGCTTCATCAAGGGACTCCTTCCTGCCGCTGATCCTGCTCAATTCCAGGAGTGTATCGGTCCAAAGGTCAAGGCCCTGGTTCAAGGCGATGCGGTCAATGGCATTGCGCCTGTGGCGCAAGACATGGCCCAGAAGATCGCCGAGCAGACCTGTGCGGCCAGCGCAAATGCCTCGTTGCTCTACGGCTTCTATACCGGCCTGGTCTACCTGACGCCGCTCTTCGGCGGCATCATCGCCGACCGCTATCTGGGCCAGCGCAAGACGGTCATCATCGGTGGCATCCTGATGGCCATCGGCCATTTTGTCATGGCCTTTGAAAACTCCTTCTTCCTGGCGCTCGGGCTGTTGATTCTCGGAAATGGTGCCTTCAAGCCGAACATCTCCACCCAAGTCGGTGGACTGTATGCGGAGGGGGACTCCCGCCGCGACGGCGCCTTCACCATCTTCTACATGGGCATCAACCTGGGTGCTTTCATCTGCAATTTTGTCTGTGGGACCCTGGCCGCTGTGTACGGCTGGCACTACGGCTTTGGTGCGGCAGGCATCGGTATGGTCCTGGGCCTGATTGTGTACATTCTCGGCCAGCCCTACCTGGCCCCCGACAACTTCATGAAGAAGAAGGCCGAGCACGCGCCGGTCAGCCAGCCGCTGACCAGCGCCGAGTGGAAGGCCGTCGGTGCGCTGGTCGCACTCTGCGCCTTGAACGTGGTCTTCTGGGCCGTGTACGAGCAGCAGGGCAACACGATGCAGACCTGGGCCGACGAGCAGACGGTGTGGCCGGTGATCGCCGGCTTCCAGATCCCCTCCACCTGGTTCCAGAGCTTCAACCCCTTCTTCATCTTCATGCTCGCCCCGGTCCTGGACATGTTCTGGCGCTGGCAGAAGCAGCGCGGCACTGAGCCCTCCACCGTCTCCAAGATGGCGATCGGCTGCTTTGTCCTGGGTGGCTCCTTCATCGTGATGGTGGTTGGCGCGCAGGTGGTCGGCGACGGTCAGGGCAGCCTGTTCTGGCCGGTGGCCTGTACCCTGCTGCTCACCATCGGCGAGCTGTACCTCTCCCCTATCGGCCTGTCGCTGGTGACCAAGGTGTCGCCGGTGCGCATCGTCTCCATGATGATGGGCATGTGGTTCCTCTCCTCCTTCTTCGGCAATACCCTCTCCGGTGTGATCGGGAGCTGGTACGGCATGATGACCAAGGAGAGCTTCTTCATGATGCTCACCGCCCTGGGTATCGGTACCGGTATGGCGATGTGGGCCTTCAACGCGCCTCTCCGCCGCGCGCTGGGCCGCGACGTTTGATCTGGCTGTGGCTTCTGGCCTGTGCGGACCCCTGCGCCCTGCGCTGGGGTTCGGGCAAAGACGAATGCCGCTTTGAACAAGTCAAAACGGCATTTGTAGCCAAAGATACAGAAGCCTACAATGCCGCTTTGAACGAGCTGGATCCGCTGACACGGGATCTGGCGCGGGTGCGCCTCGCCGTACTTCACCCCAAGGAGGCCACCCGCCTCTGTGGGGAGGTGCGCGAGGCCGTCGCTCTCCAAAAGTGTCAGTAGATCCTGGGAAGGCCCCACTTGCAGGGGGGAGCCCGCTGATGTGGGCGCTGCTGGTGGGCTGCGCCCATGTGGAGCCGGCCATGGCCCAGCACTACAGCGGCACCTACTCCTACGCCTGGTCCAACGAAGGGGATGAGCCGGGCTACGGCTCGGGCAGCTTGTCCATCCAGACCGATGGCCACTGGGAGTCCACCTACCATGTCGGCGGAATCTGCCGCGGCTGGGGGCTGTTTGCCTCCTTCTACCGCCTCCTCTACCCCGATCCTCCCGCATTTCAGCAGGGACGCTGGCGGATGAGGGAGGACTGGCTGATCCTGCGCCGCCGCGGCCGTACCGTCGCCGAGCTGCAGCCTATGAACTACGACGGAAAATCCTGGATGGTGAACAGCTACCAGCTTGCGTAACTCTGCAGAGGACCGCAGAACGTGGACTGGACCCGCATCTACCAGACCGGCAGCCCACGCACAGACCTGCCCACCGTGGACGAGGTCTGCGGACGCAGCCCGAGCCCCTAGCCCGCCGCGTCCACCCGCCGGAACCACTTGTCCAGCATCGGATAAAAGACCTTCGGACCGGTGCTTCCCACCACAATCCCGATGTGGCCGGCTTTGAGCAGGTGCAGCTCCTTGTCGGCACTGGAAACCAGCTCGGCCAGCGGACGGGTGGAGGAGGGCGGCGCAATAAAGTCTTTTTCGCAGGCCACCACCAGCACCGGGCAGGTGATGGAGGACAGCCGCACGGCCTCGCCACGCACCTCCCAACTGCCCGTCATCAGGCGGTCCTCCTGGTAGGCATTGCGGATGAACTCACGCGCAAATGCGCCGGGCATCGGCACATTTTCTTCCAGCCAGCGCTCGCGCGCCATTGCCCGACGCAGCTCCTCCGGGTTGTGGGAGGCCTTCTCCAGTGCCAGGAATTTCGTCCAATTGCCCATCGGATCCAGCAGCTTGAAGCTGATCTGCATCAGATCGACCGGCACCAAGCCCTCGGCCTCGATGCTGTCGTTCACATCAAAGACTTTGGGATCCACGAAGGCGCGGAAGCGTCCGCCCTCGGCAAAACAGACCGGCGCATTCAGCGCCACCAACCCTGCAACACGTTGCGGACGTAGCGCCGTGTACATCGACGCCAGCGTACCACCCTGGCAGTAGCCCAACAAAAAAGCCTGATCCGCACCCACCTGACGGCAAGCCCGATCGATGCTGCGATGCAGTAGATCCAGGAGCACCGCCCCCACATCCACATGGCCGTCCTCTTCCCCCGGAACCCCCCAATCCAACAAAAAGGTGTGGTGCCCCGCCGCAGAAAGGGCCGCAACCAGGGAGCGATCCGGCTCCAGATCGCAGATGTAGGCGCGGTTGATCATCGAGGGGATGATCACCACCGGTGTGCGCGGACCCGGCTTTTGCGGCGCATAGTAGCGCAGCTCCAGCTTGTTCTGCCGGTGCACCACCTTGTGCGGGGTCATACCCACCGGTGGGCGCTCCAAGAGCGCGTGCAGACGCAGGCCCCGTCGGACACGGTCCACCTCGTCGGCCCCGCCGACTCCTTCCACCAAGGGACGATAGAGATCGAAGGGGTCGTCGGGCAGGCTCATGCGCGGATCCACTCCAGAAGGGCAGCCGGAAGCTCTTTTCCTACGCAAACGCCCACATGGCCGCCGCGGAGAGTACGGGTCACTACCGGCGCCCCCCACCTATCCTTCAGAGCGAAGGCCGCCACTGGCGGTACGATGTGGTCGTCGGCAGCGGCGAGCACCAGCGCGGGTGCGGTACCCTTGGAGAGATCCACCGTTTCACCACCCAACTTCCAGCTACCCGTCATCAGCGCGTTGTCGAAGTAGCAGCGCCGCACATACTCACGGTAGGCGGCACCCGCGAAGTCGGTGTTGTCGTTGTTCCAGGCTTCCATCGCCGCCCACAGCGTGCGGAAGTCGCCGTTTTCCGACTTGTCCCACAGGCTCTTCCACTTGGCGATCTGGCCCATGGGCCGCAGCCAGGCGAAGCTCTGCTTCATCATCTCGGCGGGGAAATTGCCGTGGCCGTCGATCACCTCGTCCAGCGGAAAGGTCTCCGGGTTGGCCCACAGCGACAGCCGCCCGGAGGCATGAAAGTCGATGGGCGTGGCCAGCAGTGCCAGACGCCGCGCCATGTCTGGGTAGCGCGCCAGCATGATGGTCAGGTAGGTTCCCCCCACACAGTAGCCGATGGCATCCACCGAATCGGCCCCATAGCGCGTCTTCGCATCCCGACGGGTCCGATCCATGCTGCGACGCAGCGTGCCGTCGATCAGCAGCTCCAGGTTGATCAGGCTGTCTTCGGGCCCGGGGCGTCCCCAATCCAGAAGATAGACCGGTACACCAGCCTTATTCAACGCCTCGACCACCGAGCGCCCCGGAAGCAGGTCGAAGATGGTCCAGGTGTTAATGAGTGGCATCGACACAAAAACCGGCTTGTGCTTCACCTCGGCCGGAGCAAAGAGGCGTACCACCGCCTTGCGGTCGTGGTGGATGATGCGGTTGGGGCTCTGGCCGATCTTGGCCTTGGCCACCGGGTCCGAAGCGAGGAAGCGCGTATAGTTTTCGGCACGCTGCAACATGGCTTACTCCGCACTCTTACGACGACGGTTGTCTGCGGGGGCATCGCCAAGCTTGACCAGCAGCTCTTCCAGGCGCTGCAGGCGCTCGCGCTGCTCCAGGCGGGCCTCGGCCGCCTCGATCCGTGCCTGAATGGCCTCTTTTTCAAGCGTTTCGAGACGATCCTGCAACAGAAGAATGTGGTCTTCCTGGCGAAGCAGGCGCTCCTCCAGCATGGTGCAGATGCGGGCCAGGCGCACCAGATCGCCCTTGCCGGGCATGTGCAGCTTGTCCGCCATGTCGTCCATGGACTTCTGCCAGCTTCCCCGCGCCTTTGCGTATCCTGCCGCGTTCTTGCCCATCGCATCCAGGAAGGCGGGGGAGTCGATGACCTGATCCCACCACTGGGTCATGGACTGCTCCCACTGCTTGTAGAAGTCGTTGCTCATTTTCTGGAAGTCGGGGAAGGTTTCTTGACTTTCGGCCATGGGATTCTCGGAAGGTAGAAGGGGGAGGAAGCGTAGAAAAAAGACAAGGGGCCCCACCCGTGGCGGGGCCCCTTGTACCGGCTCCGCCGCAGGGGCGGCCGAATCAGGCCTTGGCTTCGGTCTTGGGGCTCATCAGGTCCAGCCAGCCCTGGAGGGTGGCCTTCTGCAGCTCAACACCCGCCTCAAAGAGCTGGCGGGAGGTCTCGATGTTGGAAGAGAACACCTTCTCGCCCTGCTTCAGAGAGGAGAGCTGGAGGTCCAGCGCCTTGCGGTTCAGCTCCACCATACGGCGGCTGGAGTCAATCATGGAGGTGCGGAAGCTGTCGGCGTTCATGGGGAACATGGTAAAATCTCCTGGATTCTGGTTCGATGCTCGGGGCGGCGACTCTCACCGCCCGCTGACCCCTGTAGAATAACCCCATGCTGCACTGCGTCAAGGAATTTTTGCTGCACAGCGGCAAAAACTTTTTCCCGGACCTTTTGCGGTGCAGCAGATGGGGTTTCTTCCACCCTTTCCACACGTCTACGCGGTACAGCTTTGCTGCACTGCATGAAAGAGCACGTTAGGCGGTGCCGCATGGTCACCATCAAAAAGTACGGCAATCGACGGCTCTACGACTCCTCCTCGTCCCGGTACATCAACCTGGACGATCTGGCCAAGCTGATTCGCGAAGGCGAAAGCGTAGAAGTGGTGGATGCCCGCACCGGCGAAAACCTGACCCAGGCGGTGCTGTTGCAGGTGCTTCTGGAGACACAGGGTGGTTTTACCGGCTTTCCAACCGGATTTCTGCACCGCCTGATCCGTTATGGTGGCGAGAACCCGATGGGCAAGGTGTTTGCCCAGCAGCTCTCCTTGGGAATGGAGATGCTGGATACGCAGATCGCCCAGTTTGAGAGCCGCTTTCCCCGTCCCACACTCCGACCGGAGCCGCGCCCCGCAGCCCGGGATCCGGAACCCCCGCCCGATGAGCCCGCGCCACGCGCCGAACATGGGCCGGGCGAAGAGCTTTCTTCCCTGCGCGAGCGCCTCGCCGCGCTGGAGAAAAAGCTCAAAAAATGAGCCTTCCCAAGCTGGTCAGCCTGAGTCGCTGGCGTCGAGAAGCCTTCCTGGCACTGCTGCCGCCCGTCCTTTTTCTGGCGTTGGCCGGCCTGATGATCCTGGGCGAGCGGAACCCATCGGGCCCGCAGCTCCTCGGCGTGATCGTGCTGGCCATCCTCGCACTGAGCTGGTCGCTCCCGGATCTTCTGAAGAAAGTGCGGGTGTTTTCGCAGGTGCAAGCACTGAACGGGGAGCTGGCCGAGGGGCTGAGGCTCCTTGAAGCCGGCGAGAATGTTGCGGCACAGCAGGCCTTCGAGGAGGTGGTGACCCGGAATCCGCAGGCACCGGCCTTCCAGGCCACAGCCCTGCAGAATGCGGCGGTGTGTTGTCTGCGGCAGGGTGATTTTGCAGGAGCACGGCAGCGTTTTGACACGGTGATCAGCTCTGGATGGGGCAACCACTGGCGCTTGCAAGGGGGCCTGGGGGTGGTGTCACTCAACGGCCTGGCCATGCTGGAGGCTCTGGAGGGACGACTTTCCGAGGCGAAACGCCTTCAAAAGCTCGCGTTGACCCGACTGCCCCAGCGGGGGCGGGCCCCGTTCCGGCTGGTGGATGGCCTGATCGCCATCCGAGAGGGACACTACGAAGAGGGGATAAAAACCCTCGATACGTGCTCGGAAGCCGGGTCCGCCAGCCGCATCCGGCAGTTGGTGATCCAGGCCCTTCGCGACTTTGCTGCATCGCAACAAGGCGCACCGAAAGAGGCCCCGAAGGGGGTGCGGTGGCTGGGCACTGCATGGCCTGAGATGAAGCGGTGGTTGCAAGACACCCATGACGAGGATGCTGCACCGCAGCAAGACGAAAAGGCCCCCCAAGCGTCTACTCTGCCGTAAGCTCCCCTGCATTTTCCAATGACCGGGCCACAGGGGACGCTTTTCCCCCGGGAATGCGTTAACATCCGGGACCTGCCTCACCCTTGTTTCTTCCGGGAGCCTCAATGAGCTGGAAGCGTTTCCTTCTCCCCATCGCCCTTTCCCTGCCCCTTTTCGCCGTCGCTGAGGACTATCCGCGGCGCACGATGGCGCTGAAGCTTGCCCCCTACGACATCACCTTCCGGGACTACAATTTCCCGTCGGGACTGCGGGTCATTTTCCAGAAGGATACCTCCCAGCCCATCGTGTCTATCACCTATGTGAGTGACCGTGGTTCAACGGCCGATCCTGCGGGCAAAGAAGGCATCGCACACTTGGTGGAGCACCTCTGGTTCCGCTCTCACCAGATCGGTCCGGACGGAAAGCCGCTGCCGAAGATCTGGGATATGTTGGCGCAGATGGGTGCGAATATCAACGCCTTCACGGCGGATGATCAAACGGTCTACATGACCATGGCTCCCAAAGAACACCTCGCCCAGCTCATCCGCCTGGAGCGCCTGCGGATGATCTCCGCCATCGAAGGGGTGGAGGAAGATGTGGCGTTGATCGAGCGCGACGTCGTCCGCAACGAGCTGCGGATGCGCTACGAAAACAGCACCGGCGCCGCCTTCGGTCACCTGTCGGTCAAGCTCGTCCCGCAGAGCCACCCCTACGGCCGCGTGGCCTACGCGGGTATCGGCTCGCACGCGTCGTTGGACAACATCCAGCTTGCGGACATCCAGTCCTTCGTCAAGGAGAACTACGGACCCTCGCTGACCACCATTGTGATCGCGGGCGACGTGGACCTCGAAACATCCTGGGAGTTGCTGCGCGACAACCTGGGCTTCGACGTAATGGCGGACCCCAAAAATCCAAATGCGCCGCTGGATAACGTGAAGCCCCGCCCGCACCTGCCCGTGGTCAACCAGGAGCCACCCGCTCCTGTTCAGCCCGCCCAGGTCAAGGGCGAGATGGCCGGCTTCACCATCGAGCGCGGCCCCGTGCAGGATCCCTTCATCATGATCGGCTGGGCCCTGCCCCCGGGCTGGAAGGACGACCAGAAGGTGATGGAGGTGGCCGTCAACAGCCTCCAGTCCGCCATCTACCAGGAACTTTCTCCGGGCTGGGATCCGACCTCGGCCGACCTCCCCAGCTCGGTAGGCTGCGGCATGTCGGCTGCGGTCTACGCCTCGATCGCCTACTGCGGCATCGACTATAAAAAGGGCGATGACCCCCGGAAGATTGCCGAGACGGCCCTCAACGGCCTCTACCGCGCATGGACCAACTCCGAAGATTCGGAGATCAAGAAGTACCTGGATTGGTCCTTCAACTATTCCAAGAACGCCACCATGGCCGGCACCTTCCTGGGTGTAGACAGCTCGCTGTCGCTGTTCTCGGATCAGGCCACGGCCGCGGCGATGTACGCCCACTACACCGGTGACCTGCAATTCTATTCCCGCCAGTTTGAAGCCCTGAACCGGGTGGACAAGCAGACGGTCCAGCAGTTTGCCGCGAAGTACCTGAACCGGAACCGCGCCGTGGTATTGGCGATGGAGCCCTACGAAGAAGGCGACCTGGTGCTGGACTCCTCCAACTCCAAGTACCGCGGTGGAAACCGGGCCGACGGCGCCGCCCCGATGTTGGGTGCAGAGAAGCTGACCCCCGAGATCATCACCAAGAGCGTCTTCACTCCGGACATCAGTCGCCTGCAGGAAAGCACCCTTCCCAACGGCCTGAAAGTGGTGGTGATGCCCTACTCGGCCTCGCCGCTACTACAGGGATCGCTGGTCTTCAAGGGCGGTGCAACCTCCTTCGATCGTGGCCAATACGACTTCGCCTCGGCCATGCGCCGCGACCAGTCCTATGCGGTGGACACCATCGCAATTGCGGGCTTCGACGGCATGTCCTTTGGCAACACCACCACCTCGCTGTCGATCAGCGCGTCGGTGGCGAACCTGGAAGAGAGCCTCTTCGTGCTGCGTCAGCGCGTCGATGGGCTGCTGCCCGATACCAACGGCAAGCTGGACTGGGCCGCCGCCGAAAAGAAGGTGCTCTGGGCCGGAATGAAGCAGCCTGAGTGGTGGTCGGGTACCCTGCAGATGCAGCGGTTGTTGCCCGGACACTACCTGTCCGACTACTACACCCACGCCGACTACGAGGCGATGAAGAAGTGGACCACCAGCCCCGTACAAGAGGTGTACCAGAACATCTTCCGTCCTGAGAACGGAACGCTGCTGCTGGTCGGCAACTTTGACGCCAAGACCACCCTCGAAGCGGTCACGACCTTCTTCGGAGGCTGGACCGGCTGGGGCAAGAAGCCGGAAGCTCCCCGCACTCTCAGCCTGGACTACCCGGCTTTCCCGGCGCCTCCCACCCAGCGGCAGGTGATCCTGTTTGACAAGAAGATCTCGTCGCAGTCCAACGTCACCTACATGTGCCAGCTCTCAAAGGTGACCGAAGAGCAGGAGCCCGCCGTCACCGTGCTCGGGCAGGTGCTGGACGGTGCGGCCTGGGTGGCACTGCGTGAAGAGACCGGAGCCTCCTACGGCGCGAATGCCTTCGGTCAGGTCTACCCCGGCGGCTACGCCACCTTGGGGATGGGCTCCCTGGTCCAGAACAACTTCGCCGCCAAAGCCGTCAAGACCTTCATCGGTCTGGGCGAAAAGGGCAAAGCCGGCGATGTGGACCCGCTGATGGTCGCCACCAAGCAGTACGGTCTGGCTCAGGAATTCGCCATCTTCCAGCAGGCCACTTCGGCGATGCTCGGTCGTATGCAGGGCCTGCTGAACCGTGGCCGCCCCATGGACTACTACCAGACCTGGGCCAAGCGCCTGGGCATGGTGAACATCCCCACCATGAAGTCCCTGATGGAGCCCTGCGTGGGCCACGAGGTCATCACCGTGGTCGGTCCTGTGGAAGTGATCAAGCCGCTGTTTGACGAAGCCAACATCCCCGTCGAGATCTTTGACTGGGAGAAGGCCCGCCTGGACTACGCCGCCGCCAACAAGATCAAGCTGTCGAAGCCCAAGAAGGAAGACGAGAAAAAGCCGGAATAACACCGCTTGTCTGGCGACGTGACTCGGTTGTGAGTCACGAACCCCGATGGCCCTGTCCGCATCCCGCGGGCGGGGCCATCCGTCTTTTGTGTCTGGAAAGCCCGTGCGGGGCACGTTAGCTCCCCCCATGACTCAAGCGCCTCTGAACGATGCCCTGATCCGGGCCCTCCCCAAGACCGACCTGCATGTCCACCTCGATGGCTCGCTGCGGGTTCCCACGCTGATCGAGCTGGCCCGAGAGCGGAAGTTAGACCTTCCCTCCTGGACGGAGGAGGGCATGAACGCTCTGGTCTTCAAGCCCAGCTACAGCAGCCTGGTGGACTACCTCGCCGGCTTTGCCTGGACCTGTGGGGTGATGCAGGATGCCGAGGCGCTGGAGCGCATCGCCTACGAATTCGCGAAGGACAACCAGGAAGAAGGCGTGCGCTATGTGGAGGTGCGCTTTGCGCCTCAGCTCCACTCCCGGGGGGACTTTTCGCTGCTCCAGGTGTTGCAGGCGGTCCAGCGCGGGATGGACCGGGCCAAAGCCGAGTACAACCAGGCACTTGCTCCGGGAGAACCTCCCTTTCACTACGGCATCATTGTCTGCGCGATGCGGATGTTCAACGAGCACTTCTCGGACTACTACCGGCAGCTCATCAGTGTTCTGCCCGAGACCCGGCGCAAGAACCTGTTTGGAATCGCCAGTATGGAGCTGGCCAAGGCGGCCGTGAAGGCGCGGGATGAGCACGGCGTACCCGTGGTGGGTTTTGATCTGGCGGGCCAGGAAGACGGTTTTCCGGCCATGGACCATGCGGATGCCTATGCCTGGTGCCACCGCAAGTTTCTGCACAAGACCGTGCACGCGGGCGAAGCCTACGGTCCCGAGAGCATCTTCCAGTCCCTCACCGAGCTGCATGCGGATCGGATCGGGCATGGGCTGCTGCTCTTTGCGCCGGAGAGCATCCAGGATCCCACCATCGACAACCGCGCCGCTTTCTGTGAGCGACTCGCAAACCACATGGCGGAAAACCGCACCACCATTGAAGTCTGCATCACGTCGAACCTCCAGACCACGCCGCGGATGAAGCGGGTCGAAGACCACCCCCTCCGGACCATGCTGGACCATCGGATGTCGGTCACCCTGTGTACGGACAACCGGCTGATGTCGCACACCACCGTCAGCAAAGAGATTGGCTTGGCCATCCAGCACCTGAACATGGACCACAAAGAGCTGCGGAACGTGCTTATCCACGGTTTCAAACGAAGCTTTTTCCCCGGCTCCTATGCCGAGAAGCGCGCGTGGGTGCGGCAGGTCATCGACTACTACGACCGCGTGATGCTGGATGCCACCGGCGTAAAAGCCGGATAGTAGCAAAAGATGCCCGGCGCCCGGCTCCGCTACTGCTCTCGCTGCCTGACCACCTTTCCGGGGGATGTGGAGCGCTGCCCCAACCTTGCATGCCGGGCCGTGCGCCCCGCCAACAACTGGGGCGAGTTGTTGGAGCCCGGCGATGTCCTTGATCGTACCTACCGAATCATCGAACGATTGGCGATTGGGGGTGCCGGCGTCACCTACCTGAGCCGCGAGCTGGATGGGGACGGCCAGGAGATTGGCCCCAAAGTGGCGATCAAGCTGCTCTATCAACAGCGCGATCAGGGCCCCTACCTGCGCCGCCTGGCCACTGAAGCGCAGATCATCCAGGGCTTGAACCACGCGAACATCGTGGAATATCGTGGCTTTGTTCATCGCGCGGGCCACTCTCCCTACCTGATCACCCGCTACGAGGAGGGCGGCAGCCTGCTGGACCACATCCACCGGGTCGGCGTGCTCTCGGTGCCGATCGTGGCCGCCATCGGCAAGCAGATCTGCGATGCGCTGGTAGTGGCCCACTCTCAGGGGGTGATTCACCGCGATCTGAAGCCGGAAAATGTGCTTTTGGAGCGCCAGGTTCTGGCCGATGTGGTGCCGCGCCTTCGCCTCGCGGACTTCGGCATCGCCAAGGTATTCGGCGGTGTTGGCGACCGGCTCACCCGGGTGGGGGCCTTCATCGGAACCCCGCAGTTTGCCGCACCTGAGCAGTTTGAAGGCGCACAACCCGAGCCGAATACCGACGTGTACGCCACCGGCGCCATGCTCTACTATTGCCTGATGGGCAAGCCGGTCGCGGGCTACATGGATCAACTGGAGCCGGAGCAGCAGCTCCCGCACCTGATCTCCCAGCTTCCTCCCAAGCTTGTTCGCCCTGACCTGCCCGGCGTGCTGGTGGCCCGGATGGAAGAGGTGTTGGGGGCCGCGATGCGGGTCGACCCCTCCGAGCGCTGCACCATGCCGGATCTGGGCCGACTTCTGGTCGAGCTGGCCGCCGCCGAGGCACCGCCCGAGGTCTCGGGGCGCCAGGAGAGCCTGCCCGCGCCGCCCAAGACCAAGAGCGACGGCACACCGCACCCGCGCGCCACCTGGTCAGGTGAGAAGCAGCGTATGGTGAACCCGCCCGATGAGCCGAAGGCGGAAGAGAAGAAAGAGGAGCCCAAAGCCCGACCCACTCCCACCCGCACGCGGGAGCGCGCCAGTGGCGGCGGCGGCGCCGGAATCTGGACTGTGGGAGTTTTCCTCGTCCTCGGCCTGTTGGTGGTGGGGACCATCGGCGTGGGGCTGTGGTGGCGCTCGACCAGCCAGGCGCCGATGCTGGACTCCAAAAATCCCGAGTGGCGCAACCTGGCCTCCGCGCTGGGTACGCGTGGAAAATCAGCCGCTGTGGCCTGTAACGCGCCCCCCTACATGGCAGTGGAGATCACGGTGGAGCCCAACGGGCGGGTCAGCCAGACGCGGCTGACCAACTACAACCACGAGCCCACCCGCAGTTGTATGCATGAAAAACTGGCCGCCTATGCGATGCCCCGGACCGGAAAGGAAACGGTACGGGTGGCCGTCACGCTGCAAAAGTAGCGGAAGGCTGCGGCGCAAGCCATAGGCTGATGAGGATCGCTACCAGCCCAAACAGCCCCGAAGATCCATAGAGTTCCAGCGCCCAACATTGTTGTCGCTGCTACGCTCCGGCTGCTTCTGGTCGGGATTCAGGTGCAGCCGCCACTCCATTACGGCGCCGGCTTGTTGCGCGAGCTGCAGCGGAAGGGAGAGCTGGTACTCGCTGAATGGAGCGATATCGAGATCCGCCAGATCCCAAGATTTTTCCCAGAGAACCTTCGGCTCTGGCTCGTCCTCCGTACGCCCCTCGATGCGCAGCAGCAGCGGTCCCTCCACGCGAGCCGGACTCAGATCGTGAAAGGCGGCCCGGAGCACCGGCGGCACATCTGTGTCACAATCCAGGTAGAAACCGGAGGAATGCAGGTAGAGGGAGAGGGGAGCCGCACGCTCTTCGGCCCAGGGGTAGCCCTCAAAGCGCTCCTCCTCGACCAGCCACCAGTCGCTGACCCGCCAGTCCGCCTCCTCCTCCACCGCTCCCGGATAGTTCTCCGTCAAATAGCCATAGTCGTAGGCGGTCAGCTCGGACTCGCCACCCTGCGTCTTGTTCATGATCGAAGAAAAAGCCAGGTAGTCCGCCTGGTGGCGGTTGATGTGGGGCAAGCCAAAGCTATGGCCCAGCTCATGCGCCACCGTATCGGTCAGGGGCACATCGTTGCCGTCCGGATCGCCGGAATAGCAGCTTCCATTCAGCGCAACCACACCATAGTCGTTCAGCTCGGCCACACGGCTCCAGTCCAGCCGCCCCCCCTCGTCGGTGCTGTCGATGGAGAAGCCCAGAAAGGTCCCGTCGGCGCAGCGGCTCCCCACCGAATGGCCACGCGGCAGGTGGTTCTGCGCCTCCGCAAAGACGTAGTCGATCCGAAGTTCCGTCGCGGGAAGCTCCGATCCGTACAGCTCGGCCTGCGACTGGTGCGTCATGTCCATCGTCGTGATGCCAATATCCACGCCCGCCGCACCATCATAGCGAGAAAGTGCATCCTCGATGTGCTGTCGCGCGCGGCTTCCCGCCGGAAAATGCTCGGCGCAGATGCCGACCGTCATGTCCCGCGCCACCTCCGGCCGCAGGCGCGTGTCCGCGGGCTTCGCCACATCCTCTCCCACCGGCATCACCCACAATTCCTCGGCTTGAAAGGGCGGAGGAGCTGCCTGGCATGCCAGGAGGAGCAGCATTCAGTTCGCCGCCGGAGCGGGTGTGGCGGGGGCGGGCGCAGCAGGGGCGGGGACAGCAAATTCTTCGCCCCATACGCGGACTTTGGCCACCCGATCCGGAGCGCCGGGCACCGTCACCACCAGTTGATCCTTGGCCATCGCCGGAATCGTCAGCTCGCCGGGGTTCTCCACGGGACGAAGCACAAAACCATCGGGGTCCAAGGCCAGGATATCCAGGCCGCCCACCCGCATGGGGCGCTCCCCTTTGTTTTCAAAGGCCAGCACCAGCTCGGCCCCGCTGACCCCAGCCCGCACGGCATAGACCGAGACGCTCCCGTTCGCCCGCAGCTCCTCGGCCGTGGTGACAATCACCGCGCCATCGATACTTTCTCCCTGCTTTCTTCCCTCCTCTACCCCTTCCTTGACACCGGTCACGATCTCCTTGCTGGTGCCGATGGTCCCCCCCACGATGGTAGCGGTGAGATCTTTACAACCACCGAGCACACACACAAATAGAAGCAGACGCATCCGAGACTCCTTTGGGGCGCCCTATCCTTCTTTCTGCAACTTCGCGAGGCTTCTCAGTGCCGCACCTGGATCCCGCCGCTTAAAGAAGCACGTGCTCAGTCTGTTGCCGCTGCTGGCCGCCCTGTTCTTTCATGCGGTTGCCACCGGGCGCCTCGCCCTGGTTCTGCCGCTGGTGCTGGGATTATTGTACGCCAATAATAATGGATGGCGCCTCAAATATGGCACCCTCCAGGCCTGGGGCGTGGCCGGGGTGGGACTGCTGGTGGGTGTAGGACTGAACGAGCTGTGGCCCTACCCGGCGGGCCTGTTTCCCGATTGGGGCCTCTCGGGCGTGGCGGCGGCGGGCGTGCTACTTTCCGTATGGCTCTGGACCTGTCAAGAGTTTATTGCTGCGTGGGGAGTGGCTTTTCTGGTTGTGGCGCTGAGTGGCCATGCCGAAATGCGCCCAGAAATGCTCCCCGCCGGGGGCTTTGTGGTGCTGAGCCTGGGCTACGCCCTGCTGCGCCCCCTGAGGCGCCGGAAGCTGCCGCGCATCCTCGTCCTGATCGTCGTGACCGGCCTGGGTACCATTTTGATAGGAACCCAACTTCGTGCAGCAGAAGGTGTGGTTGCACGCCTGGTCGTTCAGTACATGACGGGGGAGCTGTTTGCCGCCGGCTTGGGCTCCAGCTTTCGGGTCCCCCTCAATGCCCTGTCATCGGTCAGCCCCAGCGACCGCGTGGTGATGGAGCTTTCCGGGGCCACGCCGTCGCGACTGCGGAACGCCGTGTTGGACCAATTCGATGGCGAACAATGGAGCAGCTCGGCCCCGATCCAGGCGGAGGTGCCGGTGGAAGCCGGCCGCGGCGGGCGAATGACCCTGCTGGAGTTTCGACAGAGCTTCCGCCAGGCAATTCCTGCTCCTCCCGGTATTTTTGAAGTGGACCGGCGTCCGGCGCGGCGCAGCCAGGGGGGACTGGTGCTCGGGATGGTTTCTTGGGGAGAAAGCCGTCGCTTGGAGGGCGGAGACATGGAGGTTCGGGATCTCCCCGACCAAGAAACCTTGTTCCTACCCGAAGATCTCCGGCAGGAGCTGTTGCCCTTCGTGGCCGAGCTGCTGGAACGCGAATTCATCTGGAGAGAGGGCGATGTTCCGGAGGAGGCGTCGCCGCTGGTCGAGGAGCAGAGTGGAGCCCGGGCCGAGGGAGACCGCCTGGAACGGTACTTTCTCTCCAACTTCCGCTATTCGCTGGACACCGACCTGCGGGGCGAGGGGCACCCGCTGGTGGTGTTGCTGCGAGAGCGACGACCGGCCTACTGTGTCTACTTTGCGTCGGCGATGGTGGCTCTTTTGCGTGCCGATGGTCAGCATGCACGGATGGTGGGGGGCTATCTGCTGGATCCGCCCAATGCGCTGTCGGGGGCCACCCTGGTGCGAGAGCGCAATGCCCATGCCTGGGTGGAGCTGTGGATTCCTGAAGAACAACGCTGGGCTACCTTTGACCCTACGCCCATGCAACCGGCCGAAGCCGCTCCCTCCTGGCTGGAGACCCTGAAAGAGGCGATGGCGGAAGAGCTGGCCTGGCAGCTCCTGGCCTTGACCACCCGCCCGGCCGAGCGGGTGCAGGCACTTCTGCTTTCGCCGCCTTCGCTGGGGATCCTGGGGCTGGCGATGCTGTGGGCGCTGTACGAGCGCATCGCCGCCCGCGAGAAGGCCGAGGCGGTCTGGCGAGTGAAAAACAAAAAATCACTTTCGATTCTGCCGCTGTATCGACGCTACCAGAAGGCGCTGGGCCGGGCGGGTCTACGCCCGGAGCCGGCCCAGAGCGATGCGATGCTGCTGGAGCGCCTGCGCGAACGGCGCGGCGATGAAGTTGCAACCTTGGCCGAGACTTTTTTGGATGCCTACCGCCAGCAGCGCTACGGAGAGGAGGAGGTCGCGGGGCTGGAACAGCTCATCAGCGCGCTGGAAGAGCGGCTTCGCCGCGGGTAGGGCCGGCCCATCCCAGACCGGCTAAAAGGCTCCGCACCTGAGGTTCCCATGCTGCTGCTGTCCCTTGTACTCCAGGCTTCCGCGCAAGAAAGCTGGAAGCTTACCGACCTCTACGCCAGTCCAGAAGCCTGGGAGGCCGAGGTGGTCAAGCTGGAGACGGAGCTGCGGGGCCTGGAAGCCTGCAAGGGACAGCTTGCCAAGAAGCTGAAGCCCTGTGTAGACCTGCGTTTTTCGCTCCAGCAGTCGGTGTACCGCGCAGAGACCTGGGCCAGCCTGGGCAGCGATACCGACAGCCGGGACGATGTGTGGCGGGGAAGGGCGGCCCGTGCCAGCCTGCTCTCCAGCTCCTACGCGGAAGCTGCATCGTTTTTCGAACCAGAGCTGGTCGCAATGGGCGAGAAGAAGGTGGCCACGGCGTTGAAAAAAGACGCCTCCCTCTCCCCCTATTCTTACTACCTGCGCAACACCGTCCGAGACGCCAAGCACACGCTGGATCCCGCCCGGGAGGCACTGCTGGCCGCCGCCGGCCCGATCTTCCAGGCCCCCGGCTCGGTGTACCGGGTGTTGTCCAACGCCGAGATCCCCTGGCCCACCGTGAGCCTGCATGGCAAGGAGCAACGCCTGGATCCTGCGGCCTACACCCTGTTCCGGGGCGACGCGGACCGCGCCACCCGGCAAGAGGTGTTTACCCGCTTTTTCGGCACCCTTTCCGGCTTTGAGGACAGCCTGGGCACCACCCTGGACGCCACCGTACAGGGACACTGGTTGGTCGCCCGCACCCGGGGCTACCCCTCGTCTGTGGCGGCGGCCCTTGCCAGCGACCACCTGCCCGAAAACCTCTACAGCACCCTGGTCAGCGAGACCCGGGCGCAGCTTCCCATCCTGCATCGCTACCTGAAGCTGCGGGCAAAGATGCTGGGGATCACCGACCCCGCCTACCATGATCTCTACGCACCGCTGGTTTCCGGCGAGCGCACCTGGACCATGGAGGAGGCCAAGGCACTGACCATCGCCTCTGCCGCACCTTTGGGCAGTGCATATACCGAAGGGCTGAAGGAGGGTTTTGCGGGGGGATGGATGGACCCCTACCCCAAGCAGGGCAAGGTCAGCGGCGCCTACATGAACGGCAGCGCCTACGGCATCCATCCCTTCGTGTTGATGAACTACAACGGGGACTATGAGTCGGTGACCACACTCGCGCACGAGTGGGGCCACGCCATCCACAGCCTGCTGTCCATGCGGGCGCAGCCCTACCCGACCGCCGACTATTCCACCTTCATCGCGGAGATCGCCTCCACAGGCGCCGAAGCCCTGCTGGTGGACCACATGCTGAAAAACGCCAAAGACGACGACGAGCGGCTGTTCTACCTGGGCTCTGCCTTGGAGAGCCTGCGGACCACCTACTTCCGGCAGGCCCAATTCGCCGAGTTCGAGCTGGCGATCCACCAAAAAGTGGAGGGCGGCGAGGCGCTCACCGGCGGAGAGCTGTCCGCCATGTACCTGGACGTGCTGAACCGTACCTACGGGGTGGAACAAGGGGTGACCCGGGTGGACCCAGCGCTGGCCATCGAGTGGGCCTACATCCCCCATTTTTACTACAATTTCTATGTCTACCAGTATGCGACCAGCATCGCCGCCTCCTCGCTGTTGGCCGAGGACGTATTGGCCAACAAACCCGGCGCACAGGAGCGCTATCTGGGCCTGCTGCGCTCAGGCGGTTCCGACGATCCCTATGTGCTGCTGAAGACCGCCGGCGTGGACATGGCCAGCCCGGCACCCTACCAGGCGATTGGACGCCGGATGGAGCGCTTGATGGGAGAGGTGGAGGAGATCTTGAAGAGGCAGGGGAAGTAGGCGCCGTTTTCAGAAGTGGGCGGCCCGCCCTACTTCGTGCGGGCAAGGCGAAAGCCCTGGTCCACACGCTTCCGCGACGGGAGATCGCTCAGCCGGTAGGTCACCCAGCCCGCGTCCAGCTTGAGCGCACTTTCGCCGGAGCCCACCACCACAGACCCAAGATCCCACGATCCGCCTTTAATCACGTACAGAGCAGTATTTTTCGCATTGAGCTCGAAGTCGGTTGTCCACTCCTGCACATTGCCACTCATCTGGTAGATGCCCCAGGCATTGGCCTTGAAGGCACCTTTCCCATCTGCAGGCGGCCGGACCGGTGAGGCTTCGGAAAACACGTCGGCGGTGCCGTTCACACAGGAGCTGGTTGGGGTGTTGGCGTAGTCGCAGCCCCAGCTTGGTAGGTCATAGCTGCCATATTTGGCCGTCTTGTTCCCGCCCCGGGCGGCCCATTCCCACTCGATCTCGGTGGGCATCCGGTAGCCCTTGCGCTCCATGTGCTGCTCCACGGTGCGGCTATCCCCGCTGCCGGAGAAGACATAGACCTGCTCGGCCGCCCCCAACGTGCGCAGGGTCAGCCAGTTGCAGAAGGCCGCCGCCTCCCACCAGGACACCTGCGCCACTGGAAGACCGTCCTTGGCCGCTTCCGGGCAGGTCCAGGTTGGCTCGGGCCAATAGGCGGACTCCGTCGGAGAGCAGAACTGTTTGAACAGGCCCCAGGGGGTCTCGACATCGGCGATCCAGAAGGATTCGACGCGGACTTCACGCGCGGGAGGATCGTCCACCCGTCCCTCGCCGGGCAGTGCCCCGAAGAGGAAGGTTCCGGCGGGCACCGCCACAAACTCTACGCTCCAAGCAGGCTTTTTTGCGGGGTCGCGGAGCGCAGCCGGGGCTTCGCGGGAGGGCTCGCCCTCGACCGCCAGGACACGTTGGGGGACTTCAGCAAGGGCGAGGGTTACAAGAAGGAGCATCGTTGCAGTCTATTCTGATGGGGAAGGAGAAGATACAAAACAAAAAACCCAAAAGCCGCCCCATCTCTCGATGGCGCGGCTTTCAGAAAGGTGCAGGGGCAGAGGGACTTGAACCCACGGCCTGCCGATTTGGAATCGGCTGCTCTACCAACTGAGCTATACCCCTATGGCATATTCAGCGTTCTTAACCGGAATTTGAGGATGCGTCAAGGCGACGGGGCTGACGGCCCATCGACTGGCAGAAAAACCAGCCCTCTTCCTCGGCCAATCCCTTTCCTCCTCAGGCCGGCCAGTCCACCGGATGCTCAGGTACATAGCCCAGCACGTCCCGCGCGCGGGTGCCATCCAGCACCCCGGAGTAGTGGACGCGCTTGCGGTTCATGCCGTAGCTGAAGTCGTGACCGCGCAGGCGTCGGCGCCAGCGATAGAGCGGGGTCATCCAGGATCCAGGCACCGGAATCGATAGCCGTCCCCACTTGTTGATCGCCTCCGACAGCGGGATGGTGTCCGCCCCCGGGATGTTGTACACCCCCTGCTCAGACGCACGGGTCGCCTTTTCAAGGGCATGAACCACATCTTTCAGGCTGAGTACGTTCAGCATCGGGTCAAAACCCATCGGCCGGAAGCAGATCGGGCTTTCCAGATAGTCGTAGAGCTGCGAGCCGGTGCCAGGCGCCAAAACCTCTGCACAACGCATGACCACGATCTTCAGCTTGGAGAGCCCCATCTGTACACATGCGTGCAGATCAGCTTCCACCCGATCCCGCACGAACTGCGGCGCGTTTTGAGAGAGGTTAAGCGGGTGATCCTCGGCGATAAGTACCGGTAAATCAGCCTGTACCTCGTACACCTCTGCGTGCGAACGAAGTACGAAGCGGTGGATCGTAGGATGACGCTCACAGAGCTGCAGCAACGACCGGGTGGCGTCTACGTTCAGCGCGTGAACTTTGCGCCCTTCGGCACGCGCTTCCGTCGTGAGCGCAGTATGTACGACCACCTCAACGCCAAGATCACGGGCGGGCCCGAAGAGCAGATCCTTGACACGACGCTCTTTCAGCAGATCGAGCTGAATATAGGTCAGGCGCCCCGCGTGCGAGAAAGGCAGCGCGTCCTCTGGCGGCCGGCTGCCCACAGCCAACACCTGCCCGATTGCGTCGTCTGCGAGCAGGGAGCGCACCAACAATTCGCCCACAGGCGTGTCCACACCCGTTACCAGTACACCACGCATGGTTTCTTTTTTCATTTGAAAATACCTGGACGTTCCGCAAGCCCCTGCTCCAAACGCGACTCCACGGCTGCGCGGGTGCGCGCTGCGGCTTCCCGCACCGCACCGGGATCGTCGGCCTGCTCGGGGCGGTACAGATCCGGAATCGGAATCGGGGGACCGTAGAGGATGTGGTACCGTACCGGTAGAGGAATCGGCGTGAGCGTCAACGGAATGAAGGGTGCGCCCAGCAAGCGAACATTCAGCTTTCCGATCTGGGGCATCTGCTCCTCTGGCCCCACAATGCCCACCGGAATCACCGGTGCCTGGTGCCGGATGGCCAGCTCCACGTGCCCCACCCGCCAGTCGCTCAAATGGTAGCGATCCTTGAAGTGCTTGGAGATGCCGGGGACCCCCTCGGGGAAGATCATCACCATTTCGCCCGCCCCCAAGAGCGCACGCGCATTTCCTTTGCTTCCTCCTACCATCCCTCCTCTTGCGAAGATGGTCCCGATCACCGGCATCATGGGCACAAAGTGGTCGGCCACCGGGCGCGCGATACGCGGTGGATTGGATTTACGCACGATGTCCGTCCACAACATCGCGGCGTCGGTGGGCAGGGTGCCGGAGTGGTTGGCCACCACCACCGCCTGACCCTTGGCGGGCAGGTGCTCATGCCCGCGCGACTGCACCCGGAAGTAGGAGTCGTAGAGTCCGGCGGTGATCACCAACCCCATTCCCACAAAATCACGGTGCATGCCAAAGGCGTCGTAGCCATGGCCTGCGTCGGCAAAGGAAAGCTGTTTGATTCGCTCTCGCTGCTCGGGGTTCAGCCCGGCGGCGGAGATTGCACGCGCAAAGACGGGGAGCAGTGACATGCGGATCGGCTATCCCGCTGTCCGCCCCACGTCCGTAGAAAGCCCGCCAGAGCTGCGCGCTCAGGCCGACGCCACGGCCGCCCACCTCCTCCGCGAGCTGGGTGTGGAGGCGCTCCCCACACCTCTGCGGGATGGTCGCGAGCACCACCTCTACCGGGTCCACTGTATACACGGGGATTTTCTTCTGAAATTCCCCCGCGCCGATGGTCTGCCCGACCCCTTTGAGCCCGATCGCCCCTGGGTGGATCGCCTCCGCTCCGAGAGCATCGCGATTTCCTTGGCTCAGGGGGTTCCCGTCCCTTCTCCGTACTTTTTTCATCCAGAGACCTGGCCTCCGTGCTCGCTGATGGGCATCCTTCCGGGGGTAAGCCCCGAGCAGCAACTGGAGCGCGGTCGGGTGGATTGGGTGGGCCTGTTGGGGCTCTGTATGCAGATCGGTAGGATGTTGGCGCAGATTCACACCCGTCGGCGCCCGCCGAACGGGGGCGGTCTGCCCGATCTGCCGGGCTGCGATCCGGCCACGGCCCGGCTCCTCCACCTGGACTTCCACATCGGAAATGTTCTGGGAAGGCCGGAATTGGGCTGGCGCCTGACCGGGGTGCTGGACTGGACCTGTGCGCGCTGGGGTCCGCCAGAGGCGGATCTGGTGGAGCTTCAGGTGAGCCTTTTTGCCGCAAATCCACGGGCGCGGGAGGCTTTTCTGAGCGGCTACCGCCAGGTTTCGCCGCACATCATGGATGTGGAGGATGTTGAGGCGCGGGCCATTCTGGAGATCCAGCGGCGGCTGATAGAAGATCCGCCAGAAAAGCAGATGATCCATATCTGGGAAGACTGGATGGAGCAGAAACTCGGCGGCCTCACCCTGGGCCGTACCGACAGCATCCCACCATGATTTTGTAGCCTGCCCCTTTCCTTTGGCGCGGGGGCGCCTACCCTTGGGAGATGCGCAGCATCTGGATCTCCAAGCCCGGCCCTCCCTCTGTTCTTGAAGTCCGGGAGAGCCCGGATCCACAGCCCCAACCCGGAGAAGTTCGGATTGTAGTCCAGGCTACAGGTGTGAATTTCGCGGATCTGATGGCCCGAACCGGCACCTACCCGGATGCGCCCCCCATTCCCTGCGTGGTGGGCTACGAGGTGGCGGGCGAAATCGACGCGGTGGGAGAGGGGGTGGACCCGGCGCGGATCGGAGAGCCGGTTTTGGCGTTATGCCGCTTTGGTGGCTATAGCTCTCATCGCTGCGTACCGGACAAGCAGGCGGTGCGCCGCCCCGCGGGCATGGATGCACAGACGGCGGCGGCCATCCCCGTCACCTACCTGACCGCCTACCTGATGCTACGGATCTATGGGCGGCCAACGCCGGGAGAGCGGGTATTGGTGCACAGCGCGGCGGGGGGTGTGGGTCTGGCGGCACTGGATTTGTGTAAGCTGGCCAAGGCGGAGACCTGGGGAATGGCGGGGAAGTCCAAGCACGACTTCCTCCTCCAGCGGGGCTACGATCACGTTCTGGACAGCCACAGCGACGCCTGGCCGGCCGAGAAGATGGACGTGATCCTGGATCCGGTGGGCGGTGCGTCGTGGAAGCGGGGCCTTGATGGGCTGAGAGCCGGGGGAAAGCTGATCTGTTTCGGATTCTCCGCCTCAGCGACCGGGGAGAGCCGCTCGCTGTGGTCGCTGCTGCGCACCGGCCTGCAGGTGCCGTGGCTGCGCATCAACCCGGTCAGCCTGATGAACGAAAACAAAGGGGTGATGGGCGTAAATATGGGACACCTCTGGGATGAATCCGAGCGGGTGTCCGGCTGGCTGGCGGAGATTCTGGCGCTCTGGGAGCAGGGCCATATCCACCCCCACATCCATGCCACCCTTCCTTTCTCTCAGGCGGCGGAGGCCCACAGTATTCTCCACCGGCGCGAGAACATGGGGAAGGTGCTGCTTAGGCCGGACTGATCACCCTTTTTTCTTCAACACCACTGCCAGTGTCACCCCTCCGAGAATGCTGCCGATGGGGAACTGGAAGAGGTTGAGCATCGCCAGCAGGATCGCGCCCAGGTCGCCCCACGGCCGCTGCCGGATCAGGCCGTAGGCCACCACAAAATTGGGGAGGGAGAGGACGAAGACAAAAAGAAAGATCAAGGTGCTCATTCCGATGAACACACCGCCAATGATCTGGCCGTCCTCTTCCCCGGTCGCCGCAGCGATGCCCCCCATAAGAACGAACCAAAGGCAGACGAACCCAAAGATCAATACGTCAAAAAGACCCTTTACAAGCCAAAACACACCCAGTGTCGGCCGCTCGACCAGTTGCATGAACTACGCTCCGGTGGGCAGACCCAGGCCCTTCAAAAGAGTTGCCACGATGGCCACCGCCCCCACATGGAGCAGGGGATGCAGGGCCATCCCCACCGCCCACCGCGGCGATCGCGCCAGGCTGAAGTGTGCCCAGGCTCCGGTGAGCACCGCGCCCAGCAAGGCCACAACCACAACATGGGGCACCAGCAGCGTATCCCGCAGCGCTCCGGAAATTCCCGCCATACACGCGGCGATCGCCACCAGCGCCGCCCCGGAAGCCCCGCAGATCCAGCCGATCAACCGGTTCCGGCAGCCCACCGCGGGCACCTGCACCAGCGCGAACATCGCCAACCAAAACCAGCCGAAGGCCACAACCACCCACATCAGCATTCCCAGGACAGGCACCGCCTGAAACACGGCTCCCAGATCCACCAGAAGATAGCCCACCACCAGCGCAGGCTGCACGGTCCAGTGCGCAACCCTGCCCAGCACCTCGTGGTATTCGGACAGCAGCTCCTGCGCAGGGGAATCGGGATTTTCCAGGGTCAACCTCCGGGAGCCCCAAAGGCTCGCCATCCAAGCAATCCGTTGTCTAGCGGCGCCGACGGCGCATCAAGACCGGGAGCATCCACAGCAGGGCGGCGCCCCCCCCGCCACAACCACAGGTGGGCTCCGGCGTTTGTACGACCGGCGAAAGACCAGGAATCGGCACCCCAAGGTAGGTAAGGACAAGCCGCTCCAGGCCAACCTCTCCCTCCAGAACGGTCATACGAAGCTGGCGCCAGCCGGTCCCGGGCAGGGCGAGCTCCTCTCCCACCTCCACTTCGCCCACGCTGATGCCGTCGACCGAAACACCAAGGCGGGCCTCACCGATGCCCTCCACACGCACAGAGGTGGCCGTTGTCCAGGGGGCGACCCCATCCCCCGGGCCCAATGGCAGAACCCCCTCCACCGCACGTGGGACATCGGCCTCCGAAAAGGGCTGAAGGTCGCTGCTATTCATCCCCAACAACACGTCGACGTGCCCCGCCTGCTGCCAGGTGTCTCCACGGTCTTCCGACCAGTACAGACCCCCCAACGTGGCGGCGAGGACCAGCGAGCGCTCCGCGAAGCCGGGCGCGAGCTCGACCTCCTGAATGGGGGGCAGATCCACGGGGAGGCGGGTCCAGGTGTCTCCACCATCTTCAGAACGCCACAGACCGTCCACTCCATCCAACGCAAAAAGGCAGCCATCATCCGCAGCGGTGAGGTTGCGGGCACCGCCCGGCAACGCAACAAGCGGCGCAAAAGTCGCCGCGGCATCTTCGGAGAAGGACACACCCGCTCGGTCTGCCACTATCAGGCGCCGACCATCCCCGGGCGGCCAGGACACCGAGGAATAGAGCACCCCCCCCGGGTATACAACTTCCCGCAAACTTCCGCCTGTGTCGACGAAGTACATGCTGGGAACCCTGCCGGCCACTGAAACCCAAAATCCTGCCGCACCGTCCAAAAATCCATCATGGACGGCGGAGACCGGCTCGGCGAGCCCCTCCACCAAGGTCCAGTCCTGCCCGTCCACTGATCGGAAAAGCCCGGCTCCGCTGGCTGCGGCCAACCAGATCTGACCTCCCGCCTGCCACGCGCCGGAGAGTTCCTCTAGTGGCTCCACCGACTCACTCCAGGTCAGGCCCCCATCGACACTCTCCAGAGGGGCCCCCAGGTCCCCCGCGTACCGCAGGTGCTCCCACGACAGGGCGACGACCACGCGACCAAAGCGGTCAGGTCCGATCAGGCCATCGCCCAGAAGGGTGGCACCCTGCTGATCATGGCGCAACAAGGCACCGCTGTAGCTGGTCGCAAAGACCGTGGCCCCGGCGGGCGTCCACGTCAGATCCCGCACGAAGCCACCGTCGACCAAACGTGGCAGGACAAAGGGAGCCGATCGCGTCCCTCGGACCGCAATGCCCCGGTAGCCTCCTATCACCAACCCATCCTCCCCCAACCAAAGTGCGGTCACATTTGCGTCCACCGAAGGGAGCGCACCGGCACCGTCGCCATAGACGGCGGTGTCGGGGAAGGGCATCGCTTCCCAAAAGCTCTCGCAGGAAGTAGCAGAAATGTACACACCCTGCCCTGTGCCTACCACCATCGCCAGGCCCCGTGCAGCGATGCGTACCGGCACCCCGGCGTTTTCCAGCGCCGGACGCGAAACCGGGAGTGCCCCACAACTGCGCCATGCCGCGCCGGACCAGGCGTAGATGTGGTCCTGCGTGGCGGCATAGAGACTGTCCCCAAGACCCACCACCGCCAACGCGTCTGCGGAAGGAGAGGGGAGCGGTACCACCTCACCGACGGGTCCGTAGTACACCTGCCCCGCCTCATCGAGCGCAGCGATCCGCGTCCCGTCCGCCGAGACAGAAACTTCGACAAAACCATCTTCGGATGCCTGCCTCTCCCAAGGTGCATCCCGAGCCCCACTCCACCAGAGCCCAGCACTGGTGGCCACCGCCAAGCCCGGGCCGCCACCCTCCACATCTTGAACCTGCCCCTCCGGGGCCGGACGTGAGGTCCAGCTCTCCCCGTCCAGATAGGACATGAACCGCGACGACCACAGCAGCGGCTGACCCTGCCAGCTCGCAATCTGCGTGGGATCTCCCACAAAAACCGGCACCGGCGCTGGATCCCAGCGACTCCCTCCATCCACGGTCTGAAGCAGCGCCCAGGTGCGGGCCGTGCTGACACGCCCATCCACAAACACCAAAGCCCATGCGACACCAGCCTCGTCGAAATCCTCCGGAACGGCCACACCCTTCACATAATCATGCGGAAGGTGGGCAGCAGCGCAGAGAATCAAAGCAAGCAGCATAGACCTCTCAACCTTCTCTGAACGCTGCTACTGTACGTTGATCAACGAAAGTGCAGCCTCGAATTCTTCCCGGGTGGTCGGGCTGAGCAGCTCCAGGATGATCCAGCTCTCTGTACCGTCGGGATCGATGACCTGCTTGTTTGTGGTGACCTTCCCCGCGCCATCCACAACATCCTGGGATTCCACCTTCGTTCCCAGGTAGTCCCCATCTCGATAGGTGGAGGTGCTATGCCAGGCAGTCCAGGCCCAGGGCTCGCCCGCATCGTAGGCTCCCACCACATCCATGGTGCCCTCTGCGGTTACAAACTCGGCGGTGAAGCTGTTGTTTGCCACATCCACCTGGTGCACCAGCTCGTAGGTGGACCAGATCTGGCGGTTCCCTTCCGTCCATACCCGCTCGGTCAGGGTGCCCTCAAAGGCATCGAGAACGCGGATAAAGAGAAGATCGCGTTCGGCCTCCACAAAGCTGCCATCCGGCTTCTGACCCTGGCTGGTACCGGTGTACCAGATGGTTTCTGCCGGGGGAGCCGTGTCTTTGATGACGGGCTGGGAGTCGGGGGTTGCCGAGGTGCAAGCAAGGAGGAACCACATGAACCGGAGCTAACCCACATCGCACTGGCTGTCGGCACTCCTTCCGCCTGCGGAAGGCCAGGCTGCGCTTCCGCCGGCAACCGCAAGCCCTGCCGCCCCCGCACAGGATAGAAGGAGCCCCCATGCCTGACTTCCATCCCGACCTTCTACCGTTGGCGCAAATCATCCCTGAGTTCTCCTTTGGACCCCGAAGCGCCGCCATGGTGCGCTGGTTGGGCGGTCTGGCGGATGCCCTTGCGAGGAGAGTGAGGGGAACACGGGTAGAGCAGCGCGAGATTGAAGGTTCAGGGGGTACCATCCGCCTGCGGATCTTGCGTCCAGAGGGGGAAGAAGGCCCCCTTCCGGCCCTGCTATGGATCCACGGCGGAGGGCTGGTGATCGGCTCCCCCGCTCAAGAGGACGGAATTACCGGAGAATTCGTCCGCTCCCTGCGGGTAGTGGTGGTGGCGGTCCAGTACCGTCTTGCCCCCCAGCACCCCTATCCGGCGGCACTGGACGACTGCGCGGCCGCCCTCCGCTGGATGCAGGTGGAGGCGACCGGCATCCGTGCGGATCGTATCGCCGTGGGGGGCACGAGCGCGGGCGGCGGACTGGCCGCGGCCGTCTGTCTTCGGGCCCGTGCGTTGGGCTGGCCACCCCCCGTCTTCCAGTTGCTGGTCTACCCCATGCTGGATGATCGCACCGTGGATCGCAGCGATCTTGCGACCCGACCGGTGCGGATCTGGAGCCAGGAGAGCAACCACTTTGGGTGGAGCAGCTACCTGGGTGCCGCGCGGGGAGGAGCGCAGGTGCCGGCGGAAGCAGCGCCTGCGCGGGAGGCGGACCTTCGCGGCCTACCACCGGCATGGATCGGCGTCGGGAGCCTGGATCTCTTCCTGGACGAAGATGTAGACTACGCCAAGCGCCTGCAGGCTGCCGGGGTGCCCTGTACGCTGGTGGAGGTGCCCGGGGCCTACCACGGCTTCGACGTGGTCCAGCGGTCTACCCCCGTGGCACGCTCCTTTTTTGAGAGCCAGCTCCTTGCACTCCGGGCTGCCCTGAGCGGGTAGCCCAGCGGGCGCTACGCCGTCGCTGCCACATTCTCCCCGGCATTCTGCGCCTGAAGAGCGCGGGCCACCTGCGGGTTCATCACCCGAAACCACAGCGGTGGCACGAAGGCCATCATCAGCATGGCGCTGTAGCCGGAGGGAAGCTGGGGCACCGCCTCGTAGTGGCGCAGCTCCCGGAAGGAGCGGGCGGCAAAAGCGTGGTGGTCGGAGTGCCGGGCCAGGTTCAACAACATCGCGTTGGACACCACATGGCTGGAGTTCCAGGAGTGGTGCGGCTGCACCCGCTCATAGCGGCCCGGCGCCACCTCTTTCCGCTCCAGACCGTAGTGCTCCAGGTAGTTGATGGTCTCCAACATCACCACGGCCACCGCCGACTGAAAGAGGAAGGCAGCCAGTCCAAGGCCCCCCAGCGTCAGATACAGGCCCGCCAGCAAGGCGACCTGAAAGATTCCGTAGTGCAGCATACGGTTTTTCAGACCGATTCCGGAGCGTGCCGCTTCGATGGCCCAGGCCGAGCGCAGCCCGCCCACCAGGGTGCGCGGCAGGTACGCGTACAGCGACTCGCCCAGGCGCGAGGTTGCCGGGTCTTTGGGGGTGCCCACATTTTTGTGGTGTCCCTGCACATGCTCGATGCAGAAGTGGGTGTAGGTGGTCAAGGCCATCAGCAGCTCGGACAGGCGCTGCTCCCCTTTTCCGGGCCGATGCATCAGCTCGTGGGCCACGTTGATGGCCACTGCCGAGATCAGGCCCATACCAAGGGTCAGAAAGAACTGCTCCGCCGGACTCCAGCCACCAAAGGCCACCTGGTACAGGGCCACCGCCAACGCCACAACGTGTGCCGGTACAAAGCTGATGGGCAGCCACCGCTGCCACGTCGCTCCTGGCGTATTGTCCTTGTTCTGGGGCAGGATCTGATCCAGAAGCGGCACCATCCCGAACAGAACCAGGGGAGGCAGGGCCAGGGCGGGCCCGCCCACGGTCGCGGCAATCAGGAGGGTGACGGGGGGCACAAAGACCAGCAACGGCATCATGACTGCACCTCAAAAAAAGCTGGTGGAACTTGCGTAAGCATTAGAGTCAACAACTCGTCGCGGCTGACTTCCTGGTGGGTGAGCCAGCGCAGGGCCGAGAACTCCAACAGTCCCAGCCATCCATACAGCGCAAGGCTGAGGGCGGGCGTAGGAGGAAGAGCCGCCGCGCGGAAGACACGCGCCATAATGGTGCTGCGTACATCCTCCAGAATTGCCTGAACCTCCGGGTCGGCCCCCACGCCGCCCCGCAGCAGACCGCGGTACAGCTCCGCATTCGCCTCCACCCAGTCGAGGAAGCCACCCAGGGCGATGGGGGCCGCCGCCCCAAGATCCAGGCCCGCCGGGAACACCGTGGCGGCCAGCAGATCGTCTGCCGCAGCCCGGACGGTCGCCGCATAGTAGCCCTTCTTGTTGGCGAAGTAGTGGTAGAGCAGCCCGATGGAGATCCCCGCCTCGGTCGCGATCTCTTCGGTAGACACCGCATCATAGGAGCGGGAGGAAAAGATCTTTTTCCCCACAGCAAGAAGCTGGGAGCGGCGAGCATCGACGGCAGCGGTTCGGGCCATGGAGACAGCATAGCAGAGCGTTGAAAAACTTTCAATGAATTCTTTTCAATGAGGGGAGTGCTCTCCATACCCGGCAAGGCGCGTGCGCCCCGAGCGGCGCAAGCGCCTTTGGGGGGGCACTTCCCCCGTGACGACCCGGCCGCGCGGTGGCCCTGACCGGGGAGACGAGATAAAATCCCGCCGATGTCCTCCCTCAAGGCAAAAAGTGTCGATGAAGCCGCCTATAAGCACTTGCAGGTCTTCACCCAGCCCGTGAATAGCTGGCCAGAAGAGCTGAAGAGCCAGATTCCGCCCTTTCACGAGCTGTACCTGGAGCCCGCCAAGAACCCCCGCGACCCCGTGCAGCGGCTGTTGAAGCAGATCCAGCAGGTTCCCGGGCCAGTCAAGCTTCTGCTCACCGGTCAAAAGGGCGCCGGAAAATCCTGGAGCCTCCAGCATATCCGAGAGGTGCTTACTCCCGCTTATCGTGTGGTGTGGGTGACCAACCCGGTGGCGGCCTTCACCGACAAAGCCGAGCTGGAGATCGCCGACCTCCTGGTGCTGCTGTGTGAGGCCCTGGCCGGAGAGTGGAAAAAGATCGGCTGGAAGAACCTTGCCAGTCTGGGCACCATGAACGTGGAGTTGGTGGGTTGGATTCGGCGGCTGAACGAACTCCGTACCTTGCCGGTGGCGCCCAAAGAAGTAGAGACTGGCGGAATTGAGTTTGACATTGCATTTATGAAAATCTCCTCCGAGATGCGGGTGGATTCAGAGGTCCGCCAAGCGGTGCGGAAGGCCGGTACCACTGCCCTGCAAATTGTGGCGAACCACCTGCTGAAAGCGCTCGCGGAGCAGGGCCGACCGGTGCTGGTGATCTTCGACGATCTGGACAAGATGGATCTGGCCTCGGCGCAGACCCTGTTTGGACCGCAATTTTCGGTGCTGGAGAGCCTGCCCGCCAAGATGGTGCTCACCTTTCCCTATGCCCTGAACTTCCAGAACGTGCTGACCCAGCAGCGAGAGGTGATCAAGAACATCCAGGTCTTCGACAAAAAAGGAGCCACCGAACTCCGAAAAGAGGCCATTGAACGCTTTACCGCGCTGCTGCACAAGCTGGTGGAGCCAGCGCTGGTCGATGACTCGGCGGTACAGGAGGCGGTGCGCTATTCCGCCGGGATCACCCGTGAATTCGGCCGGATCATGGCGATAGCCTTTGAGTTTGCCTCCTTGTCTGGCGATGATCGGGTGCTGCTCAGCCACAGCCAGGAAGCGGTCACCGACCTGCGGGTGGAGCTGCAACGGGCCACCCAGGATGCCGAGCGGCGGAAGGGTCTTCGCGAGGTCGCCAAGACCAACGAACTTTCTTCCGAGCTAGAGCGCCAGCTTCTGAACGAAAACATGGTCGTTGAATATGTGAACGGGAAGCCTTGGTACGATGTCCACCCGCTGTTGGAAGAGGTGGTGGCCGGGTGGAAGAGCTAAGCGTCGCCTATCGCGAGCCCATCCGGCGCATCGCCGCGCGGGTGGCCGCCCTGCCCACGGCGGGCCGCTACCTGGCGGTGGGCGGCTCGCCGACCTTGCGGACGCAGGTGGAAGCCACCCTGGACGCTCTTTTGGGGGGAGGCCGCGTCCACCGCCTCGACTTTTCTGCCGAAACCGGTAATCCCTGGACGCTGTTTGGCGAAAAAAACGCCGGGAAGCCGCTGCGGGGGCACCTGTACTGCCTGCATGGCCTGGAAAAGATGGCCGGCCCGGTACACGCCTACCAGCAGCTCAACCTGGCGCGGGATGCCTGGGGGGCCTCCGGGGCTCAGATTCTGATCTGGCTATCGGGCATGGCCGAGCTGGATTCTTTTTTGAAGCAGGCCCCCGATCTATGGAGTCACCGGGATCTGCTGGCTCTGTTTTTGTGCCAGGAGGATTTTGTTAGCGCGACGGTGGGGGGAGACGAGGACCGCTATGGTCGGGAGCTGACCCTGGCCCGGCAGCGGTGGGAGGATGCCCCGCCGGGGGAGGAGAAGGTGCGGGCGGGGTTGGATCTGGTAGGTGAACTGCAGATCGCCCGCGATCGATTGGAGGGATGGCTGGTGTTGGAGGTCTGCGAGAAACATCGGTGTCTCAAGAAAAATCCTGAGTTGGCGCGCCGGTGCCATCGATTGAGGATTCTGCTGCTCCTAGGGCTTGATAGGCAGCGAGAGGCCTATGACCGGGGCCAGCCCCTATTGGTGCAGGCTCCGCGATTGCCAGCGTGGGAGCGCGCAGAGACAGCGCTATATGTGGCTGCCTCCGCCGACTTTGTTCCCAAGGAACAACTTCATCTCTACCAGTCCCTATCGCACACCCCGACCGTCGTACTACCGGAGGAGGGTCGTGAGGTGCTTTTCGAGAATGCTGTTCGGTCCCTGAGTCGGCTCGGTCGGCTGCGGGAAGCACGGCGTTGGAAGACCGAGGGAGAGGCTCCCGAACACGCCGCATGGGTTGCCCTCCGCGAGTCCGAGATCGCCAGCGCAACCGGCGACAGCATCGCCACCCTCCAGGCGGCCGAGCAGGCCCGGCGCTCCTGGCTCCACATCGGGCGGGCGGACGCGGCCGGAAACGCCACCGGCTATGTCGAAGAAAGCCTCTATCACTGGGGACTCCCCTTCGAGCAGCCGAACCCACCGGGAGATCACGCGGAAACCACACGATTTCTCTCAGTGCGCGTCTCCCGCCATTGGGGCATGGCCTCCCCCCGAACCCCCGTCCTCCTCCAGCAACTCCTTCCGTCGCTCCAAGAACTGGCGCTAAGCTACGCCGGGAGGGGAGTTGCGGCTCGGTGTGTCGAACTCCTGATGAACGACCTGGACGAGAACATCCTCCCCCGCGACCCCCTCCTCCCCTCCATCCAGAAATTCCTCCAATTTCTTCGCGGGCAGTCCGCCGACGATCCCATGGTCAAGGGCTGGGCCGGGTACCTGCTGGCCCGACTGTCTGCCATTCAAGGCGATTTTTCCGCCGCCTTTTCCGCCACCCGCGATCTCCAGAAATGGTGCAAACGCTGGCGGGGACCGGTGGAGGAGGGCCTGGGCCTGGCTTTTCGCGCCCGGGTCGCCCCCGACTCCCCCACCGGAGAGCTCCTGGCCGCCAACGCGCTGAAGCTGGTGGACGACGACCTGTCCATCTACGCCCAAATCACCGTTCGGCGCCAGCTTTCCCAGCTACGACAGCGCCTGGGGGGCGACGCGGTGACCCCGCTCCGGCAGGCCCTGGAGCGGGCGCGCGCCGAAGAATTACAGCCCATCGTGCTCCAACTTCTCCACGACCTCTCCGAGCTGCCCGGCTATGCCGGGGCCACCGAGGCCGCCCGGGAAGCCCGCGGGCTGGCCACCCAGCTCCTGCGCCCCAGAGACGAAGCCCGCGCGCTGCTCAACTTAAGCGTACTTTCCGGCCAAAAACACCGCTGGGACCGGGTGACCGAAGTGGCGGAGGCTCTGGGATCGCCGGTATTTCGGGCCCGGGTGGCCGCCGCCGGTAGCGCCCTTTAAGCTCGAAAAAGAACCCCCCATGCGACGCCGACCCCACCTGAACCTCCACCAACCGCTCCCGGAGCCAAGCGCCGACTCCGGCGCGCGGCCGGTCCTCCCCGAAGACGCCGCAGCCCTGGCGCGCCTGATGCTGCGCGCCTACGCCGGAACCATTGACGACGGCGGAGAGGGTCCGGAGGAGGCCGCGGCCGAGGTCCAGGCCCTGCTGAGCGGCGCCTATGGAGCTTTCAACTTTTCCGCCTCCGAGCTGATCGAGCGCGAGGGGAACGTGGTCGCTGCCACCCTGATCACCCACTTTGAAGGGCACCCCTTGCTGGCCTTCACCATGACCGACCCCACCTGGAAGCGGCGCGGACTGGGCCGGGCCGGCCTGCTGCGGTCCATCCACCGCCTGCAACAGGCGGGCGAGGGGAGCCTGCACCTGGTGGTGACCCGGGGCAACCAACCCGCCGAGCAGCTCTACGAATCCCTGAACATGACTCCGCCTCCGCCGGGAGAGGGTGCTGAAATCGCGAAAATCTCAGTATAGGCGTCTATACTGAGATCAAAGCACCTCGCAGCCGCGCCAAATGTCCCCCCAAAGGCGCTTGCGGCGCTCGGGCCGCACGCGCCTTGCGTGATCGCGACGATCCTCCCCGTATTCCCACCTTTCCCCCCCATTCAGGCAGTGTGACACCTCCCCATTCGGGCAACTTATCGACCTTGGAACCGGACTTAGCTTCCCTCCACACAAGGAGCGATCATGACTGGACTTTCCGAGCAGTTGGCAGCGGTGGTGGAGAATGTGGGGGCATCGGTACTTCGGGTGGAGGGCAGGCGCATTGCAAGTGCGGTGGTGTGGAGCCCCGATGTGGTGGTGACGGTGGCCTCGGCGGTGGCCGGCCTGAAGGACGTGCAGCTTCGCGGTGCCGACGGGAGCACCCGCCCGGCCACGGTGGTAGGCTGGGATGTGGGCAGCGATCTGGCCGCCCTTCGCGTGCAGGGCGATCCTCTTCCGGTGCCCGGTTGGAGCGACGGCGAGGCCCTTCGGGTGGGGAACATCAGCCTTGCCTTGGGACGCCCGGGGCCCCGGGTGGAGCCTGCCTGGGGCCTTCTGCGCGATCTGGACGGCGCCTGGCAGAGCGACACGGGCGGACGGATCGACAAGTGGATCGAGGTGGATGGTAGCCTTCCCCGCGGCTTTCCGGGGGGGCCGCTGGTGGATGCGGCGGGCGCGGTGTTGGGGGTGAACAGTCGCTACCTCAGCCGAGGCGGTGGGACGGTACCTACGGTCACGGTGCGCCGGGTGGTGGAGGGCCTGCTCAGCGGCCACCACTCCCGCCCGGGCACCCTGGGCGCGGCGCTGTACCCGGTGGAGCTGGAGGAGGGCGGCCGCGGCCTGGTGGTGCTGAAGGTGGACGCCGAGGGGCCCGCCGCAAAGGCGGGGATCAAGCAGGGGGATATCCTTCTCCAGCTTGGGGATTTCACCCTGGCGCATCCGGGGCAGTTTTTGCGGTGGCTGGCGGACGGAAAAGCGGGGCAGGAGGTGACGGTGCGCTATCGCCGCGGGGGGGTGGAGCACGAGGGCCCGCTGACCTTCGGCGAGCGTGCGCCGGCAGACCCGGTAGGCGGCTGCACCAACTGAGCAGCGGCGCCGCTCAGGGGCGCAGCAGCTCCAGGGTCTGGCAGGCGCAGGCCACATTTTCTGGCACGGTTCATGCCTGCACCGGCCGGCCATGCTGTTGGACCGGCGAGCGGCCGCCCACGACTCAATTCTTCCCGTGGTACGCGAGGGGTTGGGGGCACTTCGCAAGGCGTTGGCGGCCCTCGAGCGCCGCAGGCGCCCGATCAACACCCGTCCAAACCGGTTAAAGTCCCCCCATGCCCCCTCCCCCGATCTACACCGGCACCTCCGACTTCCCCAAACTACGGGAAGGCGGCTTCCTGGATGTGGAGAAAAGCCGCTTCATCTCTGAAGTTCTGGCCAGAAACGCCGAGGTGCAGCTCTACCCGCGCCCCCGGCGCTTCGGGAAAACTCTCTCCATGTCCATGCTCCAGACTTTTCTGGAGATCGGGCCGGATCAGAGCGCGCTCTTCTCCGATCTGGCGGTGTGGAAGGACCCCTTGTCGCGTCAACACTTCCAAAAACATGCGGTGATCGCGTTGAGCTTCCGGTCGGTGAAGCCGGAGCGGTGGGAGGAGGCCCGGGCGCTCTTAGAGGAGGTGGTGACCGAGGAGCTGCGGCGGCATCTGCCCCGGCTGCGTCAATCCGGTATTGGTCCGGAGCTCCTAAAACCCTTGGAGGAGGTGGATCAGGGCCGCTTCAGCCTGCGGATCCTGTGGAGCCTCTGCCGCGCCTTGTTTGCCGCCACCGGAGAGCGGGTGGTGATCCTGATCGACGAGTATGACGGCCCGATTCTTCATGCCTGGACCGCCGGCTACTTTGATCAGATTGCAGGCTGGTTCCGCACCTTTTTAACCGAAGGACTGAAGGACAACCCCACGCTCCACCGGGGGGTGCTGACCGGCGTGCTCCGCGTCGCCAAGGAGTCGATGTTTTCGAGTCTGAACAACGTGCAGGTCTATAGCCTGCTGGACCGGAAGACCGAGCTGTTCGGTTTTACCGAAGCAGAGGTAGAAGGCCTGCTGAAAGTGTACGGGAGGGAGACAGAGGCCGAGGAGATTCGCCGGTGGTACAACGGCTACCGCTTTGGCGACAGCACGGTGTACAACCCCTGGTCGATCCTGCATGTGTTGGCCGAGCCGGAGGCACCCCTGAAGCCCTACTGGCTGGCCACGGCAGGCCGCAACGAGCTGGTGCGGGAGCTTCTGTTGAAGAGCTCCGACCTGGAATCCCAGTTCACAACACTCCTGGGCGGGGGCACCATCGAGGTTCGGGTCGACGAAAATGTGGTGCTTCGGGACATGAACCCCACCGATGTGTGGAGTCTTCTGCTCTTTTCGGGCTACCTGAAAGCGGTGGATCATCGCCAGGAAGGGAGCCGTATCCAAGCGAAGGTGGCCATCCCCAACCAGGAGGTGGCGTCGATCTGGCAGGACAGCTTTGTGATGTGGCTGGAGCAGTTGGGCGGGTCGGTGGAGCCGCTCCACCAGGCGCTCCTGACCGGAAACGCCGAAAAAGTCCAGGATCTGCTCCAAAAACTCCTGCTCCGCCATGTGTCCAGCCACGACGTGGCCCACACCCAGGCCGAGGCCTTTTACCATGCCTTTGTCTTGGGCCTGCTGGTGACCATGGAAAAAACCCACTTTGTGCGTAGCAACCGCGAGGATGCGCTGGGCCGGGCGGACGTGTTGATCATCCCCAAGACAGCGGGGCAGCCCGGCGTGGTGCTGGAGTTCAAGAAGCAGAAGGGGAAGGGCAGCCTGGCCACCCACGCAGCGGCGGCACTGCGCCAGATCGCGGCCAGGGGCTACGGGGTGGAGCTGGAGGCGGCCGGCGCGGTGCCGATTCAAAAGTTCGGGATTTCTTTTGCTGGAAAGGAGCTTGTGGTGAAGGGGACGAAGCGGAGGGCTTGAGTTTTTGAACTCTATCGACCTGGCATGCGCTTGGACGGTCTGTGTGCTCCCGTCGGGAAGCTGCCACCACTGAGGCTCAGGGCCGCAGCAGCTCCAGCGTCTCACCCTCACAGGCCACACGCACCCGCCCCGCGGTCACGGGAACGGTCTCTTCCACCCCGTCACAACGGACCGTGGCCGTCGTTCCAAAGATCCGCGCGGCGGCGGCCAGGGTGTGGGTTCCTTTGCCGGCCCCCGTCAAACTCAGGCTGAGCCTGCTGCCATCCCAGGACATGGCCTGAAGCCGGCCGTCCACGGCGATGGGGTAGGGGCGGGCAAGGAGATCGGCCAGATCCTCGCGAAGGGCGCCACGAAGGTCGTCGCTGCTCTCATACAGGCCCCAGCGCCCCTGCCCCCACTCCTCGTAGACCCAGAAGGCCCACCCCGCTCTTGCCGCGTCAAGACTATCCAGGGAATCCTGGATGTAGCGCATCCCTTCTTCGGTCTTGGGATCGGCGCCGAACTCGCCCACCCACAGGGCGGCGCCATGCGCTTCGGCCTCCTCCACCATGCCCGCCACCGAGTCCTGGATCGCCTCCGTCGTACCCGGGCTGCTCTCAAAAACGTCCACATACAGGTGGGGGGCATACAGGCTGTTGGCGTGCGGAAAGGGGGTGTTCACCGGTGCCGCGTCGGTCAGGTTTCGGAAGGAATCGGGCTCAAAGGCGATCAACAGGGAGGGGTGGGCGGCCCGCACTGCCGTCGCCACCCGGTCGTGGAATTCGTCCAGCTCGTCCAGCCGCCCCAAGGGCACGGGCTCGTTGTGCAGCTCCAAGGCGATGGCGCCGGGATGATCCTTCAGCCGGGTGGCCAGCTCGGCCGCCATGTCGGCATAGGCCTGGATCAAGCCGTCGACATCGGTGTACAGCGAGGTGAAGGCCGCCAGCACGGCGGGAGAGGTGCGGCGCTCGGCGAGGTCCTCCAGGGGGCCCTCTAAAAGCTCCTCGGGGGTGGGGATGATGGCCCAGAGTGGGGCGCCATCCTCGCCAATCTCCTTGGAGTAGGCATCCTGGTGCAGGTCCACGATGCTGCTGATTCCCACCGCGGCACAGTCATCCACCAGCGTCGTGACCCGCTCCAGGTAGTCATCGGAGTAGTTGCCGCGTTCCGGCTCGATCCCGCTCCAGTTGACCGGCATCCGCAGGCTGTTGAAGCCCAGCTCTTCGGCCAGAAAGCGGCAGTCCTCCCGGCCGAAGGGAGGAATGGTCTCCAGCGCGATGCGCCCATCCGAAAAGCTGACATCAAACAGGCCTTCGATGCGGGCATTCACGCCGTGCAGGATGACCTGTTGTCCGTCGGGGTCTACCAGCGCTGCTCCCTCCACCCGCCATTCAGACCGGGACGATGGGGGAGGGGAGTCATCGGGAGGGGTGCAGGCGAGGATCCAGAACATGCACCGGTTATATCAGACGCCCCTCCACCACGCGCGCCACCGACGGAAGCATCGTTTCCATCGACGGAACCGCGCAGGCGGAAGCCGGCAGCAGCGACAGGATGTGGAGGACTTCCATCTCTGCCTTTTTCGGCAGAATTCCCACCACTGCCAGGCCGGCCGCTTCGGCCAGCTCCTGCCGGGCGACATCCCCCAAGCCCAAGCGCAGCCATACCTGGCGCAGGCCGAGCGTCGCCGCCACCGGGCCGAGCAGGGACAACATCTGGCGCGCCACGTCCTCGTGCCCGGCTGCGGTGGCCGCCACGGACACGGTCAGCCTTTCCCCCGAGGGGTCACGGCTGAGCCCCAGGATTCCCACCAGCGCGCCGTCTTTCCACCACAGCATGGTCCGGGCTGCAGGTTGACCTGTTTCTTCGGTACCTTCCGTGATCTCGCAGGCTGCCAGCCAGTTCGAGAGCGAGGGCACCGACCCGGTCCGCGCCCACGGGCTCCAGTCCGCAACAGTGGCAGGAAGATCCTGGCCACTCTGTAGCCAGGAGGCTGCGGCGGGAAGATCCGTGGGCCAGCAACCCGTGACCGGGGGCAGATCCGAACAGGCAGCCGCCTGGGGCGGGACAAAGGCGCCCTCTTCGCCGGTGATCCGCCGCCAGAGTGATTCTACGGGTGGATAGAGCCCGGGAGGAGGGGGCCCCGCCATCGGTGCGGTTCTCAGGCACCGAAAGAAGACCACCTCCGGCACATAGCGCAGGTTTCCGTCGATCAGCTTGGTCTCGGCCGCAGGCAGAAGGGCCACCGGCTGGAAGTCGTGCCCCAAAAAGGCCTTTCCGGGCGCCCGATTATTCAACTCCGTCTGGGCGTGGGTGTGCGACGCCCCAATCGCGCGGGCCACCGCCACCTGCGCCTCCACAAAGAGGCTGGCAAGGCGACGACCGCGGTAGGTGGGGTCCACGGCACAGAAACGTCCCAGAAGCCCGCCCTGTTCGACATCCAGCTCCAGCATGGTGACCCCGCAGCGTACACCCTCTGCCCAGGCCACAATCACCAGCAGGGTCGCCCGATGTTGCCGAAAGAAGCTGGCGTTCAGCATCTGCGCTTCGGAAGTGTAGACCAAAGCCGGATACCAGCGCCCCAGATCGGCGACAAAGGCGTCTATCTCCGCTTCCGCAAGCCCCCGAAGAAGGACGCCGTCCTGGGAAGGAAGCAGCGCGGCCAAGGCATCCTGCGAAGGCCAGCGGGAGGGGATCGGGGGGGTACCGGTAGACATGGAGGCTCCAGACCTGCTCCATGCCCCGCGCTGTGGGCACCGCCATCCTTCACAGATCTGACATCTGCGGCAAAGCTCGGTTTTGGCGAGGGGTCGCGGCGGAAGGGGACCGAAAACGACCAGGGTTCTTCCGGCAAGCCCGCCGCCGAAGCGGCGACCCGCTCAGTGGCGCTCGGTCTTGCCGATCTTCAGGGTCGCGTGGATGGCCATGGTCGCATCCAGCCCTTCTTCCCCGAAGCTTGCCCAGTCGTAGCTCCAGAAGGTCGAGGCGCCCACCAAACCGCCGGTGCCCGAATCCTCCAGAGAGGGCGCCACAAGCTGGCGTTCAGCGGTGTTCTTCGGACATCGCGTCTTTGGTCTCTTCCACCAGGAAGCTCTGGACCGGAATCATGCCGTAGCGGCTCTCTTTCCACACCCGCACCCGGTGTTCCATGCCCGAGTCACCCTCCCATGCCCCACCCACCAGGCGGTAGCCCACCGCGGTCACCTCGCGGTTCTGGTTGCCGGCCGACAGGCGGGCTGCAAAGAACTCGGAGGTCGCATCTTCAGAAGGAACCATCTGGGCATTCAGCGCTGCACCGGCGGGCAGCAGGGACATGGTCCCGATGCCCTGGGGGGGCCGAAGCTCCCCGCCTTCAAAGCCGACGGGTGGCCGGTAGTCGGGGGTGATCAGGATGTGGCGGCTGTCGGCCAGCTCGCTGCCGACCGCGGGACGGGAGGCGCCGGGGCCGTCGAAGATTTCGCGGCTTTCGACCAACGATCCAAGGCCGGAGGAGGACTTGGGGGAGGAGGAGGCGGGGCCATCCAGGATTTCGCGGCTTTCGGCCAAGGCGTTGAGCTGGGTTGCAGAAGCGGAGAGGACGCCGACTCCCCGCGACACCGCCCCGGAAACCGCGCCGGTGCATCTATTTCTGCCCCACCGGCGAGCAGCCACGACAATCGGCGACAAGTGCATTAGGGTCCAAAAGGGAGATGTCATGAAGCGCCTGGTTTCCCTGATTATCCTTTGTGGCCTGAACTGCGGCCTTGCACCAACGGCAATCGCCGGTACCGTCACCGACTTCGATGCGGGCTCCATCGTCATTCCGATGGACGCCAACCTGCAGAACCAGGGGATCCTGGACGCTTATGGCCTGGTCTACCGCCTGTTGGACAATGGCATTCCCGTCCACTGGGTGGTCGCCTCCAACAAGGCCCAGAGCGGCAATGACATCCAGGGGCTGTCGGCCTACCTGAGCACCGCCGCCTCCTCCTCCGCCTCCTCCCTCAACTTTGCGGGTGGCCCCTTCGTGATCGACGCGGCCGACGCGGCCGATGCAACCCCGATCATCGCGGGCTGGCAGGCGGCCGGCTGGGACGCCGTGGCCTACATCACCACCGGCTCCAGCAGCCTGGAGGTTTCCCGCACCCTCTTTCTGGCCCCCACCATCGCCATCTACGAGGACGGCAAGGAGGACATCGCCTGGGGCTACCTGAATGCGGCCGGCATTCCCGATGCTGCGGGCAACACCTGGACCACAGCCTCTTCCGGGAACCTCTCCGCCGCAGAAATCAGTGGGAGCAGCAGCACCGTCGCGGGCGATGGAGCGTTGTTTTCCAGCGATGGCTATGCCGCCTACTGCCACCTCAATGCGATGCATGCGACCAGTGTCTCCTCTGCGGTGATTCAGGAGATGCGCGCCTTTGCCCAGGACTACTCCACCAGTACCCTTTTTGAGTGCGACGCCGCCAAGACCATCGAAAACAACACCAGCTACGGGCGGATGCTCTCCACCGGCCTCACCAAAACCGCCGTCGGCAGTAACCCCACCTATGTCGTGGGGAATCCGGACGACGAGCTGGTTCAGACCTACGGCAACTGGGGTCCCCACGGCGGGAGCCTGCCCTCCTTCACCGCCACCTTCAACAGCGATGTGCGCTTTATCTCCGGCCGAAGCGGCGCCAGCACCGCCCATGTCCTGGCCTACGGCTACCTGGATGGAAACGCCAGCAATGGCAAAGTCTCCTTCCTGGGCGCACACGAGTACGCCACGACGCTGCCCTACAGCGCCAACAACGAGATCAACGGCGTCCGGGTCTTCCTGAACTCCTACTTCACGGCGAACTGCGCCGATCAGGCCGCGGCTCCGGACATCCAGCTTGCGGGTGCCACACAGGTGGTGGCCACAAACGTGTCGCTGGAGCTGGACTACAGCAACGCCGGCCAGGGGCGGGCCCGCAGCAGCACCCTGACCCTCCAGATCCCCGCCGGGCTGAGCTACGTCAGCGACGACTCGGGGGGGGTCTACGACTCGGCCACCGCCACGGTGACCTGGACACTGGCCACGCTGGACCCCGGAGAGACCGGCGTGATCCAGGTGGAGCTGTCCGCGGCGGCCAGCGGCAGCTATGCCCTGAGCGCGGACTTGGACTTTACGGTGGATAGTCGGTCCTTTTCGGAGAGCTGGTCGGGTACGGTCGGAGTGGACCTGGACAGCGACGGCGACGGCCTGACCGACGAGGCGGAGACCGGTACCTACGGCACCGACCCCAACAATGCGGACACCGACGGCGACGGTCTCGATGATGCCACAGAGATCATGGAAGAAGGCACCGATCCCAACGATGCAGACTCCGATGGCGATGGACTGGAGGACGGTGGAGAGGCCAACAACTGGGGCACCGATCCGCTGCAGGCCGACACCGACGGCGACGGCCTCCTCGATGGGGAGGAGATCAACACCTGGGCCACCGATCCGCTGGATGCGGACAGCGACAACGACGCCCTGAGCGACGGAGAGGAGGTCCTGAACCAGAACACCGATCCCAACAACGCCGACAGCGACAACGGCGGGGTGAGCGACGGGGTCGAAGTGCTGGTGGATGGCACCAATCCTCTGGACCCGGTGGACGATCTGGGCAGCTCGGCCGACACCGACAGCGACGGCCTGACTGACAGCGAAGAGGGCATCTACGGCACCGATCCGCGGAACCCCGACAGCGACGGCGACAGCCTGAGCGATGGCACCGAGGTCTACCAGGAGGGCACCGATCCCCTTCTGGCCGACACCGACAGCGACGGCCTGGACGACGGCGACGAAGTGCAGAGCTGGGGCACCGACCCCAACCAGAGCGACACCGACGGCGACGGCCTGGACGACGGCACCGAGGTGCAGAACACCGGCACCGACCCGACCAACGCCGACACCGACAGCGACGGCCTGAGTGACAGCACCGAGCTGAACAGCACCCTGACCGACCCGCTGCTGCCCGATACCGATGCGGACGGTCTGGGCGACGGGACCGAGGTGAACAGCAGCGGCACCGATCCGCTGAACGCCGACAGCGACGGCGACGGCCTGGACGACGGGACCGAGGTGAACAGCAGCTCCACCGACCCCAACCGCGCCGATACCGACAACGACGGCCTGGGCGACGGGGACGAGGTGAACACCACGCGCACCGATCCCAACGACGCCGACAGCGACAACGACGGCCTCTCCGATGCGACCGAGGTGACCAGCACCGGCACCGATGCCAACAACGCCGACACCGACAGCGACGGCCTGGACGACGGCGACGAAGTGCAGAGCTGGGGCACCGACCCCAACCAGAGCGACACCGATGCCGATGGCCTGGACGACGGGACCGAGGTCAACAGCACCCTGACCGACCCCAACGACGCCGACTCCGACGGGGACGGATTGAGCGATGGCGACGAGGTCAACACGCACCGCACCGACCCCAACGACTCCGACACGGACAACGGCGGCATCAACGACGGGCTGGAGGTCCTGAGCAACAGCACCGATCCCCTGGATGGAAGCGACGATTTTTCAAATGTAACCCAGGATACAGACGGAGACGGGCTGGCGGACCAGGACGAGACGGCCCTGTACGGCACCGATCCCAACCTCGCCGACACGGATGGGGACGGACTGTCGGACGGCACCGAGCTGCTGGGCAGCACCACCGATCCGCTCCTGGCCGACACCGACGGCGATGGCCTGTCGGATGGGGACGAGCTGTTGAGCTGGGGCAGTGATCCGCTGGTGGCCGACACCGACGGCGATGGTCTGGACGACGGGACCGAAGCCAACCTGGGCACCGATCCCACCCTGGCTGACAGCGACGGCGGCGGCGAGAGTGACGGCGCCGAGGTGGGCGTCGGCACGGACCCGTTGGACCCCACCGACGATGGCTCGCTGCTGGACAGCGACGCGGATGGCCTGACCGACCTGAACGAGGCGGTGCAGGGCACCGACCCGGCCGACGCCGATAGCGACAACGATGGCCTGACCCACGGGGAAGAAGTCTATGATTCCCTGACCGATCCGCTGTTGGAGGACACCGACGGCGGTGGTACGGGCGATGGGGTGGAGTGGGAGGTGGATGGCACCGATCCCCACGATCCCAGCGACGACGTGTCCTCGACCCTGGACAGCGACGGCGATGGCCTGACCGATGCGGAGGAGGCGGTCTACGGCACCGACTCCGGTCTGGCCGACACCGACGGCGACGGTCTGTTCGACGGGGAGGAAGTCGACACCTACGGCACCGATCCCTTGCGCACCGACACCGACGCGGGCGGCGTGTCCGACGGGACGGAGGTGCTCACGGACGGGACGAACCCCTTGAACGGCTCGGACGATGTGGCGGTTGTGCCCGACACCGACGCGGACGGTCTGAGCGATACAGAGGAGGACCGGCTGGGGACCAACCCCAACGATCCCGACACCGACCGCGATGGCCTGTCGGATGGGGCGGAGGTCTACGACGCCGGCACCGATCCGCTGAAGCCCGACACCGACGGGGGAGGGGTCAACGATGGCGCCGAGCTGGACAACGGCACCAACCCGCTGGACAGCAGCGACGACCTGCCGGACAGTCCGCCGGACAGTCCCCCCGACAGCCCGGTCGACAGCAGCAAGGACTCGGCGGTGGACAGCGGCAAGGTGGAGGACAGTCGCCTGGACAGCCGCGTGGTGCCCGATGGGGACAAGGGGGATCTCTCTGGCGAATGTGGCTGCAGCAGCTCGGGTGGCTCGGCCATTGTAGGCCTCGGCCTGCTGACGCTCTTGGGGGCTCGACGCCGCCGTTCCGGAACGACGGGGCGCTGAGCCGACAGAGACCCGGAGCTGCACCGCAGTGCGGGGGATAGAGAAAAGCCAACTCTTTAGACGTCCAAAGAGTTGGCCTTTCTCGGATTATCCGCCTTCTACCGTTTCCTCCACAATCTCACCTTCCCCCAGATCTGCTCCCGGCGCCCGCCAACTCCTGCGGTTAGGTCCAGCCCGAGGTCTCCCCATGCAGCGCGAACTTTTGATCCTGGACGGCTCCGTCCTCGTCCTTCGCCCCTACTTCGCCGGGGTGACCGCTCCCTGGGCCGCCGCACGCTCCTCGGTCCGCAAGGCGCTGGGGACCACCAGCCACCTGGCCGTGGTGATCGACCGCACCCTGGACACGTTCCGACGGGAGATCGCCCCCACCTACAAGGCCCATCGCCCGCCCGCCCCGGAGGAGCTGATCGCCCACTTTCAGCGCTTCGAGGAGGAGGTACAGGCGCTTGGCGTGGTCCTGCTGGGCTCCACCCGCTACGAGGCCGATGATCTGGCCGCCACCCTGGTCCGCCATGCGATCGCCGCCGAGCTGCCCGTGCGCATCCAAAGCAACGACAAGGATCTGCTCCAGCTTGTCCGCCAAGAACCGCGGGTGGTCACCGAGGATGTAACGAAGAACCAGTGCTATGACCGGGACGGCGTCCGCGAGCGACTCGGGGTGTGGCCAGAACAGGTGGTGGACTACCTGTCCCTGGTCGGCGACAGCTCCGATGGCGTTCGCGGGGTGGACGGGATCGGCCCGAAGACCGCCGCCGCACTGATCGACCACTTCGGAAGCTTGGACGCCCTGTACCTGCGCCTGGACGAGATCGGCACCCTCCCGATCCGTGGTGCCAAGACCCTTCGCGACAAGCTGGTGGCCGGCAGGGATGTGGCCATGCTGGCCCGACGCCTGGTCACCCTGGTGGACGATGTCCCACTGGGCGAAGATCCGATCACGCGCTGCGCCCGGCCATAGATAGGAGCCTGCCCGCAGCAGCGTCGGCGCAGTGGCCACACGATTTTTCCCCGCGGAGTCCCCACCTTCTTCCCAGTCACCGGCTAAATTATGCTGTACACGGAGGCTCCATGCTCAGCCTGGCCCTGATCCTGACCGCGCTGGCCGTCACCCCGCAGCAGGCCGAGCGCGCCGAAAAACTGGCTGAGAAAGCGCTGAACAACATCCAGGCCGGAAAAATCAAGCCTGCCTATAAGCAGGTGGTCCAGGCGGTCAAGCTGAACCCGGAGAGCGCCCGCGCCCACTATGTGCTGGGCTATCTTGCCTTTTTGGTCGCGCAGCAGGGCGGGCCGGAGAGCGAGAACCTGATGGCCTTGGCCCAGCAGCAGTTTGCCCTGGCCAGTGAGCTGGATCCCACCGGGGTGAACGGAGGGCTGGCCCGGGGGGCCCTGGGCAGCTCCACCGCGCAGGTCCCCTCCCTTCCTGTGCCGGAGGTGGTCTGTCCGGCGGGCACCGAGCGCAGCTATGCCGATGCAGAAGCTGCTTTTGCGCGTGGAGAGATGCCCAAGGCGCGTGCCCTGTACCTGGTGGCCATCGAGGGCTGCCCGCAGAATCCCACCTGGAAGGTCTATGTGGGAGACACATGGTTCTCCGAAGGAAAAACGGCGGAAGCCATCGCGGCCTACCAGGAGGCCCTGACGGTAGACCCCTGCAACTGGCAGGCCCACCGCTTCCTGGCCGACGCCAAGATGGGCCTGGGCATCGGCTACCGAAAGGAAGCCTATGACCACCTCGTGGATGCCCTTAGTTGTAATCCAAACTACCAAGAAGCCCGCGGCCAGCTTGGCTCGCTGATGCGCGATCTGCCCGGCAACATCCACTGGCCCGTGGCTCCACCCCAAGCGGGCCAGGCCAAGTTGGGCGAGCCCTGGCGCAGCCTTGCCGCCGAGCGCCAAAAGGGGCTATCAGCCGGGATGTCCGCGATGGAAGCGGAAAAGGCTGCCGTCACCACGGTGCTGAGCACCTGGCGCCAGGCCCCGACCAACGACGAGGTTTTTGCGCGCCTCTCCAAGGCAGAGGCGGAGGGGAAGCTGGAAGCCGCCATCTTCGCCCTGCTTCTGGATCAGCCCCTCTTCGACGCCTTTTTGACCTGGCGACCCTCCCACCTGGACGCCTTCCGGGACTACGTGGCCGAGGTGCCGCTGCCGTAGTGTGGTCTTACAACCTCGCAAAAATCTCCAGCGGGCGAAACACCCGCTCCGCCCAGGCCGCCTCGCTGTGCGGGGCCTCGGGCTCCCACCAGTGCCACAGATCCACCTCGTACTGGTAGCCCACGTCCACCAGGGTCTCCGCAAGCTGGAGGTTCTCGCAGTAATTGTCGCCCGCATCCGGATCATCGTCGCGGATGCCGTCGCCATCGCTGTCGAAGCAGCTCCCCGAGCCACCGGAGTCGATGTAGAGGGGCACCGGACCGTGGCCCGCCGCCGCATACAGCTCGATCACCGTGGGGTTGTGCAAGCCGATGCTTCCCCACCCCACCGTGCCCGAAAGAGAGGCAGCAAAATCCCAGTCCTGTGGACTCTGGTGGGCCAGATACAGGCTGATGAGCCCCCCGAGCGAGGACCCCATGATCCCCACCGGACCGGGCTCACCGTACTGTTCCCGGATCAGCGGACGCACCTGCTCGGACAGCAGCAGCCCGTAGTCATCCGCCTTTCCCCCCACCACTTCGCCGATGTCATCGGGAACGTGGGTATATTCGTCCATCCGGGCGGCCGTGTTGTCGATCCCCACCACCAGGGTGCCCGGCGGCAGGCTTTCTTGGAGACGCCAACCTCCCCAGATCCCGTTGGGGTCAAAGAGGTTCTGCCCATCGTGCGCATAGAGCACCCGATCGTGGGCCCCCGCAGGCACCCAGACCCGCAGCTCGCGGGCGTCCAGACGCTCCGTCCCCACCTGAAGCCAGCGATCCAGATGCGCCACCGAGGGACGAATCAGGCTCAGCTCGCCAAAGCTGTCGTAGTCGTAGGAGCGCGCCCACGGGTCCGCGGCCCAGGTCGACTGGTCCGTGAATTTGTACCCCTCTCCACGAGTTGCGGAAATCAGCGCCCAAGAAAAACGTGACTCTGTTGTGAGTGACGTTCCGGACCAGCTATCAAAATCCCCGGCAACCTGATCCAAGGAGAGGTCGGTGTTCACCACCAGCCAACCATCGGCAGTATGCACCGGCCAGCCGTGGGAGCGGGACCAGCGCAACAGCGCATCGTCGCGACCCTCCCGCAGGTCGTTCAGCACATCTTCGGCCGTTGGCAGCTCGGTAGAGGCGGAATCGCCCGAATCCACCACCGAATCGACCCGGGAGTCTGAGCTCTCCTTCCCCTCGGGCGACGTACATGCCCAAAGGAGCAGGATCATCCAGAGATATCCTCGCCGCCGTCCACCCGAAGGACATTGCCGGTCAGCCAGTAGGTGCCGGGGCGGCACAATTCCAGCATACAACGAGCCACATCCAGTGGTTCCGTCAAGCGACCGCTGGGGTTCCGGGCCAGGCTCTTTTCGATCAGCTTGTCCGAGCCGGGGATTTTTTCGAGCGCGGCGGTACGGGTCACGCCCGCAAGAAGGGCGTTCACCGTGATCTTCTGCGGCGCCAACTCCATCGCAAGCTGCCGCACATGGGACTCCAGCACGGACTTGGCCGCACTCACCGGGCCGTAGCCCGGCCACACATGGTGGGAGCCAGCCGACGTCATCGCGTAGATCCGACCTCCTTCGCCCATCAAGCCGGCGGAAACCAGATCCTGGGTCCACCAGACCAGGCTGTGGCCCATCACGTCCACGGTCATCTCAAGCTGCGCCCGGCTGACCTTCTTTCCGGTGCCTGCGACAAAGGGCACCAGAGAGCCAAAGGCCAGGGAATGCAGGAAAACCCCGACGCCACCCGCCGGAATTTTCTCCTTCAACGCGGCGATCACTTCCTGGCGGCGCTGATCATCGGCGGCGTTCACATTGAAGAACAGCGCCTCACGGCCCAGCGCGTGGATCTCGGCCTGGAGTGCCTCTACCGCAGGCATGCCACTGCGACGATCCAGGTGGACCCCCGCAATATCCCAGCCCTCAGCCGCAAAACTGCGGGCGACGGCCGCACCAAAACCCGAGGAAACCCCCAGAATCAGCAGCCAACGCCCGGCCATGAGCTCACTTTCCTGCGGCAGGAGCCGCGGGGGCGGCCGGGGCAGCAGGAGCCGCGGGGGCGCCGGGCGCCGCCGGAGCGACCGTCGCACCACCGGCGGGTGCATCCGCAGCGGTGATGGTGGCGCCCTTCTTCAGCTCTTCCAGGTAGGCATTGATCAGATCTTCACGCAGCTTGGGCTTGATCTGGTCCATCACCTCTTCCATGGGGACCATGTCCCGCTTGGACTCGACCTGGATCACGTGGAAGGCCCCCTTGGAAGGCACCGGGCCCACCAGCGCGCCGTCGGTCGCAGCGGCGATTGCAGCCGCCATGTCGGGGCCGAGGTTCTTCACATCCACCCAACCCATGGCCCCGCCCTCTTTGGAGGTACGGGTGTCCAGACTCTTCTGGGCGGCCACTGCCGCAAAGTCCGCGCCGCCCTTCACTTCGGCCATCACCGCGTTGGCCTCGGCCTCGTCCTTCACCATGATGTGGCGGATCTTGGCCTGAGCCCGGCGGAACTGCACCGCGTGCTCGTCATACCATGCCTTGGCGGCGGCTTCCGTGGTGCGCTCGGCCACCACCTGCTCCACCACCGCGCGGGCCAGCGCCTGACGCTCGGAGAAGGCGATCAGGATCTTCACATCCTGCTTTTCGTGGAGCTTCATCTCCAGCGCCTTTTGATAGAGCAGCTCGGTGGTGACCAGATCATCCTTCAGGCGGCTGGTCTGGCCCTGAGCGATGACGCGATCCCGCACTTCGGCCGGGAACTGGGACAACATCCCGTCCACCATGCCCTGGGTGATGGCCTGACCGTTGACGGTGGTCAACACCTCGCCGGTACGCTCCAGGGTGCCCGGAACGGGAGGGGGGTTCTGACACGCGAAGAGGAGAGAAAAAAGGCTGGAGACGATCATGGGGTCGCTCAGGAGAGGGGCGGCGTCTAACCGACCCGCGCCCCGCTGCCACCTTCCGCGCACTTTTCTTGAGGGCTCAGGGGCTTATTCCCAGGGCCCGAAGCTTCGCCTTGAGGGCTTCCAGCTCTGCCTCGGCCGCCTGAGCGCGGGCGGACTCAGCCTGAGCGCGGGCGGACTCAGCCTGAGCGCGGGCGGTCGCCTCGTCGGCCGTGCGCGCAGCCTCCCAGGTCTCTTTTGCAGCCTTAAAGCGGCGTCCATCGCGGTGATAGACCGCCAGCGTGTCGGGCTCCAGGTGAAAGCGGATGCCCAAGCGGGGGCTCACATGGTCCTGCATGGGGATGGGGCGGAGCTCCTCCCCCTCCCGCAGGTAGCCCTCCAGACGGTTGTGGTCGGGATCGTAGACGTAGTACTCCTGGACCCCATAACGCTCGTAGAAGGAGAGTTTGTTGCGCATTTCCGCCGACCGATTGCCGGGAGACATCACCTCCATCACCACCTGCGGAGCGATACCCTCTTCCACCCACTGCATATAGCTGGAACGCGGCCCCTTGGGCCGGCCAAAGGCCACCATCACGTCGGGAGCGGCCCGCGTTTTATTGTCTCCCTCCACCGGATACCACAACAGATCGCCTGTGACAAAATCCGCCACAGCCGAGTCGATATTCTCCTTTAGAGTCACAATCCAGTCAAATTGTACCGTGTTCTCCGCCATCCGATTGCCATCCCAGCTTGGATATTCCACAGGCGGAACCACACGTCCGGACCGACGCGACCCGGCATCTACCCAGCCACCCGAGGGAGGGGCCATGATTACCTCCAGCATGTTCAGTAGACAGGTTCGGGAGAGAGTCAAGCGGAAAAGGAGAAAATCGGTAGAGGAGGAGGAAGCGGCGCTATTTCATCCCCACTACCAGGGTGCCATCCAGGGTGGTCGCCGCCAGACCTTTGCTCGCGAGCACGGCGGCCAGCGCATCCTGCCAGGCCACATCCTTCAGACGCAGCGTGACCCGACCCTGCACCTGATCCGAAACCACCAGGTTCAGATCGGCCGCGTCCGCCAGAAAGCGCAGGACGGTATGGATGTCGGCGTCCTGGAACTCCAGAGAGATGGTGGGGTTTCCCGCGAGGGCCAAACACAGAAGCGCAAGCAGCATGGTCAGCCTTTGAGTGCAAAAAAGGCCTGCACACCGGCCGGTTGGCTGAGGGTACCCTGGAAAATTCCGGTCGCCCCCCGCCGGGTTGCGGCAAAGGCCACCAGATCGAGCGCGGGGCGCATCTCCAACACCAGCGTGGGATGCAAAAAGGGAGCTTCATCCCCCACCGGCTCGGGCACCAGCCAGGAGAAGTCGCCGGTGTGTGGCACCCAGGTGGCGAGGGCCTCGGCCCGCCAACCCCGGTCCGACCCCACTTTCAGGCGTGCTCCCTCGAAGGTCCAGACCTCCTGGCTGTTCACCCAATTGCTCCGCACCGTGGCCACCTTCCCAGACCACAGCTCCAACGCCCGCAGGTAGCCCTGATCCTCCACCGGGCTACCTTGGCCTTTGGGACTACGAAGCTCAAAAAGCCCGTAGTTGTCCGCATCCTCGTCCAAACGCCAGGACACCAGTACCGGTCCCGCCTCGTCGCGCAGCACCCCGAGCGCTCCGCGCTCCAGGCGATAGCCTCCGGGCAATCCCGCTGCGAATTCCTCCAACATCTTCTCGATCCGTGCTGCGTGGGCATCGAAGGAGGCGGGGTCCGGCGGCCCGCCGTTCCGAAGCTGCTCCGTCTCCACCCCCACACTGCGTATTCCCACACGCTTTCGTACAAAGCTAATGATGTCGCCACCCAACCCAACGCGACCGCTGGCCTTCCCGATCAACTCCGTCGCGCGCAGCCGCCGGGTGAGCTGGGCCAGCTCGGTGTAGAGCGCCTGCGGATCCCGCCCGGCGAGTTGTCGATCAAACCATCCCATGCCCCCCTTATATCCGGAGATTGCATGGAGATGTCAGCAACCGTGGCAAAAGCCCCCGGCGCGGGCTAGCATGACGGCGTGACTGCCAAGCTCAAAATATTCCTCGCCGTCAGCGTCAGCTCGCTACTTCTCGATCAGGCCTCCAAGATCTGGGTGGTAACCAGCCTGCGCCTCGGTATTGACGAAGTCAAGATTATTCCTGGCTTCCTCTCCTTCGTGCACGCGCAGAATCCCTTTGCGGCGATGGGTCTGGGCTCGGTGATCTCCGACACCACGCTGCGGATGGGGCTTTTTGCAGGATTCACCGTGGTCGCCATGGGCATCCTGCTGAACATGCTCAAGGATCTGCCAGGGGAAGACCGCTTTCAGTCTGCCATCATCGCCATGATCTTTTCGGGCGCCATCGGCAACGCGATCGACCGGGTCCACAAGCAGTCCGTCACCGACTTCATCCGGGTGTATACCGACTATCCGCCCCTGAAGAACTGGCTTCTGGAGCGTTTCGGCACCTACGAGTGGCCCACCTTCAACATCGCCGACGCGGCCATTGTTGTGGGTGTCGCCCTGTACCTGATCGGCTACCTCTTTGAGAAGGACTCCTCTCCCGCAGCGGAAGGCAGCAACCCCCTGGATAATCCAGAAGAAGGCACGCGCCCCTCTACCTAGGTAGCCCCGTCCTCCGGGCGCCACCGGCGCACCATCGGCCGGATCCCTCGGGCCTCCATCCGCTCCACCAGCAGCTTCATCTGCGTGGGATCGATGACGATCTCCGTAGGGGAAAACTCGTGGACGATATAGCGCTCCAGCCCGACCAACGCATCCAGCTCTGCACGCTCCGCGCTACCGGCCAGCCGCAGCAGCGTCAGGTTGCGGTGCTGGATCATATCCGGCTCTCGATGCGGTAGGCGTAGCCCTGCTCCGTGAGGAAGAGCTGGCGTTTTTCGCCGAAGGTCTGCTCGACTGTATCGCGGGTTACAAGACTGTAGAAGGAGGCCTTGTTGTCGCCGGGCTTGGGCCTCAAAATGCGCCCCAAACGCTGCGCTTCTTCCTGCCGGCTGCCCCAGGTTCCGCTGATCTGAATCGCGACGTTGGCATCGGGCAGATCGACAGAAAAGTTGCCCACCTTGGACACCACCAACACCCGGATCTCCCCCCGGCGGAACTGCTCGTACAGCTCGTCGCGGCGCCGCTGCGAGGTCTTTCCTTCAATGATCGGCGCCTCGATGCGGCGGGAGAGAAACTCAAGCTGGTCGATGTACATGCCCAGGACCAGCACCTTGTCCTCTACATGGCGCGCCAGCAGCTCCTCCACCACCACAGACTTCCGGGCGTTCACCGACGCGATACGGAACTTCTCCCGATCGTCGGCCACCGCATAGCGCAGGCGATCGTCGTCCGAGAAGCCCACCCGAATCTCGGTGCAGGTGGCCGAGGCAATCCAGCCCTGGTGCTCCAGATCTTTCCAGGGCATGTCAAAGCGCTTGGGACCAATCAGCGAAAAGACGTCCTCCTCCTTCCCATCTTCCCGAACCAGCGTGGCGGTCAGACCCAGGCGACGCCGGGCCTGCAGCTCGGACACCGCGCGGAAGACCGGCGCGGGCAACAGGTGGACTTCATCGTAGATGATCAGCCCCCAATTTGCCTTATCGAAGATTCCGAAGTGGACGAAGGGGTCGGTCTTGGACTTGCGGAAGGTCAGGATCTGGTAGGTGGTCAGGGTCACCGGCTTGATCTGCTTCATCTCGCCGGAGTATTCGCCAACTTCTTCCTCGGTCAGCGTGGTCTTGTCCAGGATTTCCTGCTTCCACTGTCGCAACGCAGTTACGTTGGTACAGAGAATGAGCGTGCGGGTATTCAGGCGAGACATCGCCCCGATTCCCACCATGGTCTTCCCCGCGCCGCAGGGCAGTACCACTACTCCAGAGCCGCCATGCAGCATCCCGTCGCCGTGGAAGGAGTCCACCGCTTCGGTCTGGTAGTCGCGCAGCGCCCAGGGGCCCTGCGTGGCGATCGACAAGGGGCGAAGCCGGAAATCCAGCGCCTCGCCCTCTTTGTAGCCGGCCAGATCTTCGACCGGGTGCCCAGCATGGGTGAGGGCCTGCTTCAGCTCCCCGCGGTGCGCGGGGTTGACCAGCACCTTCCGCTCCCCGATCCGCAGACCCAAAAAGGGCATGACCGGCTTCAGGTTGCAGATTTCCGTCATCAAAACTGGATCTTCGGATTCAAGGCGCAGGCCGCGCCCGTCCGCAAAAAGCTTCAGGCGCCCGTAGCGCCCCATCGTGTCCCGCACGGACACAGGAACATTGGGCGGAACGTCATATTTTGCCCATTTTTCCAGGGCCGCGACGACATCCTCGACCTTCATGCCCGCGCTGGCGGCATTCCAGAGGGAGAGCGGCGTGATCTTGTAGGTGTGTACGTAGTCCGGGCTTTTTACCAGCTCTGCGAAGCGGTTGAGCACATCTCTACATCGCGCAAAATGCGGACCCATCGTTTCCAGCAGCAGCGTATGATCTGACTGGACAATGAGGGGATTTTCGGGAATATACCGCATCCGCCGCTACTTGTGGCGGAAGGTGATTCGCCCTTTGGTCAGGTCATAGGGAGATACCGCCACGGTCACCCGATCCCCCAACACCACCCGGATCCGGAAGCGCCGGAGCTTTCCAGCAAGGTGCGCCTGCACCGAAGTTCCCGCGTCCGTCTCGACCAGGAAGGCACCACCTGGATAGACTTCCTTAATCACACCATCAATCTCGATCAGGTCGTCACTCGCCACTCACACCTCTGAGACAGCCCCTGCTAACGCAACCGACACGCTTTGACAAGCGCTTGCTGCTCTGTGCCCTGGTCCTGGCCTGCCGCCAGGATGTGGGGCCTCCCGAGCTTCAGTGCCCGCCGGTTTCCGTCGATAAAGACAGAGATGGCTACTATTCTGACCAAACGGGTAACACTGACTGTGATGATGCAGATGCGACGATCTCGCCGGGCGCCATCGACAGCCCGGGGGATGGCATCGACGCCGACTGCGACGGGAAAGATGCAACAAATACCTGTGTTTCTACCGGATCTGACCCTTGCGACGGCGTGGACAACGACTGCGACGGGCGCATTGATGACACCCTTTTGGTGCGCATCGCTGAAGGAGGAACCGTCGCAGTAGCGGGTCCGTTGGGTATTGGCGGCGCCACGCTGGTGGTGTTGGGGCGCACCACCAACGACGGTACCGATGGCGAGCTGGCAATCTACAGCGTAGATGGCACACTACTCCTTCGCCTCCCCGGAACGGGCCAGGGTGCCTCCTTCGGGCAACAATTGGCAACCGGTCGCGACTATGACGGCGATGGTGCGGTGGATCTGGTCGTCTCCGCGCCCTACGCCACCACGGCCGCCGGGCCCAACCACGGTCGGGTCTTCGTGCTGCCGGGTCCAATCACCACCTCCACCTCGCTGGCCGACGCCATATTTACCTTTGAAGGCGGCGAGTTGGATGGTCAGGCAGGTACAGCCCTGGCTCTCTCCCCGGACCTGAGTGGCGACGGCAGGCCCGAGCTGTTGATCGGCCACTACCGGCATGTCCTGGCCTGGTCCGGCCAGACCGGCAGCCAAAACGTCGCCAGTACGCTGGGAATTTGGGAGCTGAATACGGGCGGCGGGGCCTGGCATTTTGCCACCTCCCCCGATGAAGATGGCGACGGCCTGGATGAGCTGGTGCTGGGGATGAACACCTACAACAGCGGTCGCGGCCTGCTCTGGACCACCAGCAGTGTGGCTCTGACGACGGGTGATGGCAGCTATGGTCCGGTGGATGCCCTCCATTTTGAGGAGGGAGAGGATGGAGAGGGGGCCGGAAACAAGCTGACCCGCGTGGGGGCCGAGCTCTGGTATCTGTCGGAAGGCGTGCCGGTTCGCGCTTCGGATAAACTGCGATTGGAGGGCATTTCCGGGCTTTCGCTGATCGATCTTGGAGATGTGGATGCGGATACCGTTGCGGACCTGGGGGTGGAGACCATCGACAGCCTGGAAGTCCGCACCTTCAGCCCCAAGAGCCTGACCGGCTTTGCGGGTTTTCAGGGGGCTCGCAACCTGGGGGCTCTCCCTGATTTGGACGGCGATGGAGATCCGGACCTCCTCTTCCGATCCGCCTCAGAATCCGGTATTCTCGACCTCATCGCGACCCTGAACAACACCTGCGATGCCGACGCCGACGCGGTATCGGGCCCAGCCGGGGACTGCGACGACGACGCCGCTGCCGTCATTCCCCACTCTGGCGCCGAAGTCTGCGATGGTCTGGACAACGACTGCGACGGCGAGGTGGATGGCCTGATCGAAGGCTTTGTGGAGGGCCGCTATGTCTGGGGCAGCAGCCTCGGAGATGGGGGGCTGGTTCTTCACTCCACCGCCAACACCGTAGACGTGATCGATGCAACTGGTAGTCTACTTCACAGCTTTTCCGGGCTGGATGCAGGCGGGCCCAACCGGGCGATGGGGGTGGGCGATCTGGACGGGAACGGGACTCCGTCGGTGCTGCTGGCGGGGGAGTTCGCGACCTCCTTGTACAGCGCGGAAGGTGTCCTTGAAAGCGAGATTTTGGATGGGCCGGGCTGGTCGCGCGGCCTGCAGGTGGGGGCGGCCGGAGACCTGGATGGCGACGGCCTGGGGGATATCTGGGTGCTGTTGCGGAACGAGGCCGGACTTCTGGCCTTGGGCCTTTGGAATACTCCACCAGAGACGACGGTGGCTGACGATGCAGACACCCTGATGGTGATGCCCGAGGGCTGGGAATCGGTAGTCGTTGCTGCAGCTTCAAGTCCGGGAAAGGGAGATCTGAGCGGTGATGGTCGCGACGATCTGGTCTTCGGCGTTCCCGACGCCTGGGAGAAAGAGGGGGGACGCATCTCGGTAGTGCCGGTGGTGCAGCCCGGCTACAAAGAGGTGGACGTGCAGACCGTGTTCTCCATCTACGGAGACCCGGGGGAGAAGCTGGGTAGCTCCCTTGCCCTTGGGGACTACACCGGGGACGGCACGGCAGACGTTCTGGCGGGGGGGCAAAGCGGGGTCCACGTGGTCAGTGGCACCACCTGCCCCCTTCCGGGCATCGTCAAGCTGCCGACCGACAGCCTGACGTTGGCGGACCTGGACAAGGATGGGGTCTTGGAGCTGCTGGGCTCGGACCTGAATGCGACCGTGAACGGTGCGGCCGACGCCGGAGCAATCTGGCGCACAGGCTATGGTGAGGAGCCGGAGCTGTGGAGAGGGGGCCTGGCAGGCGATCTGCTGGGGATACAGCTCTTTGCGCTGCCAGAGCGTGTGGGTGTGTTGGGGCAGGAAGGCCTGAAAGTCTGGGGCGGAGGATGCGGATCATGAAGACAGCGGTGATTGGAGGCGGATCTTGGGGCACCGCCCTGGCCTTGCAACTGGCCCGGGCGGGCCACCAGGTGCAGCTCTGGGAACACCGGCCCGACCGGGCAGCGGACATGCAGGAGCGTCGGGAGAATGTGGTCTATCTGAAGGGAATCCCGCTTCCCGATGCCATCACCGTGACCAGCGACGCCGAAGCGGCCCTGTGGCAGGCGGAGCTGGTGACCGTCGTGGTCCCCAGCCAGACGGTGCGCTCGGTGATGCACCGCTTGGGGCCTTCGATCAAGGACCACGCCCTGGTGGTCTGCGCCAGCAAGGGAATTGAGATCGACAGCCTCCAAACCATGGATCAGGTGTTGGAGGAGGTGCTGCCCGAGCGCCTGCATCCACATGTCTACGCCCTTTCCGGGCCCTCCTTCGCCCGAGAAGTGGCCGAAGGCAAGCCCACGGCCGTGGTGATGGCGGGCCGAGACGACGCGGCGGCCGCGCGTGCCGCATCGGCTTTCCACGCCGGTTTTTTCCGGGTCTACCACTCCAACGACGTGGTAGGGGTGGAGATCGGGGGCGCCATCAAGAACGTGCTCGCGATCGCCTGTGGCGCATGCGACGGCGCCGGTCTGGGCACCAATGCGCGGGCGGCACTGATCACACGGGGCCTCAACGAGATCAGCCGGATGGCCATCGCGCGCGGTGCCAACCCCCTCACCCTGATGGGACTGGCGGGCCTGGGCGACCTGGTCCTGACCTGCACCGGAGACCTGTCGCGTAATCGCCGGGTGGGACTGGGCCTGGGCCAAGGGCGCCGCCTCTCGGAGATCCTGGACGAGCTGGGTCAGGTCGCCGAGGGTGTGGTCACCGCACGCTCGACCTTCCAGCTCTCCCAAAAAATGGGCGTTCAGATGCCCATTGCCGAGCAGATCTACCGGGTCCTCCACGAGGACAAGCCGCTGCAGGACGCCCTTCGCGATCTGTTCGGTCGGGAGCGGAAGGCCGAGCTGGGCTAGTCGTCACAGCCGATGTAATTCAGCGCGGGCTGGACCCCTTCTGAAAGCTGCCAGATCCCGCCTTGCAGCGGGTCATAGGCCACCGCCTCGCCTTGAAATTCCAGCGCCCCGGTCAGCTCCACCGGGGCAGGCAGCGCGGCGAGATCTCCGGCGGGGGAAAACTCCCACAGGTGAAAGTAGCTTCGCAAGACAAGACGGCTTCCATCCGGCCATAGATCGGCGGCCGTGGCGCGCGCAGTCAGATCTTCCCCGACCGCGCCCGTGGGCACATCACCCAGCCAGTCCAGCACCACACCGTCGGAAAGGGTCGGAAAGCGGTACACGCCCGCGGTGGCATCGGTGCGTTTGGTCAGGATCACCGGCAGGCCACTTCCCTCCACCACCAGCGCCTCCGCATCCTCTGGGTCACCGGGAAAGGTGTAGGAAAAAATCTCTGGCACTACTGTATAGTCTACAGTTCCCGGAATAAGGATGGGCTCCTCCACCCGCAGTACTGCATACAGACTGCGCACCACCCCCCGATCGCCGATGTCACCGATATACAGCGACCAGCCTGTAGCGGAGGGGAATAGCGCAAGATCTTCCCAGTCTTCGTTCTCCACCCCCTCCACCACCAGCGTGGCCACCCGATTGCCGTCGAAGTCCAGCGCCACCAGCTCGGCCGCGCCGCCGCTATCCTCGTGGCTCCACAAAATTCCGGGGTTCAACCTGCTGACTGCAAGGCCGGACAGCTCGTTCAGGCTCTCGTCCTGCACCCTCCCGATCACCACCGGGTTCAGATAGCTGCCGCAGGGGCTACCATCGTAAGGTAGACTACTGTCTTGTCCAGAATCCGCCCCCGAGTCGACCGTGGATTCGGACCCGGAATCAACTGCGGAATGCCCCCTGGAATCGAGGGGGGAGTCCGCAGAGTCTACCGATGAATCAGGGCCTTCTCTACGCGAATCCTCTGTTTTGGCAGGAGACTCTGAGGGAGCGGTGCAGCCAAGGAGCAGGAGAAGCATGACCCCACTATAGCCCACCGGCGCCGGCCGGGAATGGCGTCCGTTGCGCAGGTTATACAAGCCGAAGCAGGGAGTCCGCGATGCTGCTGGCGATGTCGCTGTTTCTGGCCCAAGCCGCCCTTCCCGAAGGGGCCACCTGTCTTTGGAGCAAAAGCAACCCCAAAGGCCCCAAAAGCTACGATCTCCCGGTGGGCGGCCAGAGCGGGGAAGCGCTGCTGATCGACTGGTACGTGGACGCGGAGCCTGTGGGCATCACCACGCCGGCCGCCCTGGTGACCATTCGCTTTCAAGGCGGAAAAGAGACCATTGCCAGGGCCATGCCCGGCACCCAGGTGTCCACCCACCCGATGACCAGCCAGGACCTGCAGGCGCTGTCGATCTCAGTCGGCGGTGCGCCCGCCTGGAGCAGCCGCCAGACCATCGCCCTGGCCAGCCGCAACCCCCTGGAGCGGGTGACCGTCGCCAGTCGCCTGAGTGAGCAGACCCTGTGTGTATTGAATGCCCAACTTCAAACCACACCTCTTCCGAATATATATCGGACCGATATATCGGGCTGGTACCCCTTCGCAGTGCCCCGCTATGTGCAGGCCCCTTTGGCCGTGGGGCTGCCGGTAGAGCCGATGGCGGGCAACCGTGGCTTCGTCCACGTGGATACCAATGGAAACCTTCGTTTTGCCGATGGCAGCCGTGCACGCTTCTGGGGCACCAACCTGATGGGGGTGGCCGGTCTGCCTGAGAAGTCCGAAGCCGAAAACTACGCAAAAACCCTGGCAAGGTTGGGCTTCAACCTCGCGCGTATCCACCACGTGGACAAGGCCACCAATGGGGTGGTGGACCCCAACCGCAGCCCCACCACCGATCCCTTCAACGAAGTGCGGCTGGACCAGCTCGACTGGTTCATCGCCAAGCTGCAAGAGCAGGGAATCTACATCTGGGCAGAAGTCGCGACCACCCGTGCTTTTACTGAAGCGGACGGCGTCGCCGTCCCCCAGGATGCCCCCCAGGGCCACAAGCTGTACCCGATGTGGGAGCCCGACTGGGAGGCCGCCTACCTCCGCTGGTTTGAGCAGTTTTGGGGGCGTACAAACCCCTATACCAAGAAGAACTACACCAAGGACCCCGGCATTGCGGTGCTGGAGCTGACCAACGAGCACTCGCTGCTGTTGAACTGGGGGGCCGGCATCGAGTCGCTACATCCCGTCCACCTTGCGAATCTTACAAAAAAGTGGAACGAGTGGCTTAAGAAGAAGTATGGAACCGATGCCGCACTGGCCGCCGCCTGGAAGGGCTCTGTCAACCCCGGGCTGCGCAGCGGCGAGTCGATGGAGACGGGGACCATCGGCCGTGAACCTTCATTTATCGCCCTTATCGACCGCTACCCGGACCAGCGGCGGGCGGACCTTGGCCGCTTCTACTGGGAGTTGGAAGAGGCCTTCTTCCAGAAGCTGAAGGCCAAAGCCGAACAAATGGGCTTCCAGGTTCCGGTGGTGCCCACCATCCACTACAACAACCCCATGCTCCAGACCCTGCACGCCGACTCCAACATGGCGGACATCCACGTCTACTACGACAAGGGGGGCGACAATTCGGTCGACGGAAACAGCGCCCTGGCCGAGCCCGCCTACCCGCTGAGCACCCTGTCCGGCGCGATGTATGGCAGCGGCATGGCCGTGTCCGAGCTGACCCACGGCTTCCCCACCCCCTTCCGGGCCGAGTCACCCTGGCTGTGGACCACCCTGGCCTCGGTGCAGGACTGGGACGTCCTGATCTGGTCCTTCTGGTCGGAGGGGGTCATCACCGAAGACCCCACCCAGGATCCCCACCGGCCCGACCTGCGCACCAACCCCGTGGTGCTGGCCCAGCTTCCGGCCGCCTCTTCGGCCTTCCGGGCGGGCTGGGTTCCAAGTGCAACCGGTCTTTTTCCGCTACAGCTCAACCGCAGTGTGATCCTGGAGCGGCTGGGCATCCTGGGCATCACCCGGCCCTTCGAATTGCAGGATCTGGCGACCGTTCTCTCCAAAAAGATTCGGACCGTGGTGGACCGGGAGCTGGCGCCGGTGGAGGGCAGCCCGGTACCGGGCGTGGGCTGGTGGGCCCAGCCGGGGGTACTTTTGTTGGATCAACCCCACCTTCAGGTGCGTGTCGGGCCGCCGGGCGCGCTGGGGAGAGGCGCCGGGGATCAGGCGCTTTCGCGGCTGGAAGTGGCGGTAGATGACTTCGCGGCGGTGGCTCTGGTCAGCGCCGACGGCAAGCCGCTGGAGCAGAGCCGCCTGGCGACGCTGACTCTGCTCGCCTATGCTGAAAATACCGGGCAAAGCTGGACGGTCTACAAACACAGCCTGCGCAGCCCCGGAACCGCACCGGTGCTGCTGTCGCCCTTGCGCGGCACGGTGCGCTTCGCCTGGACCGGCACCCCCATCGTGGAGCTTCTGGGCCCAGAAGGTCAGGCCACGGGGACACTGGTGCCGGTGAAGGGCAGCAAGGGCTGGTGGACCCTGGACACTTCTACCCTGACGACACCCTGGCTGCTGATCCGGAGCAAAGAGTAATTTCCACTACAGATTCTTCCAGTGGCGTGAATGGCGCCGGAATCACCGGCCTGTGCAGGAATCAGGGCACAACCGTGCTTCCATGCTGGATCATCGGCCAGTAGGTGGCCCAGCGGAAGTCGGGGGAGTTGTCGTGGGTGTGGCAGGCCACGCAGGCCGAGCCGTCGGCGGGGAGCTGTCCGTAGTCGGGGGAGGGGGCAGCGAGGTGCTGGGAGCCGGGCCCGTGGCAGGACTCGCAGCCAACGCCCGTTTTCGGGAGATCGGCATGGCCAGACCAGCCGCCGGGATGCCCGTAGCCGGTGACGTGACAGCGAAAACAGTCCGGGTTGTACGCGGCTTTGGCCTCCTCCAGCGCGTGCATCGCTGCGGCGTGGGCGCTGCTGCGCCAGACCGCGGCCTCCTGCACATGACAGGCGGCGCAGGTCTCGCTCCCGATGTAGGTGGCTTTTCCGCGATCCACGCCCAGAAATGGAGGGAGCGGCGAGGCATCCGGCCGCCACTCTGGCCCACCCCGACGGGGATCGGGTACACGCAGCCGTGCCTCCTCCTCCATCCGACGGTGTTCGGCACTGGGCAGCGGCTCGGCCGCCGGAGCCGGAGGCGGCTCGACGCGGGGAGCACAAGCCAATAAAAACAAAATCATATTATTGAAAGAGCTGCTGCTGGAGGGCATCGATCTCCGTCTTGGCCTGCCGCAACATCGTCGCCAACTTCGGCTGCTCGGGCATCATGGAGTCCAGATCGATCTGCCGGTCCAAGGCCCCGATCACCGCGCCATCCTGGAGCCGAAGCCGCAGCTCGCCCAAGCGCATGGTCTGGTAGTGAGAGTACACCCACACCGCGTGGCCCACCACCACCGGCTGGAAGTAGTCGCGGTGCCCGGCCGCATCCACCACCACATCAATACTGGGATAGCGCTCGGCCAGGCGTTTTGCCGCATCACTCGCCTGATAGGACAGCAGGATGACCACATCCGCCTTCTGGCTCAGCTCCTCGATCACCACACCGGCGACCGCCGGGTCCTGCAGCTTGTAGAGGGGATCGGTGAGGGTGGGCACCGGCCCGGCGATGCCGGTGATACCCACTTTGTAGCCACCCACCTCGATGATCTGATAGGGCGGCGCCCCTTGCGCGTTGGCGGAGAGCAAGGGCAGACCCTTCGCCTCCTCCTGCACCGCAACCAGCGCGGCCAGATCCTGTGGCGCAAGGTTGATTCCTGACCAGGGGAGTGCCTTCATCCCCTGGATCATCCAGCGATCCATGGCCGCGATGTCGGCCCGTTGCGCCCCATCAAAGCCCTGCGCATCCTCCAGCCAATAGCCGGGATTGACCAGGACCATCGGTACATCACTGCGCTCGATCGCCTCCACATAGGCCCCCAGCCTTGGCAACGAGCCCCGCGGACGCCGGGGACAGCCACAGGTATCCATCGAGCCCTTTTGTTCTCCTCCATAAATCACCACCAGATCAGCGGCCTCCGAGGACAGCCGCTGGGACAGACCACCCTCGATCAACAGCTCAGAGCGCAGCGCCGATGCATTGGGGGGAGGGGGAACCAGGCTTTTGGGCATACAGGCCAGGAGAAGGAACAGCATGGATCGCTATTAACCCGGCGCAGTGCCTCACCCGCTACGGGGCAGAAGGGGGAAGGTCCACACGGAACTCAAAGCTGACCGGCCCGCTGGTCGGGGTTTCGTAGCCCCTCGCGTTGGCGGCGGCGGTGAAGCAATGGACCACACTCGGACTCGCCAGGCTGCCGTCCGGGAGCTCGACCTCCACCTCAGTGGCGTAGCCCCGCGGTCCGTTGTCGTGCTGCGCCAAAGAGCCTATTTCTCCCAGCATATTCACGAACGCAGGAGGGCTTTCTGGGTTGATCACGCGAAAGCAGGCCGCCACCGTATCTGTATTTTGGGATACAATCATCTGCACCGCTTCGGCGGTCGCGGGCGGCGGGGGTGGGACCACGGGGGGCTCCTCCGGCTTCTCCGGGGCCCCCAGACCACCGGGAGGTGCCGCGCCGCGAAGCTCCTGCTTCCCGTCGCCCGGGGGGAGACTGCCCTGGACCGGTGAGGTGGCCGTCGGGACGGCTTCCTCCGACTCCCTCCACCAGAACACCAAGCACAAGGCCAGCACCAGAACCAGCAGCCACCACCACCGGCGCTTCATGGGCTCTCCAGCCTCCGCAGCTCGTCGGCCAGCTCCCGCGCAAGCTCCCGTCGATCTTCCTCCTCTTTCGCCGCCCACAAGCGCTCCACCCGCGCCCGCAGCGGCGCCAAGGTCGGCTCGCGGTCCATCTGCGCCTTCAGACGCTCCACGGCCCCCTCTTCACGGCGCGCCACGCCACGCACCGCCTGCCGCGCCTCCCACTCTGGCCTTCGCGCGGCCAACTGCGTGCCAGGACCGCGCAGCCATGCCCGGGTCGCGGGGTCTGGATAGCGGTAGCCCAGCTCCTCGTTGCTGAGCGCGGCCAGATCCTCGATGGCTACGCGGGGACCTTCGTCCGGGGCCCCCTGGCTGCGCATCCCCACCACATAAAATGCAATCGCCCACCGCTCGGCATCGCCCAGGCTGTCAGCCAGCGGCGTCATCGCCGTCCCCGGTACCCCGAAGGTGGCTGCCGACCACACCCGCTGCGGGCTGAGGCCAATCGAAACCTCAGGATTTCCCAAGGGAATCGGGGGCGGAAACACGCCCGCCATCGCCGGGGGCGGCCCCTCCCCCCGCACCCCATGGCAGCTCGCACAGTGCTGCTGGTAGAGCGCGGCCCCCTGGTCCAACTTGGAGCTGTCGGGCATGGCCAAGTCCAGCCATAGGGAGTGCCGGATCTCCGCCACAGACTCATCAGCCATCCGCTGGATCTCGGAGGGGGGCCCCAGGGCGTCCACCGCATGCCCAAGCTGCTGGATACGCTCGCGCGCCGCGGGCGCAAGTGGCAAACGTGCCGCAATTAACCTTGCTTCTTGAAGAATGAATACCTGTTCATCCAGCTCAGCCCGACTCAGGATCACCCCACTGGCCTCCACCGCCATCGGGTAGTCGTTACGCACATATAGAAGGCGTCCCAACAAAAGGTCCACATCGCGGGCCGTCGCGTCGCGTGTGGCGGCGACACCGGTGACTTCTCGCAGGAAAAGAGGGCCAAAAAGGGGAAGCTCGGGCTTGGGATAGCCCCAGAAGGCCTCGACCTGTTCGCCGATCAGCCCACCTCCAAGCCCCCCTGCCTGCAAAGTGCCGATTTGGCGAGCCAAATCCACCAACAGCTCTGGATGATCCCGCTGCACACGCTGCGGCGGAGCGGTCCAGGTGCCATCGGTCGTGGGCACCCGCAGCGACATCGCCACCTCGATTTCATAGAGAGGGAAGCGGTCCGACCACATATATATTTCGCCACGAACCGAATAAATACGTGCATCCGGCTCGGTGCGCAGCAGCGGATCCCCGACAAAGCGCTCCACCCGCGTACGCAGGAGGATCGGCAGCGGCTTCCCCGCCTCGTCCACGCCGATTGCAGAGCCACTGCCTTCGAGAATCTCGAAGTGGAAGCGCCCCTCCTCGTCCTCCCACTCTACCGCTGGAAAGTGGAAGCGCACCGGTTCCAGCCAGCGCGTCGGCTCCCGAAGGAAAAGCTCGGCCTCCATCGTGAAGGTCAGCTCGCGGCTGACCCTCACCCGAGCCGGCTGCAGCTCTGGAGGGGGGGCTGCCGGCTCAGTCCAGCAGGCCATCCCCAACCACAAAATACTCCAGAGCGCAGGGATCACGATCAACCTCAGTGGCAGTAAGGATAGCCTGCAACCCAGGCGTCCATCACCGAGATGCTACAGCCGAACTGGGTGTGGCCCGATCCGTAGCCACAGAAGGCGATGATCTGGCTACAGGTGCAGCCCTCCGTGTCTTCGATGGTGTAGGCGCGACCCGGACCCTTTCCACGCGACGCAGTGGTGTCGAACACCCCATCGCCGTCCACATCGGCCCAGCGGTTGGTGCCCAGGCTCCGGGTGGGCACGGTCTCGGCACCGGTGTTGGCACAGAGATCCACATCCCCACAGACACCGTCGCCGTCCGCGTCATTCTCCGCATCGGCCGGGCAATCATCGCAGGCATCCGGGATCTCGTCCCCATCCGCATTGTCGTTGTCGTTGTAGCCCTCGCAGCTATCCACGTCGCCACAGACACCATCGCCGTCCGCATCGTTCTCGGCGTCATTGGGGCAGCTATCGCAGCCATCCGGATCGAAGTCGCCGTCATTGTCCAGCAGATCATCGAAGCCCGGGCAGATATCCACGTCGCCACAGACCCCGTCGTTGTCCGCGTCATTTTCGGCATCGTTCGGGCAGTCATCGCAGCCGTCGGGGATACCGTCGGTGTCGGCGTCCACCGTGTCATCAAAGCCGGGGCAGATATCTTCGTTCCCACAGACACCGTCACTATCGGCATCGTTGGCAGCATCCAACGGACACGCATCACAACCATCGGGAAGAGCATCCCCGTCGGCGTTGTCGCTGTCCGGGAAGCCGGGGCACTGGTCCAGGGCTCCACAGACACCGTCGCTGTCGGCATCGTTGGTGGCATCGGTCGGACAGAAATCGCAGCCGTCGGGGATACCATCGCTGTCGGCGTCCAGGCGGTCATCAAAGCCCGGGCAAATGTCGCTGTCGTCAGGGGTTCCATCGCCGTCGGTGTCGGTAATCTCGGTTACACAATCGCCGCCACAGCCGTCGCCGTACACCACGTTGCCATCATCACAGCCTTCGCCGGGATCCACGTCCCCATCGCCACACACCCAGCAGTCCTCGTCCGCCGCGTCGGTGTTGCCATCGTGGTCGTTGTCCACACCG
>JBEIQS010000102.1:0-19973 GCA_040376425.1 Alphaproteobacteria bacterium | reverse complement strand
CGGGTTCCGTGGTGCGGGCGGCCGGGCGAAGACCACGCTGCAGAGCAGCAGGATCATTCCTTTCGAACCATCGCTTTCAGTGCCTCGTTGCTCCAACCGCGAATGGGAAACCGGGTCGGCGGCTCCACACCCGGGTCCGCCGGAAAAGCGGGATCGCCGGGCAGTAGGACGTAGACCTCCTCCCCCTCCAACAAAAATCTGGGACAAATCGGTAGAATCTGCCGATCGGCCTGCTGCAGGCTTCGACAATCCGGCCAGGCGCAGAGCTCTTGCAGGCAGCGCACCGTGGGCGGGGCCAGCAACAGACGCCCGGCAAAGCTTGCCGCGACCGCCTCTGCGGGCTGAAACCAGCGTCCGTCTACCGCTTCACCGCCGTCTATCTCCGGCTCCTCGCCCGGCTGCAGCAGAGCCAGGAAAAAGTGAGTGTCATAGCGGCGCGGCTCGGCCTCGGGCGTGATCCAGTGGGCCCAGTGGCGGAGACGCCCGAGATCGTAGGCCTCGCCCCCCAGGCGCAGCTTCGCCTCCTCCTCGACTTCCCGCGCAGCAGCCACCCAGAAGGCACGGGGAACCACGGAAAAGTCACCGCCAACGGCCGGGCGCTCCCCGTCCTCCGGGTCCACGCGGCCCCCCGGGAACACCCAGGCCGAAGCCATGAAGCCCACCGAGCGATTCCGCTCCATCAACCAAACTTCCAGGCCCTCGGCCCCATCACGCACCAGGATCACGGTTGCGGCCGGCTTCGGTACGACTGCCATTGGGCCCTCAGTCCTTGTGCTTGGGTGACTGGACACCGGGAGAGCTGAAATTGTCCATGGCCAGTACCACCGGCCGCGCCGTGGGCACATCCACCGTGTCATGATTCCGATGTTTGGTGCCGCCTTTTACCGGATCGTCAAGCAGATAGCGCCCGGCGACACGGACCACCTTCCCGACCTGGATCTCCAACATGGAGCCCGAGGGCAGCGTGACCCGCAAAAAGGCGCGTCCACTCTGCTCAACCAAGAGCCCGTCATAGCGGGCATCCCGGGGCACCCGTCCGACGATACGCTCCATCCCCTTCCGAAAGGTGTCTGGGTCGAGCTTGTACTTATTTACGAACAATTTACGATACGCACCAAAATCACGGGCACAGATACTGTCATAGATCGCACTGCCCAGAGCACGGATATCGGTCGCACCGGGCGGCTCCGCAAGCCGATCCGCGCGCCTGCGCCACCACATGCCCGCCAGAAAGCCGGCAAGCAGGAGGAAGCCCCCAAGTAGTACGGCCACGTTCATCGTCTCCCGGTTCACCTCGGAGGGAGGTGATGTGGCAAATATACTCCGTTCTGTGTGTTGAGGCAGCCGGGGCATCAAAAGGCAGATGGTGCAGGCGGACCGACGGTAGGCTAAGAGGGGCCATGCCTGCAAAAATTCTCGTTGTCGGATGTGGGGGAATCGGTGGAATCTGCGCAGCACACCTCGCAGAAACCGGACAGGATGTGCTTGCGTTTTCCTCGAATTCTGCAATCGCCGCTCAGATAAGTGCGCGCGGCTTCCGTCTTCTGGGAGAAGACCCCCGCACCATTCCCGGACGCGTGGTGGATCAGATTCCCAGCGGTCCTTTCGACTACATTCTTCTTGCGACGCAACCACCGCAGGTGGAAGATGCGGCCCGGTCCGTTGTCGCCTCCCTCGCTCCGGGAGGAGCGATGATCTGCCTTCAGAATGGACTCTGCGAAGCACGCGTGGCCGCCATCGCCGGTGCGGATCGCTGCCTGGGGGCGGTGGTGGGCTGGGGCGCTTCTATGCCGGAGCCCGGCGTCTATGAGCGCACGGCTGCCGGCGGTTTTACCCTGGGGCATCCATTGGGAAAGGCCGATCCGCGCCTTGCAGAGCTGGCGGGGCTGCTGGAGCCGATCGGTCCCTGCGAGATCACCGAGAACCTCGCCGGAAAACGTTGGTCCAAGCTTGCTTTGAACTCGGCCATCTCGTCGTTAGGCTGTGTGGGAGGGGACCGCCTGGGCGTGTTGATGCAGCTCCGACCGGTGCGCCGTCTTGCCCTGGAGATCATGACCGAGGTGGTCGAGGTGGCAAAAGCCGAGGGTGTACATCTGGAAAAGGTGTCCGGCACCCTGGATTTGGACTGGATTGCTCTTACACCCGAGGAGCGGCAGAGCAGCGGATCCGCCTCGTTGGTGGCCAAGCACTCGCTGCTGTTGGCAGTGGGCTTCCGCTACCGCCGGATGCGTTCCTCGATGTTGGCGGCCGTGGAGCGCGGTCGGCCGCCGGCGGTGGACTTTCTGAACGGTGAAGTGGTAAGCCGAGGGCTCAAGCACGGGATTCCCACGCCGATCAATGCGGCGATCCAGGAAAAAGTCTGGGACATTGCCCGCGGGAAGGACAGCTTTGGCGTCGCCACGCTGGAGCGGCTGCATGCCGCCACCCGCAGTCGTCCGGCGCCCTGAATCGATTGTTGGCGAAAGGACAAAGCAGCAGCTATATTAGCCCGCTAGAGGTCCAGAATGTTGTCGCTGCTTTTGGCCGTGGCCTGCTTCACTCCCGACGCTCCCGAGCTGGATGTCGAGACCATCCCCTTCGAAAACCAGTGGGTGAAGGCGGATGATGCGGTCCTCCGTCCCCTCACCATCGACGGTTTGTACTGCCCCGACGGGGAGCCGGCGACGGTGTTTGCGGTCTATCGCACCGGCCTGACCGAAGCGGCACCGGTGGTCGTGGTCTTCCACTCGGGGGCCTTCGACTACGTTCTCAACCCCGATCCCCTGGATCCGCTGTCCCGGGAGCACTACCGCCAGGACAATCGTCTGAGCGGCGAGTGGGCGCGCACGCGGATTTTCGAGACCTTGGGCCTGGTGGATAGCGAAAGTGGTGACCCTGGCGAGGAGAACAACGGGGCCCTGGCGGCGGCACTGGTGGATACCAACACCTTTGCGCTGTACCCGGCCAATTGCTGGGGTGACCTCTGGCACAATGAGTACGGCTACTACCGCAACGACGGCGGCGAGGGCTTCGACCGCAACGGCCGCTATCTGGCCTGGGCCACCGCCGGTATCACCTCCAAAGACCCGGCAGAATCCTCGAAGTTCCGGTCGAACCTGGGCCTTGGCGACGACCTGGAGGTCCCCCTGGATGTGTCCCAGTTGTACATGGTGGGCCTGGGAGACGGCAGCCGGGCGATCATGGAGCTGCTCTGGCGCGGCACCAACATGCCCACGGTCGCCGGGGCCATCGTGGACTCTCCTCCCGACCGGATGGACTGGTATGTGGCCAACCAGGGGCAGTATCCCGAGGTGGTCAGCGGGCTGGACCGGATCTACACCGACGATATGGCGCGGATCGGAAACTTCTCGATGGAAGTCTACGTCCGCACCAAGGGCTTCAGCTACCTGCTCCAGAACAGCTTGCAGCTTTATTATTCCTCTGGAGACCCTTCGGTTCCCGACAATCTGGTCGCACCGTTGGTGGCTCAGGCGGCCACCCATCCGGAGCTGACCGTCGTGGATACCCGCGAAACCGCCCACGTGCAGCTCAACAACAACCTGAGCCTGGCCCGCGGTGCAGTGGAAGCGATGCTGGGGAACTGAGGCGGAAGATCGACCTCCATCGGTAGCCTTTTGCACGATTGCGGAAGCCAGAACCGGAGGGCGGCGGGCCCCCGGAAAACCGGTTAAATGGGAGCGCCTCAGGGTGACCCATGCACGCCAACGAAGCTCCTCTTCCTCCTCCTGACTCCTTTGCGCGCCGCCACATCGGTCCCGACGAGGTCCAGCAGGCGGCCATGCTCCAGTTTTTGGGCAAACACTCACTGGAAGCCTTGATTGAAGCCGTGGTTCCCGCACGCATCCGCACTGTGGGGGCCTTGAAGCTGCCCGCAGCCGCGGACGAGCGCGCAGCCCTGGCCGAGTTGGAAGAGATGATGAGCCAAAACCAGCTCTTCCGCTCCTACATCGGCATGGGCTACCATGACACGCTGATTCCGGGCGTGATTCGCCGAAACATTCTGGAGAATCCGGGCTGGTACACCCAGTACACCCCCTACCAGGCCGAGATCGCTCAGGGCCGGCTGGAGGCGATGCTGAATTTCCAGACGTTGGTTTCGGATCTGACCGGTCTGCCCTGTGCAAATGCCTCGATGCTGGACGAGGCCACCGCCGCTGCTGAAGCGATGCACATGGCCTGGGGCGTGACCCGCGAAAAAACACAGTCGAACACCCTTTTTGTGGACCGCCGCTGCCACCCACAGACCCTGGCAGTGATCCAGACCCGCGCACTGCCTCTGGAGATCGAAGTGGTGGTGGGCGACTATGAGCGCTTCAACCAGCCCTGTTTCGGCGCGGTGGTGCAGTACCCCGACACCGAGGGCTCCGTGCGCGACTACAAGTCCTTCGGCGAGCAGGTTCACGCGCACGGCGGGCTCCTCATCGTAGCGGCAGATCCATTGGCTCTGGTTTTACTCGCCTCTCCAGCCTCCTTTGGGGCGGATATCGCCATCGGCTCGATGCAGCGCTACGGCGTACCGATGGGCTTTGGCGGCCCTCACGCGGCCTATCTGGCCACGAAGGACGCCTACAAGCGGCTGATGCCCGGCCGTCTGGTGGGCGTCAGTATCGACGCGGAGGGGCGCCCGGCGATGCGCCTGGCACTCCAGACCCGCGAGCAGCACATCCGCCGCGAAAAAGCCACCTCCAACATCTGCACCGCCCAGGTACTGTTGGCAGTGATCGCCTCGATGTATGCCGTCTATCACGGCCCCCAGGGGCTGCGGCGCATCGCGGAGCGTGTCCACGGCTTGACCCGTCGCCTCGCCGGCTCGCTGCGCGAGGCGGGCTGGCATGTGGAGCCCACCCACTACTTTGACAGCCTGGTCATCGTGGCCGGTCCGCGTGAAGTAGAGGTGCTGGACGCCGCACACCATGGCAAGTTGAACCTTCGTAGTTTCGGTGACGGCCGCGTAGGCATTTCGCTGGATGAGACCACCACCGAAGCCGACCTTGCGGTGCTGCTGGCCTGCTTTATGGCCCAGCCCGCGGCCGCAGACCCGGCCGTGCTGGACCCCTTTCGCCGGGCCGACGAGATCCTGAGCCACCCGGTCTTCCACGCGCACCGCTCCGAGAGCGAGATGCTGCGCTACATTCGCAAGCTGGAAGGCCGTGATCTGTCGCTGACCGCATCGATGATCGCATTGGGCTCCTGCACGATGAAGCTGAACGCCACCACCGAGATGCTGCCGGTGACCTGGCCGCTGGTGGGCGGGCTCCACCCCTTTGCACCGCCCGAGCAGACCCGTGGCTACCAGCAGCTCTTTTCGCAATTGGAGCGCTGGCTGGCCGAGATCACCGGCTTCTCCGCCGTGTCTCTGCAGCCCAATGCCGGGTCGCAGGGCGAGTACGCCGGGCTTCTGGTGATCCGCGAGTACCACCGCCGCCGCGGCGATACCGGGCGGAACATCTGCCTGATCCCCGCTTCGGCCCACGGAACCAACCCCGCCTCAGCGGCGATGGTGGGGATGGACGTGGTGGTGGTGAAGTGCGACAATAAAGGCAATATTGACGTGGGAGATTTGAAGGCCCGCGCTGAACAGCATCGCGACCAGTTGGCCGCCCTGATGGTGACCTACCCCTCCACCCACGGGGTCTTCGAAGAGTCCATCCAGGATATCTGCGCGATCATCCACGCCAATGGTGGCCAGGTCTATATGGACGGGGCCAACATGAACGCGCTGGTCGGTCTGGTGAAGCCCGCGCTGTTGGGTGCAGATGTATGCCATTTGAACCTGCATAAGACCTTCTGCATCCCGCACGGCGGTGGCGGGCCCGGCATGGGCCCCATCGGGGTGGCGGCACATCTGGCCCCCTACCTGCCGGGGCATCCGGTGGTGGACTGCGGCGGCGCCCACGCCATTGGGCCGGTGTCAGCGGCTCCGTGGGGATCGGCCTCTATCCTGCCGATCTCCTGGGCCTATATCCGCATGATGGGCCCGGATGGACTGAAGAAGGCCACGGAAGTCGCCATTCTGAACGCCAACTACGTTGCCCGTCGTCTGGCGGACGCCTTCCCCACGCTCTACTCCGGCGCCAATGGTTTCTGTGCACATGAGTGTATTCTGGAGCTTCGCCACCTGAAGCAGACCTCAGGTGTAGAGGTAGAGGATGTGGCCAAGCGCTTGATGGACTACGGCTTCCACGCCCCCACCGTGTCTTTCCCGGTGGCCGGCACGCTGATGGTGGAGCCCACCGAGAGCGAGTCCAAGGCCGAGCTGGATCGCTTCATCGATGCGATGGTCGCCATCCGTGCCGAGATCGCCAAGGTGGAAGACGGAAGCTGGACTCGCACCGACAACCCGTTGAAGGGGGCACCGCACACCGCAGGGGTGGTGACCGCCGACACCTGGACCCGCGGCTATAGCCGTCAGGTGGCGGCCTTCCCGGTCGAGTGGATCAAGGAGCGGAAGTTCTGGCCCTACGTCGCGCGCATCAACAACGTCCACGGGGATCGGAACCTGATCTGCACCTGCCCTCCCATCGAGAGCTACCAGGCCTCCTAAGGCGCTCCAGCCTTCGAGCCTGAAATACCAAAGAGGCTCCGGGATGATAGGTCCCGGAGCCTCTTTTGCTGAATGAGGCCTCATTCAGTTATTGTCGGCCCCACCCGTTGGGCTCAGTCCTGACCGACGGCGAGGCCTCAGTGCGCCTCAAACTCGGTGTAGGCCGCTGCATCCATCAGCTCGGCCAGCTCCGCCGGCTTCTCGATCTGGATCTTGAACAGCCAGCCTTCGCCGTGGGGGTCGCTGTTGATGGTGGACTCGTTGCCGTCCAGGCCAGTGTTGAAGGCCACCACCGTGCCGGTAAGCGGGCTGTAGACTTCGGATACGGCCTTGACCGACTCAACCTCGGCGGCACTGCCGCCCTTGGTCACCTTCTTGCCCACGGCAGGAAGCTCGACGTGGACGATGTCGCCAAGTGCGTCCTGAGCATGGCGGGTGATGCCAACCACGCCGACGTCACCCTCGACGCGAACCCACTCATGGTCCTTGGTGTAGCGCAAATCGCTGGGATAGCTCATAAAAACCTCTCAATAGGGACGGGTGTAGAAGGGAGTCTTGGAAACGATCGCCGGTGCCGACTTCCCGCGCACATCCACCTCCAGTCGGGTGCCGACCTTGGAGAGCGCATCGGGCACATAGGCCAGGGCGATGTTCTTTTTGGTGGAGGGAGAGAGGCAGCCCGAGGTCACTTCGCCCACGGCCTGGCCCTCAGAGAGCACCGCGCTGTGCGGACGGGCGATGCGCCCTTCGATCTCCAGACCCACCAGCCGCCGGGGAATACCCGCAGCCTTCTGGGCCAGCAGAGGTTCCCGGCCGATAAAGTCACCCTTGTCCAGCTTGGTCACCCAGCCCAGCCCCGCCTCCAGCGGGGTGGTGTCGTCGGTGATGTCGTTGCCGTAGAGCGAGTACTTCATCTCCAGGCGCAGCGTATCGCGTGCTCCAAGTCCCACGTTCACCAAGCCGAATTCCGCACCGGCAGCCTGGATGGCGTTCCACAGGATGTCAGCGGCGCCGGCGGGCAGGAAGAGCTCGTAGCCCGCCTCGCCGGTGTAGCCCGTACCGGCGATAATGCAGCCTTCCACGCCCGCTACCGTACCCTGCGTGAAGCGATAGGTGCCAGGCAGGGGCGCGTCGGTCAGCTTGCGGAAGATCGCTTCGGCGTGCCGACCCTGAAGCGCGACCTGCGCCCAGAAGTCCGACTCGTTGCTGATGTCTACGCCAAAGGGATTGTGGGACTTCATCCAGTTGTAGTCTTTGTCGCGATTAGCGGCATTGACACAGATCAGGATTTCTTCTGGCCCGATGCGGTAGCAGATCAGATCGTCGACAATACCGCCGCGCTCGTTGCACATGGCGGTGTACTGAGCCTGGCCGAAGGCGGCTTTGCTCAGGTCGTTGGTGACCAGGTACTGCACGGCGTCCAGGGCTTTGGGGCCGCGAAAGCGGACTTCGCCCATGTGCGACACATCAAAAAGCCCTACTGCGTTCCGACAGCCGTGGTGTTCGTCCAGGATGCCCTTGTACTGTACGGGCATTTCCCAGCCACCAAAGTCGATGAGGCGCGCACCGGCCTCCTTGTGGAACTCGTGAAAGGGGGTTCGGCGGATGGCCATGACTCTCCTGCGGCGCGCCAAACGTCACCGGTTGGGGAGCATCCGTCAAGGCAGGATCTTCGCCCTCTCCCCCGTGCTTCGCTCCGACCTCCGGATCCGCCTCCCAGCGTCCAGACGCAGAAGTAATTGTGCACCCTCGCATGCGCGGAGAGTAGCACCGGTCACACCCGCCTCCCCGGTCTCTACCCCTGCATCCAGACCTGGGCAAGGGGAAATGAATCGGTTCTGCCGATGCCGCAGCGGCCCCGGGCGGTCGACAAAGCGTACTACCAGGAGATGCGCCGTTCGCTCCGGTAGATGCCGTGATTTTCAGGAAAACTGACCTGGTAGCTGATGGAGCCTGCAGCATCTACCAGAAACAGCGTGGACGGAGAGGGACCATCCGTGTCGCCGAAGGCCACTGAGTAGCCTCCCTCAGGTATCGGATCCACCCCTCCCAGCCGCTGGGAGTACCAGAGCTTCCCCTCGTCCATGTCCCAGACGTCTGCGATCTGAGCCGTCTTGGCTTCCTGATCCAGCCGGTAGCTTTTCACCTGAAAGCCGGTTTCCCGGCTGGCGTTGCTGAAGACGGTCAACAGACCGTCGTGGACCTGGATGTCGTGCTGGTCCATGAACCAGCCCTCAGCACCTGCCGCCTCCCCCGTCTCGTCCAGCAGTGTGTACTCCCGCTCCGCACCCACCACCGCAACCACGGCCTTGCTCTGCTTGTCGATCAGCACCACGGCATCGGCCTTGCGGATGCCCAGGTAGATGATGCCATCCCGCTCAAAAACCGAGTTGGCGTGAAAGGGATCGTTGGGGCTCTGACGGTCGCCCAGATCGTGGATCGACGCGCCGTCGTCGGTCACACTCCACCTCCAGGTGAGCTCCCCGGTTTCAAAGTTGTATTCCTCGATGGCGAACCCCTCTTCGCTGGTGCCGCCGTTCGGCAATGTGTAGGGCTCGCGGACCAGCGCGAGAAGACCATCTCCGGCCTCGTTGGTGCCGCTGTCGTGATGCCACCGTGACGCCGTCGTCTGGTCGCCCCCTGGAGGGGACCAGGTGACCACGCCATCCAGGTTCCACAGGCGCGGAGTCAGCCCTCCCCCGCCCGCCAGGATCTTGTCCCCCACCCAGCTCAGGTCCATGTCCAGAACGGGCGCGTCCAGGCGTTGCTCCCAGCGTACCTGCCCCTGGCCGTCCACAATCAGCGCGAAGGAGGGGCCGACAGGCGTATCGGCAAAAACATTCACCAGGAAGTAGCCCGCGTCCGCATTCCCCAGCTCCAGTTGCGGCACCGGCAGATCGGCCGCAGACGCCTGCGGCGTCCACTTTGCTGTACCCAGGCTTCCGCCTGGCCCCTCTGCCGAACACAGGTACTCCACCCCGGCCAGCAGCCCACGGATACTCCCGGCCCCCTCCCCCGAGGCCTCGCGAAGGTCCCCGTCGGCCTCGCAGCGCACCGTCGTGGCCTCCGGCGCCTCCCAGGCCGCTCCGTGGATGTCAGGCAGTTCCGAGAGCTGGAGGCGGCCGCAGGCCACGAGGAACAGGATCATGCCGCTCACCATAGCCCAGCCCGCTCCAAAGGACTACTGAAGCGCGCCCGCCGCCCGCGCCGTGTTCACCATCAGCATCGCAATGGTCATCGGGCCTACACCTCCGGGCACGGGGGTGATCCAGCTTGCCCGCTCGGCGGCGGCGCCAAACTCCACGTCGCCCACCAGCTTCCCGTCGGCGCCGCGGTTCATACCCACGTCGATCACCACCGCCCCTTCGCGAATCCAGGCGCCCTTGACCAGCTCGGCCACACCCACCGCGGCCACCACCACGTCGGCCCGGCCCACGTGGGCGGCCAGATCGCGGGTGCGCGAGTGGGCCAGCGTCACCGTGCAGTCTTGACGCTCCAAGAGTGCTACCATCGGCTTGCCAACAATGTTGGAGCGGCCAATCACCACGGCTTCGGCGCCCCGTAGGGGGATACCGGTACGCCTCAACATCTCCATCACCCCGGTCGGGGTGCAGGGGCTCAGGCAGGGGCGCTTCTGCCACAGCCGCCCCGTACTGACCACATGAAAGCCATCCACATCCTTGGCGGGATCGATGGCGTCGATGACCGCGAGGCTGTCCATGTGGCGGGGCAGCGGCAATTGCACCAGGATCCCGTGGATCTGGCTATCGTGGTTCAAACGGTGAATCACCTTCAGCAGCTCTTCCTGAGATGTGCTGGCAGGCAGGTCCACCTGTTCGTGGTGAAAGCCGAGTTTTTCGGCCATGCGCGTCTTGTTGCGCACATAGACGGCACTGGCGGGATCTTCCCCCACCAGCACCACCGCAAGGCCGGGGCGGGGGTTCAGCCCCACCAGGCCCGCGGTGACCTCGGCCGCGATGGCTTTCCCATCGAGGATCCGAGCGCTCATTCTCCGCTCTTGGCAGGCGCGGGCGCGGGGGCCGGGGATGCGGGCGGCGGTGTGGCGGGAGCGGTGCTGGCGGCCTGCGCCGGCGTGGACTCGGCACTGCTCTTGAGGCCGTAGTGATCGGAGTACCAGCCACTTCCCTTCAGAACAAAGCTGGTTGCACTTACCAGCTTCTTCACATTCCCCGCTCCACAGGAGGGGCACACCTTCACAGGGTCCTCGGAGATTTTCTGAATGGTCTCAAAGCGATGGTTGCAGTCGGGGCAGGCATACTCGTAGATGGGCATGGTGAAGCTCCACAGGACGGGCCGAAGCCTATACACGCCGGCGCTGCAGGCAAGGCGGTGCGAGGCCGGCAGGAACCAGTTAGATCACGAGGATGGCGATTTGGGACCGGCGGCTCCTGGTGGTGACCGGAAAAGGGGGGGTGGGCAAGACGACGGTCTGTGCAGCGCTGGCCCTGGCGGCGGCCCGCAAGGGCAAGCGGGTGTTGATCTGCGAAACACAAGGTGCGGAGCGGATTCCTTCCCTTTTTGGCCAGCGCCCGCACGGCTACCAGATCGGAGTGGCAGCGCCGGGCATCTCCTCCTTCTCTATCACTTCTGAGGCTTCGATCGAGGACTATCTGCTGAAGGTGCTCCACTTCAAGCGCCTGTATCAGATGGTCTTCCGCAATCGGGTGATGGGGCCCTTTATCGACGCGGTGCCCGGTCTCCACGACCTGATCCAGCTCGGCAAGATCATGGACCTGGAACGTACCCCCGGCTATCCCGTCGATCTGTACATCGTGGATGCCCCCGCGACCGGTCACGGGGTGGCCATGCTCACCGCTCCCCGCACCATGATGGATCTGACCCGCCGCGGACCTTTTCACGACAACGCACGACTCGTTGCGGATGTCGTGGAAGATCCACAAAAAACTTCGCTCATCCTGGTTTCAACTCCCGAGGAGATGCCCGTAAATGAGACCCTGGATCTCTACGGGCGCCTGGGCAAGCTGCGCTCCCAGGTGGCGGGCGTCCTTTTGAACGAAGTCCACCCCCCGCCGGTGAGTGATCCGGCCATGTTGCGCGCCTGCCTCCCCACCCTTCGGACGGAAGAGAGCAATACTGCCCTGCTGGATCTGGCGGAGCAACTTCAGCGGCGCCAGGAGCGCCAGGACATCGCGCGCAGCCGCCTTGCGACGCTGCCCGCCCCGCGTTGGGAGCTGCCCTTCCTCTACCATCGCAACCTGGGCCTGACGGACCTTGAAAAGTTAGCTTCCACCCTCCTTTCCGCTCAAAACCTGCAAGCGGGGCAGCGATGAGTACACCCCGGGTGATCATCTGCTGCGGTTCCGGTGGGGTGGGAAAGACCACCACCAGCGCCGCCCTGGCCATCCACCTGGCCCGCGAGGGACGCCGGGTAGCGGTGCTGACCATCGATCCGGCGATGCGACTTGCGGATGCGTTGGGCATCGGTAGTCTCGGCAACATGGCCAAGCGGGTTCCTCTGGAAGGACCTGGTACATTGGATGCGATGATGCTGGATGCGAAGGGCACCTTCGACGAAGTAGTGGGCCGCTGGGCCTCGACCGCCGAAGCCCGGGACCGCATCCTCCGCAACCACTACTACCGCTACACCTCCGAGCGATTGGCCGGGGTTCACGAATATATGGCGATGGAACGCCTGCTTCAGCTCTCCACCTCGGGTGCCTACGATGTGGTGGTGCTGGATACGCCCCCGGCCCGGCACGCCATCGATTTTCTGGCTGCACCCGACAAAATGGCGCGGTTGATGGACGAAGGTGTCATGCGTTGGCTGACCCTGCCCTCCTCCACCGGCGGCTGGCGGATGATCGAGCGCGGCAGCGAGGTGTTGGCCAAGGTGCTGCAGAGCATGTTGGGAGAGGAGACGATAAGCGATATTGCCGAATTTTTCTCTGCCTTTCAAACGCTCTGGGACGGGTTCCGCGAGCGCTCCGTGCGGGTTCAGGGGCTGCTCCGCGATCCAGGGACCACCTTTTTGCTGGTCAGTACGCCCTCTCCGTCGGCCAGGGCGGATGCGCTGGATTTTCTGGAAGTCCTGAAGAAGGGAAAGATGCCCTTTGCCGGCTTTCTGGTGAACCGCTGTGTGCCCGATCTCCCCGTTGTTCCAGGCAACTTTCCTCCGTGCCCAGCGGATGTGGATCCCGATGCCTATGTGCGGCTCTGTGCCGAGCTGCGCGCACTCCCCACCCTTCGGGCACAGCTTTTGCAGGCCCAGGAGGAGGCCATCCGTGCACTGATCGCGGGGGCTCCGGCCGCAGCCCAGGTGTGGCGCCTGCCCGACCTGGAGGATCACGGCGATACACGAAGCTCCGAGCTGGAGCGGCTGCGGGTGCTGGCCCGAAGCCTGCCCGGCGGCGAAGAGCTGGGGCGAAGCCGCTAACGAGCGGCACCCATCCGCAGGCTACTGGGCGGCCTCTTCCAGGGGATCGGGCACCGGGCCGGCAACGTCGTATTCCACTTCGATGAAGGCGCCCCGCTCAGGGACTGCGTCGCCGTTGAACTGGATCCGCGCGTAGTCTTCCAGGTAGGTCCAACCATTGGTGGCGTCCTGCTTCACCTCTTTGGCGGCACCGCCCTCGGGCGTCACCGTGACCACGATACTGTCGACCACGGCTGCCTTGCTGAGCTGGAAGGTGGTGAGGATACCAGAGGCCACCAGCCCAAGCTGGTCCATGACCGTGGAGTAGTCGGTCTGGCAGATGTCCGCGGCCACCCCCCGCAACAGATCGATGGCACTGTAGTAGCGGGTGCCCGGGTAGGTCTGCTCGCAGTAGGTGTCGTCCACAACCCGCGGCCCAATGATGCCCGAGAGGCTGACTTTGGAAGTGTCCTCCTTCAGATCTTTGAAGCGACTGACAATGTCTTCGACCGGGGTGAGGCTGACGTTTTGGGTATAGCAATCCTCGCCGCTCCCGTCCGGCCCCAGGCCACCAAAGTCGGAGCAGTCGTTTTCGTCCGACAGGATGATGATCACCAGCGCCGCATCGTCCCGGAGGAAGCCGCTGTTCCGTGTATCCGAAAGCGGAGGAGACAGCGCCGTGAGCGCTGCTTCCAAGCCCCGCTCCTGATCGGAGCCATCGGTGCCCTGCAACACCCGCGAGGTGAAGGCATCCACGTAGGTGCAGTCCGAGGGATCGCCGTCGTCGCGGCAGGTGGACGTGAGGACCTGCGGATTGCCCAGCAGCACCCCGGCATTGGGGTTCACATCGTCCACATCGGTGGTGATCACCCCCAAGTGGAAGTCCATGTCGCCTTTTTCCAGGTTTTCCACGAAGTCGGAGGTGCCCGATGCCACCGCTTCCTGCTCGTTCTGCATGGAAACCGAGTTGTCGATCACCCAGAGGATATCCACCGAATTGTCCGGAGCCTGCTGAAACTCGTCGCTGGTGGACAGGCGAGTGAGCTTGCTGGTCTCGCTACAAGCAGCCAGGAGCAGAACCAGGGGCAACAACGAACGCATGGATACCTCAACAGGGAACATATAGCCTGAGCATCCCCATCGTGTCCAAAACTTGTCAGCCCGTCGGCCCGAGAAGGCGCTCAGCGACGCCGTTGTGGCGGTGGTGCGGGCGTTTCCATCGTGGTGGGCATCTCCTCTACCTCGTCGCTGGTGTCCGGGTCCGGCAAGCGGGGGGCGGAGAGAAAGGACTGCGGGCCACTCGGGGCACGCCGGCCCTGGTTCCGCGGCGTTTCCGCACGGGGGACCGTCGTATCTTTCACGAGCTGAGGAGGGTCCGGATAGATGAAGCCGTTCTGAAACAGCAGACCATAGCTGATGTTTTTACACAAAGGGTAGAAGAAGACCGTAAAGGCGATGGTGGCGGGAATGATGATGTTCTCCGCACCGGCCAGCCTATCGAGCTTCAAAAAAATAAATCCCAAGATCACCGCAAAAATCGCGCCCGAGCCATAGCCCATCACGACAGGGATGGTCCAAGAGCCCGCCCAGCGCTCAAAACGAACCCCGCAGACCGGACAGAGTTCATGCGCCTTCAAAAAAGACTTGTAGAGCGCACCCTTCTGGCAGGAAGGGCAGCGGCCGGAGATCGCAGCGAGCATCGGTCCGAGCATGAATGGATCCTAATCCGGTAGTGCCAGTTTTGTCCCCATCTCTCGACGGATCGAAAGATATTCCTCTGTCCATTGCCCCTGTGCATCCCGAATGGTCAGGCGATCCCGGACAACGGGCCCGGGACTGAGAGCCGCCGTGAGCAGGCAGATGGTGGGTGGAAGCTGGGCCCGAAAATAGACATCGGTACGGTGGAGGAGGTGAAAACCCGCGGCCGCAATCGCCTGCTCGGCCCGTGGATCCTGTCCGGCAAAACAACAAACAAAGCGCCCATCGGGCTCCAACACCTTGGCGGCGGCCAGTGCGTAGTCCGCAATGGTACCCCGCAGCTCCATCCGGCAAGCGGCCCGCTGGTGGTGGGGCGACACGACCCCTTTCCCGAGTGGAATGTAAGGTGGACTACCAGTAATGAGCTCAAAGGGTCCATCCGGCACCCGCTCCCGCAGGTCCCCCCAGAGTGCGGTGACCTGAGCCTCCAAGCGATTGAAGGCGAGGCTCTTTCGCGCGAGGCGGTGGCTGGTCTCCTGCGCCTCGACCATGGTGAGGTGCCGATCGTCCCTCGGATCGAGCTCCTGCAGTCGCCACAGGTTCATCAGGCCCACTGAGCCGATTCCCGCGCCCAGGTCCAACAGGCGCCGCGCCGCAGGCCGCGTGCGCGAGGCACGCCACGCCGTGAGCAGGTCATCCGTGGAGAAGCGATGCCCGCGTCGGAGCTGGAAGATCTGCCAGTCGCCGGCAAGGCGATCCAGCGTCAGCTCTTCCGAAAAATCGGGGTCATTCCTGGCGGACATCCATCTTGCCGTCGCCATCAATGTCCTGGCCGGTCTGGATTACATTGCCACGTTCGTCCAGGTATTCCCAGAAGTCCACCTTTCCGTCCGCGTTGGTGTCCCGCTCTTTCCGGCGAACCACGCCGTTTTCAAAGTACTTCACCATGTCAAAGGTGCCGTTGAAGTCGGTGTCCACCTTGGTGACGGTGCGTCGACCATCACCATACTCATCCACCCAGTCGATCTTGCCGTCAAAATCGCTGTCCATCTGCTCCTGCACCAGCCGCCCGGCCTCGTTGAAGGTGGAGGAGATGTCCACCCGGCCATCCCGATTCAGGTCCATATCTTTACGCAGGAGCAGACGATTGTCCGGCGTTGTTTGGCGATAGTAGTTGGTGATCTCTACAATCCCGTCGTTATTCAGGTCCACCTTCACTTCCACCAGACCCTCGGCCGTGGTGGACGACGTCTTGGTCGGACCGGTGGGCGCCACCTGCTCCGGTACCGAAGGAGTCGCCTTCGGAGTGCGCGCCGCCAATAGCATTGGGACGGCCAGCAGCACGAGAAACCGGTGTGTACGCATAACGGACTCCTTCGCAGCGCAGCTTATCCTATGACACCGCAGGGCTGCCACCCCGTGAGGTCAGATCCCCAGATGCAGACACCCCTGCGCTTTCGTTTCATTTCAGGTTAGACGCCCGCAGCTTGTGGGGAGCCGAACATGACGGAAACCAAACATCTTTTGATTGTCGATGATGAAAAGGTGATTTTGGATATTCTCCGCACTATTTTGTCTACGGAGCCACTGCGCCTCACCCTGGCCGCCTCCTTCGGTGAGGCCAGCCAGGTGATCCAGCGTGATCCGGTACACCTGCTGTTGACCGACAAGAACCTGCCCGACGGCAGCGGCCTGGATCTGGTACGTCAGCTCAAGGCGCGCGATCCGGTCTCTGAGGCGATCATCATCACCGGCTTCCCGTCGCTGGATTCCGCTATCTCCGCGATCGAGCTGGATGTCTACGACTATGTTCCCAAGCCCTTCCGGGATGTGTTCGAGATCCGTCGGAAGGTGCGCCAGGCATCCTCCAAGCAGGATGTATCGATCGAAAACCGACGCCTCCTGCAAGAGCTGAAGGAAAAGAACATCGCGTTAGAGGCGGCCTTGGCGGAGACGCAGGCGCTTCAGGCCGAGCTGATCCAAAGCGAAAAACTCGCGGGAATCGGTACCCTGGCGGCCGGAATCGCCCACGAGATCAGCTCGCCGCTCTTCGGGGTGATGGGGATGGCGGAGGCCATCGCAGAAGAGGATGACCTGCCGTTGGCGCAGGGCTACGCGCGAGACATTGTGGAGTACTGCCGCCAGATTCGCGACATTGTCGTTGAACTTTCTTCCCATTCCCGGTCCTCGGCGCATGAATATCTGACGACGGTGGAGCTGTCCAAGGTGGTGGCCGACGCGCTGCGGTTGGTCGAGCGTTCGGCGGTGCTGGGGCCGGTGGCCTTTACGATGCAGGTGGAGAGCGGCCTGTACCTGCATGCCCGCACCAACGAATTGCAGCAGGTTTTTGTCAACCTTATCAAAAATGCTGGCGAGGCGGTCTACGAAACATATGGCGATCGCGATGGTGGTCAGGTATTTATCGAGGCGGGACGCAACGATACCCATACCTGGATTCGTGTGCGCGACAACGGGCCAGGCATTCCTGAAGAAAAGCAGCGCCTCGTCTTTGACCCCTTCTACACCACCAAGGCACCCGGCAAGGGCACCGGCCTGGGCCTGAACATTGTCTGGCGCATCGTGACCCGCTACCGGGGGACGATCCAGGTCCACTCCAAAGCGGGCCAGGGCACCACCTTCGAGCTTCGTTTTCCGGTGGACAGGTAGGGCCTAGCCCAGGTCCACCACCTGCCCGTCCCACGCGCGACTGACCGGGACCCCACAGCGGCCTACCACCGCAAGCGCCGACGCCTCTTCCAAGCCCGGATAGAAGTGGGTGAGCAGCACCCGCTTGGGACGGGCCTGAGCAACCACCTCGGCCACGGCCTCGGGCCAAAGGTGGCTGTTCCAGGGATCGGGCTCGGGCACCGCACACTCAGTCACCAGAAGATCCACACCGGAGGCCAGCTCGGCGAGTGCCGGAGAAGGACCCGTGTCCCCCGAAAAGACCACCGTCGCTCCCTCGGGAGATGTGAACCGCAGGTGCAGCGCCCCGGCCGAGTGACAGGCAGGGCGGGTGTCCAAGCGGATGCCCCCCGGCAGCATCGCCCCATCCGGCCCCTGCAAGGACAGCTCCTGCACCACAGCGCCGAATGTGTCGCTCCGCGTCCATCCCGGAAAAGTAGCCTCTAACTTCCCTAAAAACTCACCAAAGCCCTGCCCGGCCCAGATGGGGTACTGCTCCCGCCGCACCCCGCCGATGCCCACCCGCATCGCGAAGAGCAGCGGTGCCAGGTCCCCGCAGTGATCCAGGTGCCAGTGGGAGTAGACCCCGGCATCAAGCTTCCGCGCGTCCACACCGTAGCGGGCGAGGCGCTGCATCGTTCCCGATCCGCCATCCACCAGGATCCGGGTGCCCGCCCGTTCCACCAAAAATCCGGCCGGCCCGCGCTCGGCGTCTGGCACCAGAGTCCCCGTTCCCAGCAGCACAAATCTCACCCGGCACCCGTTCCGTCAGCGCCGGTCCCACCGGCCTTCGATTCCGCCGCCATGCGGGCCAGCACCCGCTCCCGCAGAGCCCCGGCAAGGACCCCGTCCTCCCCTCCCCCGCGAATCACCCGGTCTGACTCGCGCAGCGCTTCCGGCAGCCGGCCGAGGGAAAGGAAGGCCGCCGCCCGCAATACACCCACGCTGCCCCCGCGCCGCTCCGCCTGATCCACCGCCAGCAGCCCCACCACGCCGTGTCCATACATCGGGGTGGCCTCCGCTACCAACAGGAGCGCATCTACTTCGTTAGGATCTTCCTCCAGAACCTCCTCTGCCAGGGCAACGACCTCCATTGGATCTCCCTGCCGCAGCGCTTCGCGTGCAGCCTGTAGCAACACCGCCACCCGGACCGACGCATCGAAGGTCCACGGAGCGTTGGGTACAGAATCGCTGGGAAGACCCATCTGGGGTGCCTAACCTGCACATTCATCGCCGGCCCGAAAGGCCGTGCGGCTGAGCCAGGGGTTGGAGCTATTTGAGCAGAAAATACAGAACCACCGCAAGCACCAGCGCTGCCACCAGGGCTCCCGCTACACCGGCCACCATCACCAGCGACAGACCGGAGCGCTGCGCAGCACTGCTGGGTGCAGGGGGATCTTCCTCGACTTCGGTCGGACCACGCGACAGGACCGCCGGCTCCGCCGGGGCGGCAGGCGCACGCGCCTCCGCGGGACGGGGCGCTTCAGCCACCTGACCCACCGTACGCAGAGCACCTCCGCGAAGCGCCAGGGTAAAGGCACCAAACTCCGCCACATCCCGGCAGATGGTCATGTTGGAGAGCACCCACTTCTCAAAGGTGGACTCCTCCCGGCTGCCGGCCATTCTTCCGGCTTCATAGAGCGGAAGAGGAGCGTAGTCCAAGTTGGGCGTCCCCGGCACTTCCTGCAGCGGGACCCCGGCCTGCTCCCGGAGGGCGTGCTTCAGGGCGTAGCGGGCCTTGAGGATGGCCAGCGGCATGCCACCACGCGCCTCCGCCTGCGTGGACAGCGCCTGCACACTCACCCGTGGGTCAAAAGTGGCGGCCAACAGTGCCACATCCTCTGGCGGCAAGGTCTTGGCGGCCAGACGGATCAGCTCGGCAGGAGACTTGCCGCCGGTGAGCTGGTTCGGAAAATCTCCCCCATCCACCCGTTCGCCCGCCGCCTTCATCTCCTCAGACACCAGCGCATGCGCCCAGTCCACCAGCTCGCCGGGGCTGTTCACGGCGGTGATGCCCTGCTGAAAGCGCAAGCAGGCTTTCTGCAGCGGCGCACGCCCCTTGACGTCGCCCAAGCGCACGGACACCAGCGAGTAGTACCAATCAGAGAAGCGTTGCGCCATCGCCTGGCCGGCGTTGGCATCGCCGCTGCGCCATTGACGGTACAACTCCTGTGGACTCATTGAGCTGGGATCGGTCATGGAATCTCCGGACTCCACCTCTTAACCGGTCAGGCAGGGTTTTCCAGGCTCGCGAAAATCGCCAACAACCACAGCTCCCGCAGCTCCACCGCAGCCCCCAGAACATCCCCGGAAAGTCCTCCAATGTACAGCCGCCAACGCCCATGCCAAAGCACGCTGCCCACAATCGCCCCACACACACCCACCCCCAAGCTCCAAGCCGGCAACAGCATCCCGAAGGGCAGCGTGGCGATCAGGGCCAGGAGCAACGAAAGTCCCACATACTTCGCCCTCATTTGAGAATGTAATCCAGCATACAGACCCCTATCAGGCTGCGCCGCGGGCCCCCGCCACAGCTCCCAGGCCAGCGGCGCCCCCCCCCCCACCCCCCCCAAGGGCCCCGCCCCCACCCCCCCCCCAGCCACCAAAAAGCGGTAACCAAAGGAGACCATAAACAGAAGGCACAGGAAGAGG
>JBEIQS010000074.1:0-24810 GCA_040376425.1 Alphaproteobacteria bacterium | reverse complement strand
GGCTCCAAAGGCGACTTCCAGCGCGCCCACCCGCGGGAGTGCAAAGCGGGGGCGGAACAGCCAGCCCAGGCTCAGCAGGCCCAGCAGCAGGCCCAGGGGGACCCGGGTGGCCAGGCCGGCCAGTGCCAGCATGCCTACCCCTGCCCAACACAAAGCCATGCCCGCTCCCAGCGCCCGCAGCCCCCCTAGGGGCCCCTCCAGCCCTTTGGCGTCCACCCACCGCAGCAGTGCGCCGCCTGCCCCCAGCATCGCCACAAAGCCCATTCCGGCCGCGCCGGCGCCGGGCAGGTAGCTGAGCATGGAGCTTCCCAGGGTTTGTCCGGGATCCAGAAGCAGAAAGGCAATGCACAGCAACAATGCCGCTGCCCATCCCAAAGCCTGGAGCACCTGCTTCATGCGGCGCTCTATCACGGGGAAGGGTGCGCAGCGTTCAGCGACCCGCGATCCGCTTCGGACGGGCAATTGCGGGTCGGCTGCCGACGCCGTGCTGCGGAGCGCTACAAAACCAGCCGCACCGCATCCCCCGCCGGTGCCTCCAGCCTCTGCACCCCGGGCGACAAGGGCCCCACCCGCTGCCAGCCCCCGCCTTCCCAGCGCTCCCAGGACCAGCCGGTGGCCGGCCAGTCCACTGCATAGGTGACCGGGCCTTCCCGATGGCTGCCTCGGTAGCCACCGGGCAGACGTTTTCCACCCTCTACGCCGGGATCTTCGTCGTCGAGGACCCATTCCTGTAGCGTGGCAACAAAAACACCACCCGCCTCCTCAAAGAGGAGCCAGGGGCCAAAACGGGCCGGAGCGCTCTGATTTCCGGGACGATCCAGGTGTAGGCCATCGCTGCAGCGAAGGTCGATGTCCAGCCCGCCCGCCTTGGGCACCCGCTCCTCCCAGCACAGCACCTGCTGCCACAGGCTCAAACTATTCAAAAAACCTATGGAAGATGCCTTTACTTCGATTTTCTGAGCGGTAGCAAGGCTGGGATAGCGGCGGCGTTCTCCGGTGATTTGGTCGTCCAGCAGCACAGCGTCGGGCTCCGCCCAGCCACGCCATCGTCCGCCTGCCACCGGCAATCGCTGCGCGATCTCCCGTCGCGCAAGTGGACGCGCATCCGCACGTGCGTCCCGGTACCAGATGTCCTCGCGGGTGTGGGGATCGTGCTCCACCCAGAGTCCCTCGCCCCCGCCCACGGCCAGAGGCTGCTGCGGGAGCGGTCGCGCGGAGGTCCGGGTCCGCACCCCCCCGGTCAGGGAGAAAAGCTCCACCCGATCCGCCCATCCTGCCACCACGTCCCGCCCGTCGGTGGCCCAGCGCTCCGCGCCGATCACCAGCGTGCCCACTTCCGGGTCGGCGGCGGGCAGTCGCCACAGTCCCGCCCCGGGTCGGTAGAGCAGGTCCGGCGCGGCTGCGGGCTGCTGTGGGCCACGGATGGTCAGGATCTCCCGGCCTTCCAGGTCCATGATCCTGTCCACCTTCGCACCCGTGCACCAGTACACCCAGCGCCCCGCCAACCCCACCGGGCAGTCGCTCTGGATGGCGGGCAGGGGCTCCACCCGCAGGTCCAGGGGGAGGGGAGCGTCGACGGCGACCTCCTGCACATCCACCGTCAGGGAGCGGCCGGAGATCTGCAGGCTCTGTGGGCCGGGCTGCATGGGTTGCCACCAGCCCAGCCCCGGGCTGAGCGCCTGTGCGCCGGTCCAGTCCTCCGGGGGAGGCCATGCGCCGCTCCAGACGGCCTCGATCCACAGTTTTTCGCCCACGGCTGGGCGCAGGCTGCTGGGGTGCAGGCTCTCCAGTTTAGTCGGCGTTCCCTCTGTTTTTTGTGGGTCTGTAGTGCAGGCTACAAAAAAGAAAAAGCCGGGGAGGAGGCTCCCCAGCTTTGCCCCACACATCCTCAGTTGCTGCTGTCCAGGACGCCGCAGCAGTTGACCAGGATGGAGATGGTGTCAGAGTCCGACTCGCCGGTGCAGTCCGTCGCGGTGATTCGGAAGGTGTACTCGTTCTCCGTGCAGACCGAGGGCTCGGTGGTGGCCGCGCCCTTCAACTTCACCGTCGAGTTCAGGTTGGTCGGGTCGGTGATCGTGGCGTCGCCATCCAGCACTTCCCACAGGTAGGTCATGGGGTCGCCGTCGGCATCGGTGATCTGTGCGTTCAGCCCAAGCTGGTAGGTCTTATCCGAACAATCTTCACACTCGTAGGTGTAGCCACTCTCCACGCACTGGGCGGAGTCATCCGCGTCCACGCTCTCGTTCGGGCCGGCGTTGACCGAGGGGGGCGCGTTGCGGCGCCGTTCCGTCGCCGAGAGCTTGACCAGATCGGGACTGGACCAGGTCGTACCGTCGAACACCGCGCAGGACAGGGTGTAGTCCCCCGCGACGTCCGGGTAGAAGCTGGGGCGGGAGCCGGCACGGTTGGTGAAGCTGCTGGAGGAGACCGTCGATCCGGTAGGTTTGGACTGCACATCCCACAGGTAGATGAGGGTGTCGCCGTCCGGGTCGGAGGAGGAGGAGCAGTCCAGGGGAACCGAGGTACAATCCTCAGTTTCGATATCCACACCGGCGTTGGCCACAGGCGCGTGGTCGTCCGCAAGGGCGGTCACCGTCATGGCGTCGCCACGAGAGCTGGCCAGGCCGTTGTTCACCACCAGGTTGACGATGTAGACGCCCTTTGCATCGGGGGTAAAGGTGGGCGAAACCGTGGTATCCCCGGACAGTGCGATGCCGCTGGCGCTGGGCTTGTCGATCACGGTCCAGGCATAGGTGAAGGCCCGGCCCTGCGGATCGTAGGAGCCCGCGCCATTCAGGGTCACCTGCTGGCCCACCCGGACGGTGAGGTCGGAGCCGGCATTCGCGACGGGCAATGCCGTGGAGTCCTCGATGGTCACCACTACAAAGTCGGGGTCGGAAGTGGCACCCTTGGTGTCGGTCACTTCCAGCTTGACGACGTAGGTCCCGACCTTGTCCGGGATGAACGAGGTGGTGGGCGTGGTGGCGCCGTTCGACGTGAAGGGCGCTTCCTTGTTGGGGAGCAAGGACCCGTCGGGGACGTGATCGAAGGTCCACCGATAGCTGAGGGCGTCCCCATCGGGATCGCGCGAGGCCCCGCCGTTGAGGTCCACGGCGAGATCGGCCGATTGCGTGATGGGCGTGCCCGCTTCTGCAACCGGTTTATTGTTTGGGACGGTACTATCCTGCTTGCCGCCGGTGGCGGAGCCGCCGTTGCAGGCCAAAGCGAGTAGAAGGGGGGCGACAGACATGAAGCGCATGGGGGTCTCCTAGTTGTACGTCCCGGTGCAGGAATAGGTGATCGTCATCCGGTCGGTGTCCTCGTCGGCACAGTCCTCGACGGTGAGCGCGAGGTCCCAGGTTTTGACGGTTGCAGTGTTGTAAACCGACGGGAAGCTGGGCACCGTCACGGTGGTGATGGGGGAGGAGGGCGAGGCGATGACGGCGGTTCCCGTGGCCTCGGTCCAGAGGAAGCTCAGCTCGTCACCGTCGCGAGAGTCGGTAGATCCGCTGCCATCCAGGTCCACTTCTTCCGAGGGGCAGTCGTCACAGGTGAAGACGTAGGCCGCGGTGGTGCACTCCGTTTCGGTGGTGATGGTGGCATCGTCCCCGGCATTGGCCTGCGGCGGGTAGTTGTCCTGCTCCTCCTGGAAGGTCAGGGTCACGACGTCCGGAGCCGACCATGTCACGCCATCGGAAACCTGGAGCTGGAAGGCGTAGTCGCCCGGAAGGTCCCAGGTGAAGGTGGGGTTGGCAGCGGCCGTGTCCGACAGGCTGGAGTCGGTGATGTTCGAACCGGCCGGAACCTCCAACACGGACCAGCGGTAGTTGAGCGCCGCACCTTCCGGATCGTAGGAGCCGAAGCCGTTCAGCACGGCGGTCTGGGGGGAGCAGGGGGAGAGCGCGCGGCTCACACCCGCGTCCGCCACCGGTCCCTGGTTCTGGCCGGCTACCGTGACCGAACAGAAGGCGGGATCCGACCACTGCACGCCATCGCTCACGACCAGACCGACGACAAAGACGCCGCCACAGTCGGGAACAAGCGAGGGGTTGGGTGTCTGGCCGTTGTAGATGGAGTTCGAATTCAGTGCGGAACAGCCCGGCATGCTGGACAGGGTCCAGTTGTAGCTGAGCGTCTGCGCCTCGGGGTCGAAGGAGCCGGAACCGTCGAGATCCAGGCGTACATCTTCGTTCGCCGTGAGGTTTCCGCCGCAGTCGGCCACGGGCTTGCTGTTCGTGTTGGTCACGGTGATCAGCACCACATCGGGGGCAGAGACCTGCTCCTTGGCGTCGGTGGTGACCAAACGGAGCACGTAGGTGCCCGCAACGTCCGGCTGGAAGGAGGACTTGGCAGGATCTTCGCCGACGGTGATGCGGCTGTTGTCCAGCTCCGAGTCCACCGGCAGCGCGTCGAAGGTCCAGGTGAGGGTGTCCGGGAGCGCCTCGTCACAGTCCTGACTTCCGCTTCCGTCCAGCACTACCAGGGCCCCGAGGCTTACCGATTTGTCGTCGCCTGCGATGGCCGTGGGTGGGTCACACACCACCTCTTTGATTTCGGTGACCTGCCCGGTGCAGCTCTGCAGCAGCAAAGCAAGGGCCCCGGCTCCAACAAGGCGAGGGCGATGGTTGTCGGGTTGGATCTTCATGCGGTCTCCCGGGAGTGAACCCGTCTTCTACTCATGATGCTCATGGGCCATGGCATCGTACATGGAAAGTGCAGCGGACGTCAAGAAAGATCCATACGTCCACGTCCATTTGCGTGCGAAGCCAGGCCCGCTTGCGGAGAGTCGGCTTTGCGTGCACAATGGGCCGTAATGCTGATCACTCTTGTATTCTTGCTGACGGCACTGCCGGCCAACGCGGAGGGATGGCGCGCGAGCCCGCGCTGCGATCCCGCTGCGACGACCCCGGAAGTTGTCGTCAACCTTGGAGGGCTGTGGGAGCATGGCGTGGTGCCACCTTTTCGCGTAGCAGCGCGAAACCGCTTGAACCTTGGCGCGCAGGGCTGTCTGCGGCTGCCGCCCTGGCTGCAGCTCAGCCTCGCATGGGACTGGCTTCGGGACGAAAATGGCATTGGCGAGGTGACGATGGGCCCCGGCGACTTCCGCTTGGGGAACGCGGTCTATGCCTGGCGCCGTCACGGTGCCTGGGTAGGGGTCGGCTGGTTGGTGAAGCTGCCCAACGCCCGCGACGAGGGCGAGCTGGGTACCGACGAAACCGACGTGACCATCGGGTTCCACGGAGGTTGGGCGGGTGGCCCCTGGGCCGTGAGCGCGGGCCTGGGCCTTTCCATCCAGGGCAATCCTCTCCAATTCGCCAACCAGGACGATGTGGTGTTGGTGGAGGGTGAGGGGCTCTGGGTGCACGACTGGGTGGCTCTCGATGCTACGGTGTCGGCAGCGCTCCAAAGTGATCGCAACCCCGCAAGAATTTTCGTCGGTGTGGGTACAACGCTCGGGAGGCGTTGGTTCTTACGCCCCCACGGCCGGATCGGGTTGACACCGGCAGCAGCCGACGGATCCGCAGGCTTGGAGCTGGGCTATCGGACGGGGACGATGCGGCCTTCCACCAGCCTGTAGCCGCCGGGGAGGTGGTTGGGGAGCCAGGCTTCTTCAGGATCAATAGGCCATTCGCGCTTTGCAAACACCTCTGCAATGCGCCCACGGATCCGGGTGGACTCCTCCTTCCGGTTGATCAGGGCGGTCCACAGGAAAGGCTGGGCTTCATCACCTTCCTGGGTGGCCAGCGCCTCCACTGCGCCGGCGCGCACACCTTCGTCGTAGTCAGCCAGGAAGCGGGCGGCGGCGGCCACGATGCGGGGGTCTTTCCGCTCGGCCAGCGCGATCAACAGGTGCCGCTTTTTCTCAGGCTTCAGCTCGTTTTCTATGCGCTCCTGCCCGAGAAGCTCCAGCAGCAGATCCACAGCCGGTGCGACGCCCTCGATCTCCTGCACCACGCGAACCGCATATTGAAAGTTGGGCGAAACGGCCGCGAATTTGCGCGCCTGGTCGGCGGCCTTGGCGCCATGGGTGACCAGCAGGTCCACCACCAGCTCTTTCTCGTTCCGATCCTTCAGCATGTGCTCTACCTGAAGATCGAAGCGGCGAAACATGCCATAGATGGCTTCATCCGTACCTTTTTCAGACAGCCAGCGCGCGGAGGCTTCGCGGTCGTCCGCCTGCGTGTTGCGGTTGGACAGGCGGGTGATGTGGGCCTGTAGTTGGCGCGCACCACCGAGAAAGAAGTCATAGAATGCCATTTTCTATCCTGAGACCCGGCTGGGAAACTTCCCCTGAGGGCGACGGGAAAGGGTATACACGGCTACGACGGCGAAAAGGGGGGGACCGCGCTTTGCGCAGCGGCCCTCAGAGGTCGAGCAGTCGGAGCCGGTTCTGCACCCGCTTGACGGCGGGACCGTCGGGATCCACAGCAAGGTAGCGACGATAGTGGTAGCGCGATTTTTCAGGATCGCCCTCGTCATAGAAGAGATCCCCGAGCGCAAGCTGGGCAATGGGATCATCGGGGCACCAGGTCATGCTGTTCTGGTAGGAGGCGATCGCCACCCGCAGCTTGCCCTGTCGGCGGGCCAGGGCTCCCAGGTTGTTGTGGGCGGCGCAGCTACGGGGCTGAATGCGCAGCGCGGCCAGCCAGGCCTGCTCGGCCTCGGCCGCCCTGCCCTGCTCGGCGAGTGTGATCCCCAGGTTGATCCGCGCATCCAGGTGGTCCGCCTTCATGGTCGTCACCCGCTCAAAGCCGGCCTGGGCCGCCGACCAGCGCTGCGCGAGCCGCAGCGCGTCGGCCGCGCCGTAGGCGGCATCCACGCTATCAGGGTTTTTTGCAGCCGCATCCTGCCAAAGGGTGACTTCATCGCGCCAGACCTCGTTGCGCAGCAGGGTGCTTCCGGCCAGCAGGGGGATCAGGAGCAGGGAAACAATCCACGCAGGCTTTCTTGGCCCCCACGCCGGTAAAAAGCTGCACAATGCCCAGATCAGACCCAATCCGGAGAGGTAGCTCCGGTGCTCGGCCATGGTCTCCTTCAGCGGTACCACCGATGCCGGGAGGAGCGGCAGCACCCACAGCGCCAGTCCCAGCGCCATCAGCCCGCCGCGCCGCCACGCCAGCGCCCCGATTGCACCCCATAAGAGCAAGGCGCCCAGGGTCTCTGGTCCTAATACAGCAGGATGATCATGCAGGATCGACTGTCCCACGGGAAGGAGCCAGAGCTGTACACTGCGCAGCCACACCTCGGCCTGGGTGCCCGCCTGCAGAAAAATGCTGCGATCCACCTCTCCGCGTGGAAGGCCATAGGCCGCCAGTCGCACCAAAAGGGCGGCTGCGCCCAGGCCCCAAATCCAGCGGTGGTCCCGCCAGCGAATGGCACCACGAAGGTGGTGTTCCAGGGCCAAAAGCGCCAACGGTAGCGCCACCGCGACCTCTTTGGTCATCAGCCCGCCGGCCAGCGCGACCAGCGCGAGGGCGCGTCCGGACTGGCCGCGCACATGGTCGGTCCATCCGATCATGGCGAGCAGCCAGAAGGTGGCACAGAGGGCGTCCGACCGACCTGTAATGTAGGTTACACTCTCGATCAGCATGGGGTGGACGGCCCAAGCCACGGTGGCCAGGGTCGCCGTGGCCACAGGCATCAGCCGGCGGCTGAGGCTGAGCGCAAGCATGGTATTGAGGAGGTGGATCCCCAGAGAAAGAAGATGGTAGCTCCAGGATTCCAGGCCAGACCACCACCAATTCACGGCATAGGAGGCGATGAGCAGGGGCCGACTGAAATTATAGGTGGCGACTGCCTGCCAGTTCGTCAACACCCGAATGGTCGGATTTCCAACCACTTCGATTTTGTCATCGTAGACAAACGGCGCCTGCATCACACGGAGGTAGAGCAGTGCGACGACCACGAGGATGAGGATACGCAGGCCCCTCACGGCGGACAGGTGACGCGGGTGCGCTCCTCACAGAGCGCGGCACAGCGGGCGCGGCGCAGGGCCACGTCCTGATAGGCCTGCTGTTCCAGCCAGGCATCTGACCGGGCGCACATGTCTTTTCGGCCGCGCTCCAGGGTGCGCCAGGCCGTATCCTCCAGGTTCAACACCTCTCCGGTCCAGCACTCCTTCTCGTTGAAGACCACAAAGCAGAACTGTGTTTCTTTGAGCTCGGGCTCGGGAAAACAGCTCAGGTGGCTCTCGGCGGCCAGGCTGCTGCACGCGGCGTAGGCCTCCGGCGTCAGCAGGGGGGTGGCGGCCATGCGGGCCGCGGCGTAGAGTTCAAGCACCTGGGTCAACTGCTCGTGTGCCGCTTTCTCCGCGGCTTTCAGGTTGGCACCGGTGCCCTCCACCAGGAAGCGCTCGCCCACGCCGCAGCCCGGTTGGGCGCCCGTCCAGGTGGCTACACAGCGTGCAGCCTCTCCGGCAAGGGCCAGCGGCAACAGCAGGCTCAGCATCTCCATCCTCCGCCTTCAGTCTACACCGGCGGCCTAGCGATAGCCACCCTTCCGTCGTAACCACCAACTTGTAGAGAGCAAGATTCCCGCCAACAACGGAACCAATGGGGCCGTGCCCAGGGGGGTCTCCTTCCGATCGCGGACGGTGCGGCCGGAGAGGGGATCCCGCAGGGGCTCAGTGAAGCTGCCGGGGGGCACATAGCGGCCACTGGTACGCTCGGCGAGCTGCTGAAGAAAGTCAGCATCGGGCTCCACTTCGTTCAGCTCAGGATCACGGTTGGTGACGGCCCATGCGCTGCGCGCTTCGCCCAGGGCCACACCGGCGGCGTCGGTGGCCTCCACCCGCACCCGCCAGGCACCGCGCCGCCCGGCGGTCAGCTCCAGAACGGCCACGCCGTCCTCCCGCGTGGTGGCACTGAGAGACCGGCTGCCATCCGGTCCCTCAATCGTGGCCTTGATCATGCTGTTTACCAGCGGTCCCGCTGCGACATCGCGCGTGCGGACAACGATGCGCACCGTCTCGTCCTGCTGGTAGTTCTCCCGCGCCAGCTCTACGGTGACCGGGCGATCCTGAGGATCCCCCATCAGCCAGCGCATGGCGTTTTTCCAGAAGCGCAGGTAGGCCTGGTTGCCACGTCCTTCGCCCGCTTCTCCCGAAAACCAGCGCCAGGAGGAGTCGCCCATGAGTGCCATGCTGCGGCCCGACCCGTAGGCGCCGACCGCCAGCACCGGAAGGGGCTTTCCATCCGCATCTTTGAGCTGAGGGTGCTCCAGCAGCACGGCGGCACCCTCCGCCGCTCCGACCGAGAGGTTCACCCCGTAGAAGCTTGCCAATCGGCTCCATGCCGCCTCGTTGTCGGCCGTCTCGGGTGCGAGCTGGGTGATGGGGTGGCGGGCCCCGACGGTCGTCAGGTTGGGGCGGAACTCCAGCAGATCCACCGGCTCGCCGGGCACGCCGAGCCGCACCGGGAGCACCTCGGCGATGGGCGTCCCAGCGTAGCTTCCCAGGTCAAAACTCCGATCTCCCCCCAGCATCACCAAGGCGCCTCCGGCGCGCACATAGTCGGCGATGTTCTGCAGCAGCACCTTCGCCTTGCCATGGAAGTAGGGTTGGTAGTCGAAGTTCTGGAGAATCACCAGGTCAAAGCTCTTGAGTTCCTCTTGAAAGAGCTGCTCGTAGGGGAACTCGATCAGCGACAGCTCCTCGGGCATATAGCCCGAGCCCATGTCCGCGTTGGTGCGCAAGATGAAGAAGGAGATCAGGTCTACCCCAGGGTCTTCCTTGAGAAAGAGCCGGAGGTATTTTTGGTCCCAGGAGGGGGCGCCACACACCTGCAGCACCCGCACCCGGTCGCGCACCATGCGCACCGCCAGGGCGGCGCTGTTGTTGGAGGGGATGGCGTCGCCGGAGACCACGGGGACGGCGGCCTCGTAGATGTAGCGACCGTCCTCGTCGGCACTGACCTCAAAACGAACCGTTCCCCGTCCATCTTTGTCCAGACTGACGGTGCGGGTGCCCTCCGGGTGCCCGTCGCGGGACAGGCTCACCGGCAGGCTGTTGCCGTTCCAGCCGTGGGCCTCTACATCCACGTCGATGTGAAAGGGCGTGTGAATGAAGGCAAAACCGCCCGAGCGCACCGCGCGCACCGCCACGTCCACGCGCTCGCCCCGCTCGCCGATCTGGTAGACGGTCACCGGCCCGCCGATGCGGGGTAGGGGAGCATCCACCTCATTTTTGAAGCGGCGCCGCAGGCCGGAGCGGTCGATCCCATCGGTCAGGATGGCGAGACCTTCCAGGCGTTCCCCGGCAAAACGCTGAGAGAGGGAGGACAGTGCGCCACCCAGGTCGCTATCGGGAGCATCGAAGCTCGTCGGCATGCCACTGCGCAGGGCGTCGCCAAAATGGAAGACTTCCGCATCCGGCATCTGCGCCAGAATTTCTGCGACGGCCCGCGAGCGTGGCCCCTGCTCGCCGGTCACGGCCATGGAGCGGCTGTTGTCCACCAGAGCCACAAAGCGACCTTTCTCCCTACGTTCTCCCTCTTGGATCCAGGTGGCACCGCTGAGCATCCACAGCACCAGACCCAGGCCGAATGCAAGGCTGCCCAGCTCCGCAAGCCGGTTGGCCGTCGAAGGTCCCTCTTGACGTGGCAAGAGCCAGGCCAACACCCACGCCGCCGCCAGGACCAGTGCCGCCACCCCAAGCCACTGTACGTCCGTCGTAAAATGGAGGACGCCTCCCGTGCCGCAGCAGCCCCCGATCAGCCAGTCCCACATCAGCGCGCTCCCCGAAGTAGTTGCTGGCGCCGCAACAACTCCTTGGCATGGGCCTGATCTTGTTTGTAATTGGAGGTGAGGGCGTACATAATCAGATTGATGGCGGTCTTGACCGCCTCCCGGCGCTGCAGCTCTCCTTCCGGGCTGCAGGCGTTCCGGAAGGTGCCATCCGGATAGCGATCCAGGGCCCCCGCGAGGTCGTCGCGGCTGTAGACCAGCGGGTGCATGGTGCCCAGCTCCACCCCCTCCAGTGTGCGGTAGTTGGCCACCCGCCCGGCAGGGCGGTCGAGGAGGAAAAAGGAGCGATAGACGGAGTGATCCGAGCGTAATACCTGGAGCGAGCGATTGGGCAGGGTACGACGGACCAGCTCGCGGAGGCTGCGGTCGAAGGGGCTGTCCATCAGGCCGCTGCTGTCGTTGGCGATCAAAAAGCCGCCGTAGGTCAGGTAGCGGGAGAGCTGCTCAATGGCGCGCTCTGAAAGTGCGGGCAGAGTGCCGCTGCCGGAAAGTACGGCGATAGGGTGCTGAAAGAGAGCGGGGTCGTCGGGGGCGAGCTGTACGGCGCGGGGCACGGCCTCCACCGAGGTGGTCTGGATCAGCTCAAAAAGCAGGCCGCTCCAGGCGTCCGGGGTGGTGTTGGTGCCCGAGGGCAGCACCAGCTCCGCGATGTCCACCTCAGACGCCTCGCCCAGAGCGAAAGCCCGGCGGGGAAGGAGGAGTCCTGCCCCGAGAGCGAGCAGGGCACGGCGGCTGGGAGCTTCAGGCAACACGGCGGCCTCCGAGCAATGCAGCCCCCAGAATCAGGGGGAGGGCCGCGGCAAGAAGATAGGGAGTGAGCGAAATTTTTCTCTGGAGGCGGTCCGGTAGAGAGGCGAGCTGCGCTTGCTGTAGGCTGGTGCTGCTGCGCACGTCGGTCTCGGCCTGCGGCACATTCACCGCTGCCCAGGCCAGCGGGGGGCCGCCCGCAGCCACCACGGCGTAGGGGCCGGGTTGGCTGGGGGTGAAGCTCAGCGCGTCCAGCTCGCGACTGACCTCCTGAAAATGTCCGTCCGGGCCGGTCACTTCTGCTTCTGTAGCGCGCCTTACAGAAATCCTGAGGGGGCTTCCCGCCTCGCCGGTGCTGCGGTCCACCGCGCCGCCCACATCGCCTCCCATCCAGGAGGTCAGGCGTTGGATGAAGGGGACATAGATACTTTGGAGGGGAAGATTGCTCCAGTCGCGGTCGATGCTGGAGGTCCACAGCACGACCCGGCCACTGCCCACCTGGATGCTCACCAGGGCCGGTTGCCCGCCGGTGCTGCGCAGCAGCGTGGAAACGGTATTGCTGTCGTTGTAGGGCGCTAAACCCATCGCCGACCAGAGGCGGATCCGGCCAAAACCCTCAATGCCGCTGCGCTCGAAGGGGCGGAACAGGGGCTGGCTGCTGTCCGGGAGGGCGAGCCGGGCACCCGGTACCTCATCGGAAGAGAGCAGGCGCTCGGCCGGCAGCAGCTCGGCGGGAAGAATGGAGCCGAGTGTAGAATTGTAGCGTGCTGGACTTATGTTGCGTCCCATAGACAGGAAGAGACCGCCACCCTCGCGCACGAAGTTCACCAGCGCACCGGCAACCAGCCCGGGATCGCCGACGTTGGCCACAAAGGCCACGCGGTGCTTCTGAGGATCCAAGGTGGAAATCCCCGAAGGTGCAACGACGTCCACCGCGACCCCGGCGCCCCGAAAGGGGGCGAGGGCCCGCTCCAGAAAGTAGACCTCGGAGGTGGTGGGGGTCGAGCCGGGCTCGCCGTCCACCACCAGCACCCGGCTGGCGCCGATACGGGGCAGGTGGAAATAGTAGTGGTTGTCCAGGGGAAGATCGGGGTCCTCGATGGACAGAGTGGCCACCCCTCCCGCAACCTGCCGGGGGACGGTGATGCGACCCTCGGCCACGCCGGGCTGCTCTCCGGCACCGGGAAGCTCCAAAAACACGGTGATGGGGCTGCCGTCGGGGAGCGCGACGGTGGCGGCCACTTCGCGGGGGTCCGGCCCGTAGTTCAGCAGCTTCACCGAGACGGTTCCGCCCTCCATGCCGTCGCCGTATTCGGCCGCGATGGGAACAATATTCCGCCGGACTGCCGGGGCAAAAATGCGCGGGAGGATGGCGCTGCCACGCTCCTGTAGCCAGGCGAGGTCTTCGGCGCAGCGCTCCAGGTTGCCGGGGCCCGCCTCGTCCGTATAGACCAGGATCTCCCCTGGCGTTTCGCCCAGCAGCTCGCGTGCGATCTGAAAGGCACCGCGCAGGTCGGTGCCCAGGGAGCTCTGGGGCTGCTCCTCTACCAGGGCAGCGGTCAGCTCATGATCCAGGTTCAAGCCGCTGACCAGGGCAGGCACGCCGCCGGCCGTAATCAACGCCACCTGTACCCCCTCGGGAAGGGCCCGCAGGGGTGGCGGCGGCGTCGGCGCGCGCAAGGCTCAAGAGGGAGTCGGCGTCCTTCCGCTGATCCATGGAGAGGGAGTTGTCCAAGACCACCACGACCCGCCCTGTGCCGCCGAAGCTCACGGCGCTCTCCGGCAGGCGCAGCTCGGGGCGCGCGGCGGCGGCCACCACCAGCAGAAGCACCAGCACCCGAAGCAGCAACAGGAGCAGGTCGTGGACCCGGCGGCGGCGCTCCACGCGGCGCTTCATCCGCTCCAGCAGAAACATCAGCCCGAAGGTCTGCATTTCGGTGGGCTGCCGACGGGTCAGGTGCGCAAGGATGGGGCCTGCGACCAGGACGGTCAGCGCGAGTACGGCAGGAGCAAGGAGGGAAAAGGTCACGGCGCCCCGCGGATGAAGCGCGAGAGGATGGGCACCAGATCGGCGCGGGCCTCCACCAAGTACCGGTGCCCCTTTCGGCTGCGCACCACTTCGTCCACTTCCTCAAAAAAGTGGGCCACCTCCTGCTGAAAAAGCGGACGCTGCGAGACGGGGTCCAGCGGCAGGCGGTCGCCACCTTCGGGAGAGAAAAAGCGCAGAGGTTGCGCAAAATCCAGGTCTGCCTCGCGGCGATCGAAGATCTGGAAGGCGCGCAGGTCCACCCGGCGTCGGGCCATCGCATCCAGAGCGCTGGACCAGGATGCGGGTTCCTCCGCAAAATCTCCCACGATCAACAGAAGCGAACGTGGACGCAATCGGTCGCCGATCTGCGAAAGCCAGCGGGAGAGGTCGGCCCGACCGGCGGCGCGCACGGACGCAAGGGTGTGGAGGATGCGGCCGGCATGGGCTGCGCCACTCCGGGGAGGGATCCAGCTTTGAAGGGCTCCTTCTCCTGCACCGACGGCCAGACCCACGGGCTCCCGCTCTACATGCAAAAACCATGCCAATGTCGCACACAGGAGTTGAGCCTGCTGAAACTTTTCGGGTGTGGAGGCAAGGTCCGCAGATGCGTCGAACAAAATCGTGGCGGACATTTCCGTCTCGGCCTGGTAGCGGCGCACGACCAGGCGGTCGCTGCGACCGTAGACCTTCCAGTCCAGGTCGCGCAGACCGTCACCCGGCGTATAGGGCTTGTAGTCCGCGAATTCCATATCGTGCCCCAGCCGAAGGCTGCGACGACTGCCCTGCTGCAGGCCCGCCACCACCTGACGTGCGCGTAGGTGCAGGTGGCGGACACGCTCCAGGAGCTGGGAGCTGGCAGGAGGGAGGCTCAGGTCCGTCGCTCCAGCTCACGTCGCAGGTCTTCGACCACGCGGCGGGCGCGAATGCCCTCGGCCTCGGCGGTGAAGTTCAGGACCAGACGGTGCTGGAGCACTGGTGCGGCAACCGCGAGGACGTCGGCACGCGAGGGTACTGGACGGCCATCCAGGGCGGCCTTCGCACAGGCTCCCAAGGCCAGGAATTGGGAGGCGCGTGGTCCGGCGCCCCACTGGACATAGCGGCGGATCACCTCCGGGGCCTCGGGCCCGGGGCGGCTGCTGCGTGCCAGTCGGACCGCCGTCCGCACCACTTCTTCGCTGGGCTGGGCCGCCATGCGGCGGATCATCGCCTGGATCGCCATCAAGGTGTCCCGATCCAGCACCGGCTCCAGTGGCTCCGGCTCGGGCCCGATGGTGCGCTCCACGATGGCGATCTCCTCGGCCTCCGAAGGATAGCCCACGTCGATCGCGAACATAAAGCGGTCGAGCTGCGCTTCGGGCAGGGGGTAGGTGCCCTCCTGCTCGATGGGGTTCTGGGTGGCGAAGACCAGAAAGGGCGCTTCGAGCGGCAGGGTTCGCCCCCCCGCGGTGACCCGGCTCTCCTGCATGGCCTGCAGAAGGGCGGCCTGGGTGCGGGGCGGGGTGCGGTTGATCTCATCGGCCAACAGCAGGTTGGTGAAGATGGGGCCGGGCAAAAAGCGTAGCTCGCGCTTGCCGGTTCCGCGATCCTCTTCGATCACCTCGGTGCCGGTGATGTCGGCCGGCATCAGGTCGGGGGTGAATTGGATGCGGCCAAAGCGCAGTCCCACCACCGAGGCCAGGGAGTTGACCAGCAGCGTCTTGGCCAGACCGGGTACGCCAATAAACAGGCAATGGCCCCGGGAGAACAGCGCGATCAGCATTTGCTCGATCACGTCCTGTTGGCCTACAATCCGCTTGGAAAGTTGGGTTTCCAGGGAGCGGCGAAGCTGCTTGAGCTGGGAAAGCAGCGCTACGTCATCGGTCATCGGGTCTCCAGGGGGAGGCCGCCTGCTTCGAGGATACGCCGGTAGCCCCCGTGCCGGTCGGCCAGACGGGTGTTGCCGGTGGCGGCGTAGAGGTCGGCAAGGGCAGCTTGTACAGCAGAGTCAAAGGGATCAATGTCGGCGCTGGCGCGGTACTGCACCAACGCGTCCGTACGGTTTCCGGCGGCGAGCAGGCGCCTGGCCAGTGCGGTCCGGGTTTCGGCATACTCAGGATAGTCCTGGACCGAGCGCTTCAGGATTGCGAGCGCTTCCTCCCCCCGTCCCAGGGCGCCAAGCGCCTCGGCCATTTTGACGGAAACCATGGGCGAAGGTGGCTCATCCGGGGGCATGGCCCGCTGGTACTCCACCAGGGCGGCTTGGGGGTGGTTGCGCTCCAAGAGCAGGTCGCCCAGGCGGGCATGGGAGGCGAGATCTTTGCGCTGCGCCAGGAGCGGGTCCAGGTCGTAGGCGTTCTGGCCCGGATCGACGGCGGTGGGCATGGCGGCCAGCTTCTGCTGGATCAGGCCCATGCCGCGCAACATCGTCTTCCAACCTGCTAAAAAGGCGTCCATGTCGCCGCCGGCGCCCACGTCTGCAACGGCCTGTTCCGCCGTTGCACCGTCACGCACCTTGTCCAGCACCCGGGAGACAGCGTCGCGACCGGACACCTGTTCCAGGTAGACCATCATGGTGCTTACCTGGGCATAAGCCAGGGCGGCTTCACGGGCCGAGGGGAGGAAGGCGATGGAGGGGTGCATCTTCTCCAGCGGCACAAAGCTGTCATCCTTTAGCGCTTCGGCCAGAAGGGACTGGCTGTTGGGAGAGAGCTCAAAGCGACCGTCGCCTCGCCAAAAAAGCTCATGGGAACGTGCAATTCCCTCCTGTAACCACACTGGGGCGCGGTCCCGCGTGCGCCACGCAACAATATAGTGGGTGTACTCGTGGGCGACGGTGTCCTTCCAGGCATAGCCCTTGCCGAGTGCGCGGGGGGAGGTGAGTAGAAGGCGCGTCCACTTGGACAGGGCGATGACGCCGGTGGTGCGTACGGCAGAGGCGGGCAAGCCGGAGGCATCGGTAAAGCGCTGGATGGAAGGATAGATCTCCATGCGGATGCCGCCGGGCGGGGTGCCGCCGAGGCGCGTGCCGATATGGGTGCGGGAGGCCGCCAGGGTCTCCACCGCTTCGTCCAGCATCACCTGATCCACACCCGGCAGGAACTGCAGAGTGATGTCATCCCGGGTCAGGGTCTGAAAGCCGGAGGTGGCGGAGGCGGTCTTGCGGTACAGGCCCAGGTCGGCCTTGAAAGACTCCTGGCCGCCCATTTCCGATTCGAGTTTTCCGATAGCTTCTGCCGCCGCATCGAAATTTCCGAGGTGAAAATCGAGCTGGGCTCTCAAAAGATCCGCCTCAGTCCCAGAGCTTGAATCCTCCAGCGCTTTTTGGGCGCAGGCGATGTCGTAGCGGTCCAGACAGGCCAAACCTTCTCGCGCTTCCGATGCCAGGGCCGGAATGCAGAAGGCCAGGGCCAGAAATGCGGCCAGCCTATTGGCGGACAAGTTCTTCATAATACCGCCTGTTCATGGAACGATATTCCTCGGGAACCTCCCCCTCCATGCCCTCCAGAAGGGCACGCCGGTACTCCTCGGGCGTCGTGAATTGCTCGGGGGTGGGTAGCTCCAACTGAGCGTCCTCTGTGCTTTCCCCTTCTCCAGCTTCTCCCTGTCCTTCTCCCTCCTCCTCTTCCCCCGGCTGGCCGCCCGAGCTGGCCTGCTGGAGCTGGCGCATGCGCTCCTGAGCGTCCTTGAGCGCCTGCTGGGCTTGCTGAAGGCCGTCCTCAGCGGCCTGCTGGCCTCCCTGCGCGCCGGTGGGATCCCCCTCCTGCATCGCTTCGCCTGCACGTTTGCTCTGCTCAGTTGCCTGGTCCATGCCTTCTTTCAGGCCCGGGGAGCGGATCGGGAGTTGCTGCCCCACTTGCTCCGCCCGCTGCCCGGCTTCGCCGATTTTTTCGGAGAGCTGCTGCTGCTCTCCGGCAAGCTGCTGGAGGGCCTGCTGCAGCTCGGGAGAGCTGGCGGAGCGCTGCTCGGCGAGCTGTTCCAGTTGCTGACGGAGGCGGGTGGCCTGCTGCCGGGCTGAGGAGAGCTGCTGACGTAAGGCTGTACTGTTTTCCCCAAAGCGCTCCGCCATCTTCGCACGGTTTTCCGCGGCTTGTAGAGAAGACTCGGCGTCCATTGCCCGCTGGAGCGCCACGTCCAGGTTGCGGGCGCGCACCGAGTCGGAGAGGCCGCGGGTGTCCTGGCGGGCGGCATCCAGCGCGCCTGAGGCGACGGACTGGGAGTTCTCCTCGGAGAGCTGGCCGGCACGTTGGGCCAGCTTGTCCGCCTGACTTTCCAGCTCCTCCCACTGCTTGACGGCCTGATCCATGTCGCTGCCGAAGCGCTTGCGGGCCTGCTCGGTGCGGTTTTTCAAATCCGCCTGCTCCCCCGCGAGTTTTTCCAACTCCTCGCGTAGCTCCTGCATCGCATTGGAGACTTCCGAGGAGCGGCTCTTGCCCCGGCGCTGCAGCTCCTCAAAACCCTGGACCATGTCCTGGATTTCGGACGCCACCTGGCCCATTTTTTCGCGGGCCGACTCCATGTCCCCGGCGGCGGCAGAGCGGCGGGTCTGCTCCATTCGGTTGCGCACCTGTTGGATACGGCTCTCCAGAAAGTCCTTCGCTTCTTTGTCTTGCAGCTTGGGCGCACGTTCTTGAACCGCGTCCAGCAGACGCTCCACCTGGGCCAGTCGGGCCTGGAGGGCGGGTGCAGTCAGGCTCTGCGCCTCGGTGTTCAGCTCGTCAGCCTCGGTGCGGAGCTGCTCCAGCAGCTCCATCAGACTGCGCATGGCTTCGGCCTGGACCAGAAGATCCAGGTAGAGAATGGTATCTTCCAGACCCGCAACATGTTCGGTCTGGAGGTGGGCCAGCTCGGCCTGGTCTTTGGGCGGCAGCGCAATGCCCACACTCCGCTCCAAGGAGCTCAGGAAGCCGAAGAAGGCCGATCGCCGCTCATTCAGATCTTTGAGCAGCTTTGCATCGGGACCATTGCTGCGCTGGGAGATCAGCAGGTCCACCTGCTTGTAGCGGGCGCGGGCGGTGGTACTCCAGGTGTCGGCCTCGGCGGCCGCCTGAATGGGGGGCGCGTCGTCCAGCAGGAAGGGAGCGAGGGTGTCCACCAGCGCATCACGCAGGGCTTCCCGCCATTTTGCGAGCTGGGGAGCGGTACCGTTCGGGCCCAGAACCTCGATTTCGATGGGGGCGGACCAGCCCGCTTTGGAGCCGGAGACGGCGTCGTTGTCCCAGGCGCCGACGCGAAGGGTGGCCGAAGACCCAGGGGAAAGGCCCAGATCCGCGGGGCTAAGCTTCAGGCGCTCGCCCAGCTCGCGCGGGTGCCCGACCGGGGTGAGAACGACGTTCTCGCGGGCGGCTTTGCCCTTCTCCTTGATCTGTACCACGACCCGCTCCAGGCCGTAGTCATCGCGTGCGCGCCAGGGCAGGGAGATCGGCTGGTCGGAGCCCAAGGAGTAGCGCTGACCGCTGCTTTGCACCACGACATCAGGAGGCAGGTCAGGCTCCACCACGATGCGATAGTCGGGGGAGCGCTGGTCGTCGAAAAGGATTCTCCAGATTCCGTTTTGAACAACATCGAAAGAACCACTCACCTGGCGTCCGTCCAGCAGTTCGGCGGGAATGGGGGGGGCCTCGTCCAGTTGAAGGGCGGCCTGATCAAAGCGGTCGGCACTGCGGGCGCGCAACTCGACGCGCGTACCCGGCGGCGCGTGCACCTCGCCGTTGGAATTGGTGACCTCCAAGGCGGGAAGGCCGGTGTAGGTGGGGTAGAGGTAGCGAAGGTTGATGTCCCCCACCAAGACGCGCGGACCAGCAGTGTTCGTTTGAACCTGAGTTTTCGGTTGGGGAGAGGCAAAAAGCCGCGCGATGGCCTCGGCCGGGCCGGCGGGAAGGAGCAGGCTGAGCAGTACGAGGACGCACATACTCAAAAAAAACAGATTCCGCGCGGGTTTCAGGATGGTGGAAGGCCAAAGGTGGCCGGGTGGTAGCTTCGACACTTCGGCACGTGCCAGCTCGGCGGCGAGCTGCAGCAGTCCGGGGGAGGCGGCGCGATCCCAGCGATCAAGAACCGTGAGGAGACTACCTTGTAGCTGCGGAAGCCGGCTCTCCGCTGCACCGGCCTGACGTCGCAGGTCGGCGGCCTGACGCCAGCCGCGCAGGGCCCAGAGGCTTGCGCCAAGCGTCAACAGGGTGGGGGCCGCCAGCCAGGGGACCACCGTATGGGGACGTACCCAGCCCAGATTTACGGCAAGAAGCAGGATGGAGGCGGAGGTACAGGCGGTCGCCAGTCCGAGGAGCAGAGAGCGCAGCAGCAGCATGTGCCGCTCGCGGGCAGCGTAGCGGCGAAGGAGGGCGCGCAGTTGGGGAAGAGACTCAGACACCGGGTCTTAACTAACCACCCGATAGCGGTGGCCCAGGCGCAAGGGGGAGCGTAATGATGAAAGTAGACCCACGTTCGGGCTGGCTCTCCACCTGAATCCGCCCCTGGTGTTGGCGGATGACCTGCTGCACCACGGCCAGACCCAAGCCGGTGCCGGCGCCAGGGGGACGGGTGGTGTAGAAGGGCTCAAAAAGACGGGGGAGCTGCTCGGCATGGATTCCGTGGCCGTTGTCGATACAACGCAGCAGGAGCTCGCCATCTTTCACTTCTCCGGTCAGGTCGATGCGGGTGGACCCGGCCTCGGCGGCGTTGAGCAACAGGTTGAGGATCACCTGGTGCATGCGGTTGGGATCCGCCGAAAAATGTACATCTACTGGGGCTTCTACCTGAAGACGGATAGAGCGGAAGGCAGGCTGGTGGCGGACACTGCGGGCGGCCTCCTCCAGCAGATGATGGAGTGACACGCGGGTGAAAATGCCACCTCCCGGCCTGGAAAAATCAAGGAGATCGCGGAGAATACCGTGCATCCGCTCGACATCCGTCTGACAGCGGGCGAGCACCTCGGCCGTCTCGGTGTTGCCGGGGGCCTCCATCTTCAGCAGTGCGAGGTAGCCGCGCACGGCGGTGAGGGGGTTGCCAAGCTCATGGGCGAGGCCGGCGGCCAGGCGGCCCACACTCGCCAATTTCTCGGTTTGTACCAAAGCATCCTGGGCGGTGCGCAGCTCGGCGTTGGTGGCCTCCAGGTGGGTGAGCTGGCTTCGGGTGCGCTCCTGATAGCGGGCGAGGGCGGCCGAGAGCTGGTTGAGCGAGGCGGCCAGCTCGGCCAGCTCGGCGGGGGCATCTTCAGAAATCTCCGCCCCGGTCTCCCCCCGCGCGATGGCGGCGGCGGCTTGTCGCAGGCGCTCCATGGGCACCAGGAGGCTGCGCTGGAAGAGAATGGCACCGAAGAGCAAAACCGCCAGTGCCGAGAGCGACACATGCAGCAGGGCGATGGTCCACAGGCTGGAACTTCCATCGATATCCGGGCTGCGAAGCAGTAGAACTGCGTTCGGTCGGCCCGGCCCACCCACGGGCTGCAGCACCTGCACCTCTCCGTCGACCATGCGGCTCTCAGGGCGGCGGGTGCTGAGCACGGCGCCCAGCTCATCCGGTGCGGCGGTGGAGACTCCCGCGATCAGGCGCCCCGAAGGAGCAAAAAGGCTAAGCTCGCCAAGGCCGGCCTTCTGCGCCTCCGCAAGGGTGGTTGCGTAGCTGCCGGTCCCCCCGAGCGCGAGCTGGGCGGCCACAAGATGGGCGCTTTGTTCGGCCAGGGGGAGCCCCGCATGGAGGCGGTCTCGCTGACCGACGATCAGGAAGATGCCCAGGTTCAACGCGGCAACAACCACGGTCAGAAGGACCAGGTTGATGCCGACCTCTACCCGAAGTCCGGGGCGCCGCCGTGGCGCGTCCACCCTAGACCCGGATGCGGCGATAGACTCCGACCACGAGGCCCACGATCTGGAAATTGCGCGTGGGGTCCACGATAATCGGCTTCATAGCGGCGTTAGCGGGCTCCAGGCGGACCATTCCGCCTTCCTGGAAGAAGCGCTTCACGGTGGCTTCGCCATCCACCAGGGCGACGATGATGTCCGCCGCACGCGCCGTGGCCTGCTGGCGCACGAAGACGTAGTCGCCGTCGAGGATGCCGTCCTCAATCATCGAGTTGCCGGTGACCACCAGGGCGAAGACCGGACCATCGTGAGGCATCATCGCACTGTCGATGTGCATTGCCCCCGCGTAGTTTTCTTCCGCCAACAGTGGAGAGCCTGCGGCAACCCGGCCCAGAACGGGCACGGCCACCGTGGCTTGAGTGCGGAAGCCGCCCCGGGTGCGGTTGGACACCCGCAGGCTGCGGGAGGAGCGGGGATCCCCCGCACGCTCCAAGTAGCCCTTTTTGAGGAGCTGCTTCAGAAGATCAGCGACACCGTTGGTAGACCGGATGCCGAGAGCCTCACCCATCTCGCGGAGAGTGGGCGGGATACCCCGCTGATCTTCGAAGGCAATGAAGAAATCGAGCGCTTCACGTTGACGAGGAGTGAGTGGTTCCATGAACACCCCTTTAGCTGAACGAGCGTTCCCTTGCAAGCTGGAAATCTGAATTTCTGTATATGCTGGGAAGAACCTTGAACGAGTGTGCATGTGCGCCCGCGCAGTTGACTCCTGTGCAGGAAGGGGGCCCTTTCAGCCCGCCCGCTCCACGCTGATCACGCCCTTCACCGCTTTGAGCTTCCGGGTGATCTCTGCGAGATGTACCACGTCGTTCACGCTGATTCCGAGATCACAGATGGCCCGGTCTCCCTGCGCCCGCACGTCCGCGCGCCACAGGTTGATATGTGCATTTGCACAGAGGCTGGAGATGTCCGCCAGAAGGCCGGGGCGGTCCTCGGCGGTGAGCCGCAGCACGCCCTGGTGTTGCGTTTTGGAGCTGCCGTCCCAGGTCACCGCTACAAAGCGATCGGCGTCCAGCCCTTTGACCATGGTGCAGTCGCTGCGGTGGACGGAAAGGCCCCGGCCACGGGTGATGTAGCCCACAATGGGTTCGCCTTTCATCGGCGAACAACAACGGGCATAGTCCACGAGGATGTCGGTCTGCCCGCTGACGACGATGGCGTTTTCCGTCGGCTTGCGGAGGCGCTGCATGAGCGCGCCGAAGGGGGAGGGGGCAACCACCGGCGCGGGCTGGGTCACCAGGAGCCGGGCCGCTTCGCCGGGGGCCACGCGGCCTACAGCAACGGCACTGGCGAGGTCTTCCAGGCTGGCATGGCCACCCAGCTTCAGGCGTTCCGCGACGGCCGGATCTGCCTGGACCTTTTTGTACGAGGATCCCAATTTGCCGAGCGCCACGTCCAGTACCTTTTGGCCCCAGGGCGTCTCCGTGTCGGTGAGCTGTTCACGCAGGCGGCGCCGGATTTTCTCCATGGCGCGGTGGGTGTGGGCCCAGGACAGCCACTCCCGCGAGGGCTTGGAGTCGGCGTGGGTGACGATCTCGACGCTGTCCCCCGGATGCAATTCTGTCTTTAGCGGAACAAGGCGTCCGTTGACTTTGGCACCTTGGGCGCGGTGTCCCACCTCGGTATGGACATAGTAGGCGAAGTCCAGGGCGGTGGACTTCTCCGGAAGGAGGATGATGTCCTTCTGGGGGGTGAAGACATGGATGGTGGCCGCCAAATCAGAGCGGGCGGCATCCATAAAGTCGGCGGGATCCTCGATGTCCCGGGCGATCTGGATGAAGCCACGCAGTCGGGCGGCATCCTCCAGCTGCTGGTTGGAGACTGCGAGACGCCCATTTTTGTAGCGCCAGTGCGCGGCGATACCTGTTTCCGCCACCCGATGCATGGCCGCGGTACGAATCTGCACTTCGATCATCTGGTGATCGGGTCCAAATACCGTCGTGTGAAGGGATTGGTAGCCGTTGGGCTTGGGTACGGCAATATAGTCCTTAAGACGTGCTTTTACCGGAATGAACTCGGCATGCACGAAGCCCAATACCACATAGCATTGGTCGCGGTCGGGCACCATGATGCGGAAGGCCAGAAGGTCGTAGAGTCCCTCCAGGTCCTGCCGTTCGCGCTTCTGGAGCTTCTTGAAGATACTGTACAGGTGCTTGACCCGACCGGTGACCTCGCAGTCGACGCCTCGCGCCTTCATGGTGGTGCGTAGAATTTCACAGGTTCTTTCTACGTACTCTTTGCGTTCTGGAGCTTCTTCCTCCAGCGATTTCACCAGTTCAGCGTGGTCCTTGGGATAGAGGTAGCGGAAGCAGAGGTCTTCCAGCTCCGTCTTGACCACATCCATGCCCAGCCGGTGGACCAAGGGTGCATAGATCTCCAGGGTCTCCTTGGAGATCTCCTTCTGCTTCTCTGGACGGTGGTGCTCCAGGGTGCGCATGTTGTGCAGGCGGTCGGCGATTTTGACCACCACCACGCGCAGATCGCGACCGAAAGCGAGAACAAATTTTCTAAAGTTCTCGGCCTGTTCCTCTACCTTTCCCCGGTAGACCAGCTTGGACAGCTTGGTGACGCCGTCCACCATCTCCGCCACGGCCTTGCCGAAGCGTTGCTCGATCTCTTCATAGGATGCAAGCGTGTCTTCGATGGTGTCGTGCAACAGCCCGGTGGCGATGGTTTCCACATCCATACGCAATTCGGCGAGGATGTGTGCGACGGCCAGAGGATGAACGAGGTAGTCCTCCCCACTTTTGCGAATCTGCCCCCGGTGGCACAGGGCCGCGTACTGGTACGCGTCCACCACCAGACCGATGTCCGCTCCCGGTGCATAGTCCTGAATCCGCTTCAGGATGTCTTCGATCATCATTCGCCCGGGCTACCCTCCCATCTACAATCTGGAGTGCGGACGGCGTGATGTCAAGAGGCTGTGAGGGGAATGGTGGATTTTCGGCTGCCGGCGGGCCGTTGGCCGAGCCACCGACACGGTCCGCCGGCGCCTTCACGAGGTCCGCCAGAGAAGGGGAGGGACGGTCTGCGGCGGCCTCCCACCCGGTCGCCGCAGAGAGGCCGCGCCGCTTGCCGGGGTGTCAAGCGCCACGAAATCTGACCCCTCATGCGCCACGACATCTGACCCCCCTTGCATCGCAATGAGTTGCCTGCGGATAGACGGAAAGCAGATAGAAAATAGCGTTTCTTGGGATCGTGGTAGCGCAGGAACGGGTCAGTAGCTGGTGGAGAGAATCGGCTGTTGGGGGGCGGACAAAAAGGCAGGCGGCCGGTGCCTGTTGCCCACCGGGGCGTCAGGCTATGGTGGGGCAGGCCGGGCTCCCCCGGACGAGGAACCCATGAGCCGCATCTTCGGGATGCCCTTCGCCGCAGTCTACCCACTCTATCTGGCGAAAGTGGAAAAAAAGGGCCGCAGCCGCGCAGAGCTGGATCAGGTCATCTGTTGGCTGACGG
>JBEIQS010000422.1:0-2670 GCA_040376425.1 Alphaproteobacteria bacterium | reverse complement strand
TGCAGACTACCATGCCGTCAACGAACTGGACGATTCAAAACAGCTTCCGCTTAAAGGGCGCAAACGGCATGGTTCAGACCATCTCCGGGCCCGCCACAGGCGAGTTTGAGCTGGTCCGCGTGAACATGGAGCCGACGCGGGAGTGATACACTCGGCGATACATTCTTTGATACATTGCAGAACGTATCACGAAACCCGGCATGGTACATGATGTTTCGCGACACATGAGGCATGTATCATCGCCGGAACCTACCAATCCGAGCATGCCTCCGTCGTGAAGTTGCTGAACACAATTCGGTCCTTCCCCTTGTGGTGGTACAGCGGCCCCCCTTCTGCACCCCAGGTCAGGTCCCAGGACAAGAGCAGCTTCGGCCCGTCGTCCAGCTCACAGGGATCTCCCTCAAATCCTTCAAAAACCTCTACCTCCCCGGCGGTCAGACCGGCGCCATCCTGAGGGCAGTCGATACAGGGATTCAGGGCAGCGCCCCCGTACATCTCTTCGAACGCCACCACTCCGCCGGATTGAAGCGTCGCCGAAGGAAGACCGACGGTCATTTCGATGTCGATGGCCTGCCAGTCCTTGTCCCCAGGGCCGCTGGGAAAGAACCAGATCTCCGAGTAGCCAACACTCCAATCCCAGACTCCCCACGTCCCCATCGTTCCACACTCCTCCGACCAGCGGCCGTTGTACTCTTCCCCATCGGCGTCTGTGGCCTCGGTACCGGAGATTTCCAGGGTTCCACATAGGGAACAGGCAAGATGGAGGAGGAACATCAGCGGCATGGGTACTCCGGCAGGCGGAGCCTAACCGACCGCCGCCCATCCGCCTCCCCCGCGGGCCGGAACCGGGATAGGCTGGACCATGCTCAAACGTCCCGCCTGGCCCACCGGCACCGTCCACACGCTCACCCTCGACTCGGCACTTCTGCGGGGCAACCGGCCAGGAGACCCCAGCCAACGCCGGTTGCTGGTGTACACGCCGCCCGGCTTCGACCCCAGCCGCCGCTATCCGCTGATGGTCGACCTGATCGGCTACACCGGGTCGGGGGCCTCGCATACAAACTGGAAGCCCTTCGGGATGAACCTGCCCGAGCGCCTTGATTTGCTCCTACATCAAGGTAAAATAGGTCCTACCATCGTTGCTTTGCCAGACTGCTTTACGGCCTATGGTGGCAACCAGTACATCAACTCCGCAGGCACCGGGCCCTACATGTCCTACCTGACGGACGAAGTGGTCCCCTTTGTCGAAGCGAATTTCCCGATCCTTCCGGGGCGGAACCACCGCGCATGTTTTGGCAAGTCCTCGGGCGGCTATGGTGCGATGGTGCATGGCTTGATGCGCCCGGACTTCTGGGGCGCCATCGCCAGCCACAGTGGCGACGCGGGCTTTGAGTACCTGTTTATGCCGGTCTTTCCGCGCCTGCTGGAGCGGCTGCTGAAGACGGAGGGGAGTGTGGAGCGACTGCTGGAGGAGCTCTATGCCAAGGAGAAGCTGAAGAGTGGAGATGTGGACGTGCTGATGACCATCGGCATGGCTGCGCACTACGACGGGGATCCCGACGCACCGCTGGGCTTCCATATGCCCTTTGACTGGCCCACCGGCCGTATACGGCCCGAGCACTGGGAGCGCTGGCTGGCCTGGGACCCGGTGCGGATGGTGGAGCGGCGGGGAGCGGCCTATGCCAGCCTGAAAGCGGTCTACATCGACTGCGGCACCCGCGATCAATACTCGCTGCTCTGGGGGAATCGGCAGGTTCACGAGAGCCTGGTGCGTCAAGGGGTGACCCACCGCTACGAGGAGTTCGACGACGACCACTCGGACGTGGACTACCGGATGAACGAGAGTTTGCCCTTTTTGTATGAGGCGATTCGGGAGGGCTGAGGCGGAGAGCCTCTCCAATCCGTAGCCCACCCCTCCCCCACCGCCACCGCGTTAGCCGACGGCATGTCCTACTTCTTCCCTCCCGAGACCTACGGCTTTCCGGTTGCACCCGGCCGCATCCCCGTGATCGGCCACCTTCACCGGCAATACACCGACTATCCTGGCTTTCTCAAGCGTAGTGGCGAAGCCTGCGGAAAGCGCTTCTGGACTCAGGGCGGCGGAGAGTGGTGCCTGGTCAGCGCCGACGAAGAGAGCTTCGCCTTCCTGAAAAACCGGGGTACCACCAACGAGCACTACCAGAAGATTGCGCATCGCCTGTTGGGCAACTCGCTGCTGGTCAAAGATGGCAAGCCCCACAGCAGCGTTCGTTCTGCGATGAACGCCCCTTTTCTCCCCAAGGGTCTGTCCGCCTCCGAGGTGGGACCGATGATGGCGGAGACCATCGGCGAGCATGTGCAGCGCTGGGTGGGCCTGGGAAAATTCCCGGTCCTTGCGCGTACCCGCGAGCTGACCCTGCACATCCTCTTTCGGATGATCGGCGTCGATATCACCGAGCTGGACCAGTGGCGTCACCACTACGAAGAATTTATGTTAGGTGGTCTCGCGATCCCCTTCCACTTCCCCGGCTCACCCCCCTACCGAGCCGAACGTGCACAGACCTGGCTGGACGCGCGTCTGACAAAAATCATTGAAGATGTCCGGCAGAATCCCATCCCTGGCAAGCTGGTGAGCGAGCTGGTACATGGAAAAAATGAGGAAGGTCAGACACTTGGAAACCAGGATCTCAT
>JBEIQS010000004.1:0-153240 GCA_040376425.1 Alphaproteobacteria bacterium | reverse complement strand
TGGCGATGCGGTTGGCCCAGCTATCGTAGGGCGCAAGGAGTCCGGCCTTTACCTGTGGAGAAAGCCCTTTTTCCGTAGCCATGATCGTAGCCGCGCCCGCAAAGCCGTTGAAGCCCTGCACCGCCAGCGCGCCCAGGCCAGGGATGCGACACATCGCGATGCGCAGCGGGATCCGTTCTGAGGGAAATGCCGCTGTGTTGGTGATACAAAGCCGGGAAATCCGATCCGGGTGTCGTCCCGCCATTCCCAGGCCAATGGCCCCACCCCAATCGTGAACCACCAAGGTGATATTTCGGAGATCCAGCTTCAGAACCAGATTTTCCAGGTTTCCGATGTGGTCGGCAAGCCGGTAGCTCCAGTCCTGCGGCTTGTCGGACCGACCGCAGCCGATATGGTCGGGAGCCACACAGCGGTAGCGATCCCGAAAATGGAGGATAGCCGAGCGCCAGTAGAAGGACCAGGTCGGGTTTCCGTGGACGAAGAGGATGGGATCCCCCTGCCCTTCATCCACATAGTGCTGCCGCCCACCGTTCGCATCGATCCAGTGTTCGGAAAAGGGATAGAGCTCTTTCCAGCTCGCTACCATTGTACCGCCATCATGGTTACATTTAGTCCGGAGCCGATACCCATCAACGCTGCCCGCTCCCCTTCGCGGAGCCGCCCCTCTTCCGCAGCTTGCGCCAGAGACATCGGCACTGCGGCGGGCCCCACATTGCCCCAGGTGGGGTAGGTGAGCTGGCACCGATCCAGGGGCACGTGCAGCGCCTCGGTGATCGCACGCATATGTGCGCCCCCAACCTGGTGGTTCACGAAAGCTGAGAAGGCGGGCACCCGCCAGTCCGGCAACACCTCGGCCGCCTGCAGCCAGGTACGGCGGGCAAGCTCCACCCCCGCCTTGAGCAGGCGGGTGGAGTCGGTCACCATTTCATCCGCGGTGGCCCGGCACAAATGCGAGGAGGCGGTGTCGGCGCGGGTCACCATACCCTGGACCCGGTGGCCGGTGCGGCTGTTGTGGGCGTGGCCCAAGACCATCGCCACTGCCGCAGAACCCAGGGTCAAGGTCGCAAATTGGTTCCAAAAGTCCTGGGTCGTCGCCTCTGGCCGAAGGAGGCGCTCCACCGTCCGCTCCACAATGGGGCCGGAGGATTCGCCATTTACAACCAGGGCATAGTCCACCACCCCCGCCTCGATCAACTGGCCGGCCACGCCGATTCCATCGAGAAAACCGAGGCATGCGTTAGCGAGGTCAAAGTTCCGGCATGTGGGGGGTAGGCCCAACAGGCCATGCACGATGCTGGCGGTGGAGGGCTCCAGAAATTCCCGGCTTACCGACGTGGAAAGAAGCACGCCCACCTGATCCGGACGCACCCCCGCCAGCTCCAGCGCCCGGCCCCCGGCCCGCGCCGCCACATCATGGATCGCGGTACCACGATTCCAAAAATATCGACTTTCAATTTGTGTTAGCAGGCGGATCGGATTGCTGGGCAACCGCAGACGGCGGATGGCAGGGCCCAGGTGCTCCTCCATCGCGGCACTACTGACAGCGACGGGAGGCCGCTCGTAGGCGATGGACTCAATGCTGAGGTTGGAGAAGCGCATGGGCGCCCGCGCATATGCCGATCCGGGCCGCTGCGCACCCCGCGGAGGCCCTCAAGCATCATAGCTCACTGCTTTTGAGAAGGCCGACGGGCCTACGGAATTCACAGATGGGGCCTGCGGCGACGATGTTGCCGGTTAACTTAGAAGGATGCAGGGAATTCGGAATGGGCTGCTGCTGGTGAACACCGGCAGCCCTGCCTCAACGGAAACCGCCGACGTCCGGCGCTACCTCCGCCAGTTTTTGAGCGATCCACGGGTGATAGACCTGCCCGGTCCGCTGCGATGGGGGCTGGTCAACCTGATCATTGCCCCGTTCCGCGCCCCAAAGTCTGCGGAGGCCTACAAAAAAGTTTGGACCTCCGAAGGCTCTCCTCTGCTGGTGCACGGGCGAGCGCTCCAAAAGGCACTGGCGGCCGAGCTGGGCCCGGAGTGGCAGGTGGAGCTGGGCATGGCTGTGGGAGAGCCCAGCTTGGAACGGGGTCTGGATGCCCTCCGCTCCTGCGGCAGGATCGTGCTCGCTCCGCTCTATCCGCAGTATGCCGGGGCCACCACGGGCTCCATCCTGGACCTGAGCCTTCATACGCTGGCGAAGCGGGTGAATGTCCCCATTCTACAGGTACTTCCTTCCTTCTATGCGGAGCCTGCATTCATCCGGTCGGTGGTCGAGGTGGCCCGGCCTCACATACAGGAATTCCAGCCGGATACCCTGGTCTATTCCTTCCACGGGCTGCCCGAGTCTCAGGTCAAGGCGTCGGGTGCGGCCGAAGGGCGCCGGTGCCTGGAGGGGGACTGCTGCTCCCTCCCCTCTGCGCACTGCTACCGGCAGCATTGCCTGACCACGGCGCGCTTGCTGGAAGCGGAGCTTGGTCCTGGTGTTATCGCATTTCAATCCCGCTTGGGCCGGGCCCGCTGGTTGGAGCCCTCCTTGGAGCAGGTGCTCAAGGATCTGGCGACGCGCGGCTCCAAAAAAGTGGCCGTACTGGCGCCCTCCTTTGTCGCGGACTGTCTGGAGACGCTGGAGGAGATCGGTCAGCGCGGTGCCGAGCTGTTCCGCGAAATGGGCGGGGAGGAGCTGCGGATGATTCCGGCCGTCAACGCCCACCCATCCTGGACAGGCGGACTGGCGGAGCTGGTGCGGAAGGTGGGTGGAGGCTGAGCAGGGGGGCTGACCATACCGCGGCCGCGGATGCACCTCCGACCTGATTTCGGAGGGCACACCGCATAAAAACCCGCCTCCGACGTGATTCGAACACGTGACCCACAGCTTAGAAGGCTGTTGCTCTATCCAACTGAGCTACGGAAGCAGAGCAGCCCTCTTAACCGGCACGGCGCCTCAGCGCATGGCCTCGGGGCTCAGCTCGCGCGCCCCCGCCGAGATCGCGGCGACCGCCGGGTGGCGGATGCGGCGCTCCACGCTGATGGCATAGTACCGCTCCTTCAGCTCATCGGCCCGTCCCACCACCTCCACCTGATACTGGCGGCAAACCTCCGCCTCCAACACCGTGGGCGCGGCAAAGACACCCGCTCCTGCGCCGCCAAAGGACTTCAACAGCGCGCTGTCCTCGATCTCGGCACTGACGTCGGGTCGCAGGTTTCCGCTCTCCAACCACCGCTCCAGCGGACGCCGCAGCGCCGCCGTCTCTCCGGGCATCAGGATGGGTTGCCGATCCAGAGAGCCCGGAAAGCCCGGCCGCAGCTTCGCAGCCAGCGCGGGCACCGCGAAGAAGCTCACGGTGCTTTCCGTCAGCAGATGAGACCAGGCCTTCACCCCGGCTGTCGGAGGCAACGGCGAATCGGAAAGCACCAAATCCAGCTCGTGGGCCGACAAAGCGGCGAGCAGGCGCTCCATTGACTCCTCCCGCACCGTCAGGCGGATGCCGCCCTCCATCTTCATGGCCGGCTCCAGTAGCCGGTAGACCACCATCTTCGGAAGTACGTCGGCCACGCCCACCACAAAGCGTGGAGAACGCTGGTTGTGGCGGCCCTTCACCGCCTCGGTCAGCTCCCGGCCCAGGCTGAAGATCTCGTCCGCGTAGCGATACACCACCTGGCCCGCTTCGCTGAGGACCAGGTTTCGCCCGCGGCGTTCAAAAAGCTTCTCCCCCAGCGACTCCTCAAGCTGCCTGACCTGCCCCGAAAGGGTGGGCTGCGAAAGGTGGAGCTTCAACGCTGCCGCCGTAACACTCCCTTCTTTTGCCACCATGTGAAAGTAGAGGAGGTGGTGGTAGTTCAACCAGTTCATCGGGGGGCCTGCTGGGGATGGTGACCCGCATGAATACCGTCCCTCTTCAGGTCACGTCTGTAAAATACCTGTCAGCAACCGCCGGATACCTGCAGCGAACTCGACGCCATCGTGCTCCCAAAGGCACGGCCTTTTTTTCGCTCACGACTCACAGCCCGCGCCAGCCGATCCGCCGCCCGATCCACCGCCACCTGAAAGTCCGCCCCCATCGCCTCGGCAAGCACCCGCCGACCACCGACCAGCTCCGCGCTCATGCGGCAGCACTTGTCCAGCCCCCCCTTGGGACCATTCACATCGCCGAAGCGCACACACACCCGCTGCACCGACCCGTGGTGACGTCCGAGCGCAAAGCCAAGGCGGCGGTTGCTGTAGTCAGAGAGTCCGTCGGGAGCATGCCGTAGCTCAATGTCCATTCTGCCTCCTTCAGCGGGTTATTGGTCGCTGATTCGAAGATCATACACACTGCCAAATCTACGACAATACGAATGTTTCGATGGTATTCATCGTTTTTTTCGATGCATGACTTCCCAAAAAAGAAAGGTCCCCGGAGGGACCAGCCCCCCGGGGACACCTGCACCCGCCTCGATCAGGCCGCGTTCGGCTGGCCATCCTTTTTCGGAACCAGCAGCGATGCAACAATCGAGGTGGTCAGAATCGCCCCGATGATGCCCAACGACCAGCCGATGGGGAAGTGGCCATCAAAGGCCTTGTTCAACCACACCATCTTCAGGCCCACAAAGACCAGGATGGCGGAGAGACCGTACTTCAGCAGGTGGAAGCGGTCCAACACGCTGGCCAGCATGAAGTACATCGACCGAAGGCCCAGGATCGCAAAGATGTTGGACGTGAACACGATCAGCGGCTCGTCGGTGATGGCAAAGATCGCAGGCACCGAGTCGATGGCAAAGACGATGTCGCTGACTTCAATGATCACCAGAGCCACCAGAAGGGGCGTACCCCAGGTCTGACCATCCTTCAGGATGAAGAAGCGATCTCCGTGCAGCTCGGAGGTGATCGGAACGAAGCGGCGCAGCAGACGCAGGACCGGATTCTTCTCCGGCTCCATGGCCTTGTCCGGGGTTACCGCCATCTTGATACCAGTGAAGAGCAGGAACAATCCTGCCAACATCACCACCCAACTGTACTGCATCAGCACAGCACCGATGGAGATGAACACTGCCCGGAAAAACAGGGCTCCGAGGATTCCATAGAAAAGGATGCGATGTTGATAGGCCGCGGGAACCGCGAAATAGGAAAAGACCATCGCAAAGACAAAGATGTTGTCTACCGCCAGGGCCTTCTCGACCACAAATCCGGTCAGGAACTCCAGTGCTGTCTGTTGCGCAGCCAGGCCGGGATCAAAACCTTCGATGGCCATCAACCGCGGGTTGCTCGCGAACACCGTAGAGCCATACTGGTAGATGGCGATGTTGAACACGATGCCCAGGCTCACCCAGAAGACGGTCCAACCGGCCGCTTCTTTGAAGCTCACGGCGTGCGCCTTCTTGTGAAACACACCCAGGTCTAGTGCCAACATGCCTAGAACAAACAGGGTAAAAACGCCATAAAACCACCAGTATTCAGCGAACGGAAAAAGTTCGACACGAGCCAAGGTGTCCATCACTGACCTCCACAGGCGAGAAACTACACACGCAAATCAATCCGTCCATTCGATAGATTCTTCGGCATCCCATAGATTTTTTCGAAGTATGCAGTCATCTATGCGACTCGCGAAAATCGAAGCTACACTACTTTCATGCTCCTATTTTTCGCATGCGTAGCCGCAGAACCGACAAAGGACACGGTACGGGAGTACGGTCCACCCGGCCTCCTGGGCTTCCCAGACCTGCCCGGAGAGAACCTTGTGGTGGTGCAGGTCGATACCTTGCGCGCCGACCGCCTCGCCGCCTATGGCTACAGCCGACCGCTGCTGGAGGATGGGCGTCCGTGGCGTGTGCTTCGGGGCTACGAAAGTGTCTCTTCGTGGACGCCGCCCTCCACCGCCACGGCCATGACCGGCCTGAACATCGAGCACCACGGGCTCCGCTGGGTGGACCAAGGCACGCCCGAAGTGCAGGTCACGCAACCCACCCTGGCGACTGCCTTCGCTCAAGCAGGCTATCGAACGGCCCTTTTCTCGGGAAGCACCTGGATGTCCTCCCTTACCGGTCTGGACGCCGGCTTCGACCGCGCCGATCTGTCCCCCGAACTCTATGGCAGATCGAACCTCGGTACTCTGGGAGAGGATGCGCTGGCCTGGGTGGACCGGGGAGAGGGCCCCTTCCTGCTGGTTCTGCACCCCATGGACCCCCACGACCCCTACAGCCCCGAAGAAGAGGATCGCGGCACCTACGCCCAGAACCCCCCTTTCGATCAGGATACCTACGATCAAAAGGACCAGGTCGATGCGATGCTCGAAACCGCCAACGACACCGAGCGTGCGGCCCTGGTGCAGAGCCTGCGCGATGTCTACGACGAGCAGCTCCTGGGACTGGGACGTTCGCTGGAGCAAATCCTGGTGGGACTGGAGAATCGGGGATTGTTGGAGCACACCTTGGTGGTCCTCACCGCGGATCATGGCGAGAGCTTCGACGAGGGTGGCGAGATCCGGCACGGGGCCAGCTTGCGCCAGGAGCAGCTGGTCATTCCGCTGATGTTCCTCCACCCGCAGGTGCCTTCCGGCGAGCTCTCCTGTCTGAGTGCCAACACAGACCTGCTCCCGACGCTTCTCGACCTCTTCGACCTGCCCACCATGGCGACCACCGACGGGATTTCCCTGCAGCAGGACTGCCGAAGCAGCAGCACCGCCACCCTCTACCACCCGAACGGTCTGTGGTGGGTGGCCAACCGTTCCGCACAGGGCCGAGTGGCGGTGGAGTGCCGCACGGCCGAAGTTTTGGCCTACAACCTTATAGATGACCCCCTCGCCATCCAGGCGGTGGAGCTGAGCAGCCTGCCGGACGGGGCGCAGCTCATCGGCGAGCTGGGCGCCTATGTGGACCGGCTGGTCGCTGCGGATTCCAGCCTGTCCTGTCGCATGCCCTAGGGGCCCTGGCGGGATAGAAGCTCCGATGCCTTCGGTGCTGCGCAGCCTGATGGATGGCTTCCGATGGTGGATGATCCCCGCCCTGGTGCTGCTTTTGGGCGGTCTGCTCGGCTTGGGGCTGCTGGCCTCCTGGTCTTCCATCTCGCCCACCACCTACACGGCCTGGTGATGGAAAAAGGACGAGGAAATCCACTTTTGACCTTCTCAGTGTTGGTGGGCGGGCTGCTGTTGTTGCTTGCGGCAGCCGAAGGTATGGCGCGGCTGCGGTGGAGCGAGAGCCAGCTTCTGCTGGTGCCCTCCATGCCTTTTCTACAGGATGACCCAATCTTATTGTGGAGACTACGGCCCAATCTGAACCTTCAGGTATGGCCGGGGGAGCCCCTGCGCACCAACCGCTTGGGGATACGTGACGAGGAGCTTGGGCCCAAAAAGGCGGATGTTCCTCGCATTCTGTCCCTGGGTGAGTCTACGACCTGGGGCCACGGTGTGCGGGCTGCCGAAAGCTATACCGAGCTGCTCCCCGGCTTGATGAAGCGGCCGGTGGAAGCCATCAATGCGGGAACCCCGGCCTGGAGCATCTGGCAGTCTGCCCAGTACCTGCAGCGCGAGGGGATGGCACTGCAGCCGGACATGGTGCTGGTCTACCACCTCGCCAACGACTTCCTTCCCCGGGGCGCCTCCAACCCCCGCGATCCATTCCGTGTCACCCTGACGGATCGCCAGCTTTCGGACGCACGTCGTCCTCTTGCACCCGTGCTCAGCCTGCTTTCTGCATCCAGACTCCGGCAGGGGCTGTGGAGCCTGTGGCTGGCCCCCGCCATGGCGGGCAAAGGCGCCGCCGGTCGCGACGTGGTGCGGGTGCCCGAGGCCGACCGTCGTGAGGCGATTCAGAACATGATTCAGCTCTGCGAGGAACAAGGCACAATTCTGGTTCTTATCAAGCCCATCTACGCCAAGACTCGCTACGCCGACGATCGCCTTCTGGACAGCTTTGCAAACCGCTCTCACAACGTCCTGTTTGCCAACCTTCCACGCTGGAAAAGCGAGCAGGGCCTTCCGGACGATGGCCTGTTCCAGCCCGATGACACGCACCCCACCCCCGCTGGACACCGCTGGATAGCCGAGCAACTGGCCGCGTATCTGAACATTCCATCCGCAGGGACACCCTAGGTGTCCCGGCGTGGCCCGCTGTTGGCGCTGCTCTCCAGCCTGTTGGTGCTGGCGATGCTGGAGGGAGCGGCCCGTGGGGTGACCGGTGGGGTCCCCCCGCAGTTGGACTGCTACTTGGCCACCCCGCTCGGACTGCGCCTGCAGGAGGGATGTACGCGAAGCCTACGGGCAGCCAATGGTACTCTTTGGAACTTGCAACTCCGGGATCGTGGCATGCGCTCACCCTTGACACGTCAAGTGCCACTGGTGGTGGGGGACTCGCAGATCCTGGGGTGGGGGGTGGAGGAGGAGGCGGTCTGGCGTGCGGTTGCCGAGCGGGCAGGCATCCCGATGGTGGCGGCCGGGGTACCCGCGTTGGGCGTGGGCGATGCGTTGGGCATGGCCGAGGAGCTGCTGCCGGAGCTGCAGCCCTCCCGCCTCTTTGTGGTGGTCAATGGTGCCAACGACTGGGGCGATGCGCGCGCACCCGCCCTGGAGCGTCTCGCGGTGGTGGGCGGGCATCTGCTGCGCCCGGAAGCCGCCGCGTCCTCCGTCGCCACCTTCCTGGGCGGGCCTCTCCGCCACTCGCTGTTGCTCAGCTATGCGGCCGTGGCCTGGGGTCGCCGCAGCGCCCCGGATCCGCTGCTGCAGCGCCTTGCCGAGAGCCCCTGGGCCATGCCCGAAGCGCTGCGACAGAAGTCCATGCGCAGCATCGCCCTGCCCATCCATGCCTTTGCCGCGCGGCACCCGGATCTGCCACTCACCGTCGTCTTTCTCCCCTCTGACCTGGAGCTTTCCGAGGCCCGCGTGGACAGCGAGCTGGGAAGCCGTCGGCGCTACCTGCAATTGGATCCCTGGTCCGACGCGTCACCGTGGCAGGAGCTGCGCACCGCAGTGCCTGACCTGCAGATCCTCGACCTGCACGATGCCCTTCGCGATCCAAGCCTTTTCCAGGCCGGCGACTACCACTTGAGCGCGGATGGGCACGCCGTACTGGGCCGGGAGCTGGCGGCCGCAGCCCGATGACCTGGCATCTGGTCAGTCCGGAGTTCCCCCCGTTTATCGGTGGTATCTCTACCTGGACCGATGCCATCGCCACCTGCCTGCACCAGGCCGGAGAGTCCGTCGTGGTCCATATCCCCACACGGATCATCCCCCTGCGCCGCCCCTTTCCCGTCTACCGGATGGCCGGACGCCACTGGAGCCGCTGGGCCGGGCTGTGGGCCCGGCTCTCGGTGCTGCCCCACCTGCGTCCCGGGGACCGCCTCCTCTGCGCCACCTGGCCGATGGCCACCGAGCTGGTCGGGCGCGGTTTTCCCGTGGCCATCGCTTTCCACGGCTCCGAGCTGACCCGCCCCAGTCGACACCCACACCAGCACCGGACCCTCGACGCGGCCGACCTGCTCCTGCCCGTATCGAACTACCTGGGCGGCTTGTTGGGCGGCCGGCCCTACCGGCGCCTCCCCTACCCCATTCGGCTTGAAGCCCCGGTTCCCCGTGGAGACGCACTGCTGAGCGTTGCGCGGCTGGTCCCGCAAAAGGCCATCCATCGGGTGCTGGAGCTGGGGCAGCACCTGGGCCGACCGGTGTGGGTGGTCGGGGACGGCCCCCTCCGTAGGGACCTGGAGAGCCACGCGAAAAAGTTGGGTGTCCCCACCACATTCTTCGGGGCCCTGCCCTTCGAAAAGATCCCCTGGGCCGGGAGCTGGGCGGTCGCCCTGCTGTCCGAGGCGCAGCCGGACGGCAGCGGGGCGGAGGGACTGGGACTGGTGCTGTTGGAAGCGGCGGCCCGCGGTCTACCCACCATCGGATCCCGCACAGGCGGCATTCCCGAGGCGGCATGGCACACACTCCTCGACCAAAATTTCTTCACAATTCCCACACCTCCGCCGCCTCAAGAGCTTCAGCACACGTTGCAGGACCGCCATTCGCCAGAAGCCTGCCTTCTTGAGCTAAAAAAGCTGGGCACGAGATCCGTAGACAAGGTATGATATCAGCAGGCGCTCCACAGTTGCCACAGACGGATACCATGTCCGGCCAGTCCCGAACCCACGATCGCCGCGCACACCCCCTTGACCGCACCGGTGCAGAACATCGGCTCGGGCAATACAGGCTATTGCGGCCGATCAGTGCTGGCGGCATGGCGCGCGTGTACGAGGGGCGCCTGGACTCCCTGGCCGGGGTCAGCACCCGCGTCGCCATCAAGGTGATCCACCCCGAACATGCCAACGATCAGGCATTTCAGGAGCTTTTTATCACCGAAGCGCGCATCTCTGCGCGGCTGGAGCATCAGAATCTGGTCCGGGTCCAGCAGTTCAACCGCGAAGGGGACCTGTACTACCTGGTGATGGAGCTGATTGACGGGATCACCCTGCGGAAGATGATCTCGCTGTGCCGGCGCCACCAGATCCAGCTTCCCGTATCGGTGATCGCCGAGGTGGGGCGTCAGGTCTGCGAAGGGCTGGAGTATGCGCACGGTTTGCGCAACGACGCCAACGAGGCCATGCAGTTGGTCCACCGCGATATCAAGCCTTCCAACCTGATGCTCACCAACCAGGGCGTCGTGAAGGTACTGGACTTCGGTATCTCCTACTCCCGCGGCACCGAGATCGGCACCGGCGTCAAGGGCACCTGGGGCTATATGGCCCTGGAGCAGATTGAAGGCCGCCGCGTCGCCCCCCCCGCCGATGTCTATGGTCTTGCGGCCGTCCTTTTTGAGCTGGCCACCCTGGAGCCGCTCTTCGACGAGAAGGACAACAACCGGATCCGCGAGCGGATGGTCGAGGACGAAGCGGCGCGTCGTGCCGCCGGAATCGGTGGCCAATACGCCGAGCTGGGTGCGGTGTTGGTGCGTGGCCTGCAACGGGATCCCGCGGCCCGCTTCAACAACTGTGCCTCCTTCGGGCGGGCCCTGGCGCGTCTGATCACCAACCCGGTGACCATTCGCGACGATCTGATCCAGCTCGGTCAAAACTTCCGCGGCTTGGATGAGAATAATCCAGGTGCTGTGGACCGCGTTCGCTCCATCACCACCGTTCCCTCACAGGTGGATCCGCGCACCGGCTCCGCGCTGGGCCTGCCTGTGGCCACCGGCACCGTGCACGGCCCGATCATGGTGCCGCCCGAGGAACGCCCCAAGAAGGAGGACCGATCCGCTCCAAGCTGGATTTCCTTCGTTGCGGGCGGCGCTATCATGAGTGCGGTGGCCAGCGGTGTCGCCGTTGTGGTGGTGCTGCAGATCAACAAGGCTGATCCCGAAATGGCACCTCCCCCGCCCGCGGCCGAGGTTGCGGTGCCTGCTGCCCCCGCCCCGGCCGAAGTGGTGCCCCAGGAAACGCCGCCGGCCACCGGTCCTGCAATCGCGGGATCCCCGGCCGCCGTCACCCCGCCGCCCGCCGGCCAGGGGGGTGGGAGCGTCCGTGGGGGTACCGGAGGCCGGAAACCCCCGGCCAACACCGTGGCCGGTCCGGCACCGGCGCCCGCGCCCGCGCCCGCACCCGCAGAGGCCGCGGTGGAATTCGGTCAGGTCACCATTTCCGCCTTTCCCAAAGCGACCATCTTCATCGATGGCCAGCGGAAGCGCACCACGCCGATGTTTGGGGAAGACATGAAGCCCGGCACCTACCAGATCGAGCTGGTCACCGAAGCAGGCCTCAAAAAGAGCTTCCCCATCACGGTGGTCGCCGGCCAGACCGTGAAAAAGGTGTGGAACTTCTCTGACAACGCCTGGCAGTAGGGGCCCGGTCTGGCGGGCTGCATCGGCGTGACGGCGCAGGCTCTCTGGATCTCCGCGCGGCAGCGTCCGATGGAGCAGGTTAGAGAAAATCGGGGGGCAAGCCTTGCTGTGGATGTTGCTGACGGCCCACGCGGCTGACACGGTGGTGGCGGTGATGCCCGGTGTTCCCGTGGAAGATCCTCGTCTACGTGCGGCTGTGGTCCGGGTTTTGTCGGCCACCGGCTATGACCGCGCCCTGTTGATGGCGCCGGAGAGTCTGGATGGCGCCATCGACATCCGTGGCCTGCGGCCCACGCCGCCCCCCTGTCGCCAGCCGCTCGGCTCCTGGCGACTGGGCCTGGAGCTGGCGGTGGAGATGATCCTGGAGGACGAGTGGGAAGAGGCCGAGCAGCTCCTCCGGCGCCTTGAAGATGACCTGCGCTGCCTGCAGCAGAGCCCTGACCCCGACGACCTCCTCGATCTCCGACTGGCCCAGGCCTGGCTGGCGCGGCAAGGCGAGCGCATCCACGAGGACTTTGGCGACGCTCCGGCCGCCATTGCCGCGGCCGCCTCCCTGGGACCGCTGCCCGACCCCGAGGAGATGGATCCCGACATCCTGCAAGAGCTGGAAGCCCGCCGCCAGCGCCAGGGTGGGACAGTGCCGGTGGCCGTCGCGGGCCCCGACGCTGGAAAGCTGAGGATCGACGGGTACCTTCCCACCGATGGGGTGTTCGAGCTGCATGTCGGCCCGCACCTGTATTGGCTGGAGGGTGCCGAGGTGGAGGGCTACGGCGAGCTGGAGGTACGGGGCCCCACCCTGCTCTGGCTGTCCGGGGATCCGCCGATCACCCTGCCGGCGGCCGTGGTCAGCCTGGGGCGGAAGGAGCCCCCGCCGGAAGAAAGTTGGCTACTCTCCGCCGCAAGCCGCCTGGTGGATCAGCCGCTGGTCTACGTCGGGGTGCGTGGGCGGCAGGTGGAGCTGTGGGTGCCCGTGCAGGACCACCTCCTCCAGGTGACGCCGCAGATGGATCAAGACACGATTGTAGAAGCCGGACTTCCCGATTCGGGTGTGGAGGTATGGCGGGCGACCTATGGCATCTCTCTGGGTGGCGCGTGGTCCAACCAGGAGACGGTGGGGGGCCTCGGGGGCGGGGTGGGAGTCTTCGCCCGGTGGCGTCTGAACCCCTTTCTGAACCTCGCTTTTGCGGCCAACCCGGTGCTCCTGCCCGGTGAAGAGCGCGGACTCCGCGGCACCGTGCCGTTGCGGATGGGCATCCACTACGGACGGCAGTCCCGACGTTGGACCGCCGACCTCGGCGTGGACGTCGGCATGGAGTGGCTGGGACAATTCCGAGCGGACTCGATGGGTTTTCTCCTCGGTGGCAGCGGCGGAGCAAGTGGTGCGCTCGGGCCCCGCACCGGCTTGCGGCTGGAGGTCTGGGCGGCTGCCGGCCTGGACCACGGAATGGCCGGCCTGAACCTGGGCGTGGAAGCACGCCTCCCTGCACGAACCGTCCTGGTGGAGTCCACAACCGCACGATGAAAATCCTCTTTGTTGATGATGATCCCGAAAATGTCACCAGCACCGCCGCCATCTTGAGCGACGCGCTGGGGGCGACCACCTTTGTGGCCACCACCGTGGAGGAGGCCCTCCAGATCCTGGCCACCCACACGGTGGACCTGCTGGTCACCGACATCTTCATCCCCATGGGACACCGTCCCCGGGGCCTCTTGGGCCCACGAGCCGCCCGCAAAGCCGAGCAGATCGAACATCTCGGGGGTCTGGTGCTGCTGGATGAGCTGGAGCGCCTTCCCGGCTGTAAAGTGCTGGTCCACACCGCCTGTGTGGACCGCGCCCTGCTGGAAGTGCTGGGCGAACGCTCGCTGCAGCGGGTGCGCAAGCCGGCCCCCCCGGAGGTGCTGATCGACGCAATCCGCGAGCTGGTGCAGGAACGGCAGTGGAGCGGCTCCTGAAGCTCCGATGACCCTGCGTTGACAGCAGCGGCTGCGGCCTGCGATAGAAACCGGCCATGAAAACCGGTCGTCAGCGCGTGCTTGCTGCCCTGCATGGGGAAGCCGTGGACTCCCCCCCCGTATGGTTGATGCGCCAAGCGGGCCGCTACCTGCCCGAGTATCGAAAGGTGCGGACCGAACACAGCTTTATGGAGCTGGTGCGCTCCCCCGCGCTGTGTACCGAAGTGGCCCTGCAGCCGCTCCGGCGCTATGATTTGGACGCAACCATCGTTTTTTCCGACATTCTGGTCATACCGGATGCGGTGGGGGCCGGGCTGAGTTTTGAAACCGGCGACGGTCCGAAGATCGCCCACACCGTCCGCAGTGCCGAGGTCTTGGATGGCCTCAACTTCCAGGACCTCCCGTCCAGGCTTGGCTACGTCTACGAAGCGGTCGCCCAACTGCGGAAGGCAGCCCCCGACCACGCCCTATTCGGCTTTTGTGGCGCACCCTGGACCCTCTACTGCTACATGGTGGAGGGAGGCGGCAGCCACGACTTCGCCACCGCACGCGCGCTTCTATGGCAGCAGCCCGAGCTGGCCGCGCGCCTGCTGAACCTGCTCACCGACGCGGTGATTCAGCACGGCAAAGCCCAGCTTGCCGCCGGGGCCGATGTGGTTCAGTTTTTCGACACCTGGGGCGGGCTGCTCTCGGCCGCCGACTACGCGCGCTTCGTGGTGCCGGGCCTACAGCGCATTGCGGCTGCATTTTCCGGCCACCGCACCCTGCTCTTTGTGCGCGGGGGCGGGCACCTGCTTCGGCTGCTCGCCGAGCTGCCCTTCACCGCCTACTCGCTGGACGCCACCATGGACGTGGCCGAGGCCCGGCGAATCCTGCGGCGTCCCACCCAGGGCAACCTGGACAATGTGCGCCTCCTGGGCGGAGAAGCCGCGATTGTGGACGGAGTCCGGGCCATCCGGGCGGCACTGGGCGGTGCCCCCGACCACCTCTACAACCTTGGCCACGGCATCCTGCCCCGCACTCCTCCCGAGGCCGTCGAGATTTTTGTCAAAGCCATTCGGTCGGAACAATGATACTTCCCTCCCCCGAGCTGTCGGCGCGGTACCGCACCCGGGCCCCCCGCTACACCAGCTACCCCGCCGCGCCACACTTCGGCCCGCTGCCCGAGGGCGCGCTGGATGCCGCCCTTGCTCAGTGCAGCGGCCCACTTTCGCTCTACGTTCACATCCCCTTCTGCACCCACCTCTGCCTGTACTGCGGCTGCCATGTGGAGATCCGTGAGTCCCGCGCCATCGCGGAGCCCTACATCGACGGACTGCTGCAGGAGCTGGATCTGTGGATGGCCCGGGTCCCCGAAAAGGCGCACTTCTGCGGCCAAATCTGCCTGGGAGGCGGCACGCCCACCTTCCTGCGGGCCGATCAGATGCGGCGGCTGGTGCAAGGTCTGCAATCGCGGCTGGTGTGGACGCCCGATGTGGACGCATCCATCGAGATCGATCCGCGCTCGGTAGACGAAGAAGCGCTGGAAAACCTGGTTTCTTTAGGCTTCAACCGCTACTCCTTTGGAGTCCAGGACTTCGACGAAGACGTGCTGAAAAAGGTCGCACGCCCCCAAACCGAGGCGCAGGTGCGCCTGTGCACATCGGTGATTCGTCGCGCATCCCCTACTTCCAACCTGAACTTTGACCTGATGTACGGGCTCCCCGGCCAGGACGAGGAGCGCTTCGCCCGTACGCTGGCCAAGGTGATCGAGCTGCGCCCCACCCGCATCGCACTCTTTCACTACGCCCACGTCCCGTGGATGAAGCCCGCGCAGAAAGTCCTGGAAAAGCGCGGAATGCCAGAGACCGACCTGAAAACGCGGCTCTATGCCCTGGCTACGGAGACGCTGGTGCAGGCCGGCTACGCGGTGATCGGCATGGATCACTTCGCACTCCCCGGCGACGAGCTGCTGGCCGCCCAGAAAGCCAACGATCTGCAGCGCAATTTTATGGGCTACACCACCCGTGCGAACCTGGACCAGCTCGGCATCGGCGTCAGCTCGATCGGCAGCTTTTCTGGTGTCTACGCTCAGAACTTCAAGGACCGCGAGATCTGGTCGGGCCACATCTGCGCGGGCAACCTGCCCGTGGAGCGCGGGCGCGTGCTGAGCGCGGAGGATCGGCTGCGCCGGCAGGTGATCATGCGCCTCTTCTGCAACTTCTCCCTGCACTTAAGTAGCGCCGAAGCAGAACATCTGGCCCCCGAGTTGGAGCGCCTGAGCCCGCTGGTGGAGGACGCACTGTTGCACATCCACCATGACCCCAGCGGTACCCAATTGGAGCTGACGCCCCTCGGCCGCCACTTCATCCGCAATGTCTGCGCGGTCTTTGATCAGTACCTGGAGATCGATCAGGGACAACGCCGCTACTCGATGACGGCCTAGGCGATGAGGGTCGCAGTGATCGGCGCTGGACTGGCGGGGCTGACCGCCGCGTGGACACTGCACCGGGCGGGCACGGGGGTCCAGATCTTTGATCCCGAGCCCGCGGGAGGCAAAGCCCGCAGCCTGCGCCTGCGGCCAGACTGGCAGATCGAGTGGGGGCCCCACTCCTTTACTGGGCGTGCAACGCCAATGTTCCAGCTCCTGCAGGAGCTGGAGCTGGAGGCGCAACCGCTGGGAGGGCAGGCCCGGAGCCGCTACCTGCGTCGGGACGGAGTCCTGAAAAAAGCAGGCCCCCTGGCGCTGCGACCCTCTGAACTGTGGGAGCTGCTTCGCGGGCTTTTCCGTCGGGTGGCGCACCACCCGGAGGAGTCGGTGGCCACCTGGGTGGAGCGACAGCTCGGCCCAGCCGTGGCCCGGGGCCCTCTGCCCGCCATGCTCAAAGGCATCTGGGCCTGTGCTCCAGATGAGGTGGAGATGGCGGCCGGTTTTCCGGCGCTCGCAGAGGCGGTGGCACGGCAGGGCAGCCTGTGGTCGGCGCTGCGCAGCTTGAAGGGGGGCACCGGTGGTACCTACACCGTAGAGGGAGGACTGGGCAAAATCGCCGCGACAATCGTCAAAAACACCGGAAGCCCGCAGCCGGGGAGGGTGCAGGCACTGGCGCGCGCCGGAGCGGATTGGAGGGTAGAGACGCTGGAGGGGGCGGAATTATTCGACGGGGTGGTGCTCGCGACCGAGGCCGGCTCGGCCGCCCGACTTCTGGCCCCCCATGCCTCGGCCGCTGGCCTCGCCGCCCTGGGAGCAGTCCGCTATGCCGCGCTCACGGCAGCTCACTGGCTGACCATGTCCAGCTCTTTGCCGCATGGCTTCGGCTACCTCTCCGCCGACCCGGGGCCCATCTTGGGCAGCATCTTCGTCTCAGACCTCCTTCCCGACCGCTGTCCCCCCGGGCACCGCGCCTTCACCACCCTGATCGCGGAGAGTGCCCCCGCGCTGGAGCGGCAGGCCCTCGTGCAGTTGCTGCAGCAGGAGCACCGTCAGCTCACCGGAGACTCTGTCGAGATCGTGGACGTACATCGGGTAGAACACCCCTTTGCCGTCGCCATCCCCGGTCCTGGACACCAGGCTCGGATCGAGCAGATCCGCAGTGGCTTGCCCCACAGCCTGGCCCTGGCGGGCTCCTATCTGGGCGCGGGTGCCATGCCGGATGCCATCAGCTCAGGGCGCGAGGCGGCGGAAAGGTTGCTATCTCGGAGCAACGCATGAGCCAGGTCGCGGCGATTGGCGTGAGTTTTCGCGATGTACCGTCGGCAGTACGGGCCCGCGCGGCCCTACCCTTGGACGACGACCTCCTCCGCCAGCTCCGCCAGCAGGGCATGACCGGTGTGGTGGCCGTACACACCTGCGCCCGATCGTTGTGGATGATTTCCGCTGAAAATGCAGAATGGACCTCTGCACTTTTGCAGGCGATGGTGGCGCGCCGCCTGAACATCGGCCCCGGCCCGATGCTACCCCACCTGTGGACCGGTCGCCTCGCCCTGCACTACATCCTGCGGGTTTCTGTCGGATTAGACTCCCACGTCCAGGGAGAAGCGGACATCGGCCGGCAGGTGTCGGGCGCCTTCGCCCAGGCCCACGCCGAGGGCAATGCCGACGGACCCCTGCACCTGCTCCAGCAAAGTGTTCACCGCCTGCTGGCCAGAGGCAGAAGCATGGGCTTCATCCGTCCAAATCGTGGGTTGGGCCAGCTTGCTGTAGAAGCCCTGGACCGCGCCGGGCTGCCCCACCAGGCCACGGTGGGGGTGATAGGCACCGGCGCCATCGGGCGGCGGGTGATGGCCTCCCTCCATCGGGCGGGCCGCCCCTATGTTCCGTTCAATCGCAGCGAATCCGCCAACAGCCTTCCCCTCTCTACGCTCCCCGAGCACCGGCTGGAGGCGCTAGTGGTGTGTACGGCGGGCCCGGCCGGCTGGCTGCGTCCCCCGCCTGGTCCGCTGGTGGTGGACCTGGGCATGCCCGCACAGGTCAATCCAGAAGTCCCCAGCTTGGGCCTGGACCAATTGCTCCAGGGTGACACCTTGCGGCTGCCCGCCGAGCGGGTGGAGCTGGCGGAGCAGGTGGTGGACCAGGAGCTGGAAGTCCTGCTTCTCCGCCTCACCGCCTCCGCACAGCAGCGCAGCCTGTCCCGCCTGAACGAAGCCCGCGACCGGTTTTTGGAGCAGAGCCTGCCCGATCTGCTCGCCCCCTCGCTCGGCAGCCTTGCCGAGGAGGATCGCCGCCGGGTGCAGGCCGCGGTGAAGGGCCTGCTGCGCCAGTACAGCCATAGCCTTTTAACCACCCTCAAAGAAGACTTCAGCCAGATGGAGAACCCATGAGCATTCACGACGACCTGTTCGCGCGCGCGCAGAAGTCCCTGCCCGGCGGGGTCTCCAGTCCGGTGCGGGCCTTTCGCGCAGTCGGTGGAACCCCACGATACATTAAACGCGCTCAGGGTCCATTTTTGTATGGAGAGGACGGAGAGCGATGGATCGACTTCTGCAACGCCTGGGGCCCGCTGATCCTGGGCCACGCCCACCCCGAGGTGGTGGAGGCGGTACAGCGCGCCGCGGCAGACGGGCTGGCCTTCGGCACCACCAGTCGGGGGGAGATCGAGCTTTCCGAGCGGATCCTCGGTGCTTTTCCCGGGCGCGACCGGGCACGCCTGGTCTGCTCCGGCACCGAAGCCGTGCTCACCGCCCTGCGCATCGCCCGTGGCGCAACGAATCGCCCTCTCCTCCTCAAGTTTTCCGGCTGCTACCACGGTCATGTGGACCCGATGCTGGTGCGGGCCGGCAGCGGCCTCGTCAGCTTCGGCCTGGGTGACTCGGCTGGGATTTCTCCCGATATTGCTGCCTCTACCCTTGTTCTTCCGCTGAACGACGAAGCCGCACTGGAGGCCGCCTTCGCCGCCCACGGCGACCACATCGCCGCCGCCATCCTCGAACCTCTACCCGCCAACAATGGCCTGCTGGTACAGCGTCCGGAGTGGCTGCGCGCACTGCGTCGGCTGTGTACCGCACACGGCTCGCTGCTGATCTTCGACGAGGTGATCTCGGGCTTCCGCTTCGGCTACCACGGCTACGAGCGGATAGTGGACATCCTTCCGGATCTGACCACGCTGGGCAAAATTGTCGGCGGCGGACTGCCTTTGGCGGCCGTCGTAGGCCCCGCCAGACTGTTGGATCTGTTGGCCCCGGTGGGGCCCGTGTATCAGGCGGGCACCATGGCGGGCAACCCCGTCGCGGTGGCCGCAGGCATCGCGACCCTGGACGTGTTGGCACGCGGCGAGGTCTACGCGCATTTGGAGCGTTTGGGTGCCCACTTTGATGCGCTGCCCAAGCGTCTGAACTGGGTGCGACAAGGCCCCATCCTTTGGCCCTGGCTCTCTCCCGGGCCGGCCGCCCGCAGCGACGCCGAGATCGACGCATCCGTCAAGCCGACCTTCGCGCGCCTCCACGCCGCCTGGTTGGAGGCCGGGATCTACTTCCCACCCTCCGCCTTTGAAGTGGCCTTTTTGAGTGCTGCCCACCAGCCGGAGCACCTGGACCTGCTGGTGGCGGTGGCCGAGCGGAACCTGTGAAGCGCTGGCTTCCCTTCCGACGCAGCCCCTCGCTCGCCCGCGCGCGGCTGGTCTGGTGGAACGTCGGCTTCTTTGTCGCTTTTGCGCTGCTGGGCCTGCTTGGGGCCTGGTGGACCATCCTGATCACCCGACTGGTGAACCAGAACTACGCCCTGGCCCTCTCCCTGGGGGGCGCGGCGCAACACCTCGCCGAGGAGCACGACCGACAGCGGCTGATGATCCTTGGCGAAAGCGCCACACTCCTGAGTCTGGCGCTCAGCCTGATCTTCCTGGCCTGGCGTCAGGCCCAGCGCGAGCGCACCCAGATCCGTCGCCTGGAAGGCATGTTGGCGGCCTCCACCCACGAGCTGAAGACCCCCGTCGCGGCGGTCCGCAGCCTTCTGGAGAGCCTGGAGACCGGCGTGCTGCCGCCGGACCGGGCAGGGCCCTACCTGATCCGGGGTTTGGAGGCCTGTTCTCGCTTGGAGCACCTGATCGAGGGCATCCTCACCTATCAGGCCGCGGTGGCACGTCCAACCGCCTGCTCGGTGATGCCCCTGGAGCACTGGGTGATGCCGGTGGTCCAATATCGCCGCGAGACGATGACCTCGGAAAAGGTTACCGTGGAACTGGGAGAAGTTGGAAAGGAGCTGGTGTCGGCCGCCGCCGATCCGGTCCGGGTGATCCTGGAGAACCTTCTGGACAATGCGCAGAAATATGGCGGCGCAAAGGTGACGATTTCAGCGGACATCGATGTCCATTGGGTGGAACTGCGGGTGCAGGACCAGGGCAGCGGCTTTCCGGAGGAGGAGGCCGAGCTATTGTTTGAGCCCTACCAACGCGGACAATCTGGCCAGCCGCGCCACGGAACCGGCCTTGGCCTCTACCTCGCCCGCTCGCTGGCCCGCTCCATGGGCGGTGAGCTGCGGGCCACCAGCCCCGGCATCGGAAAGGGGGCCACCTTCCACCTCAGGTTGCTGCGGGAGCGTTAAGGGAGGCTATGGCCGACCGCATCCTGGTGGTAGAAGACGAAGCCCTGGTTCAAGATATGATCCGGTTGAACCTGGAACATGCAGGCTACCAAGTGGAAGGAGCGTCTTCCGCCGAGGAAGCCTGGGAGATTCTACAGCTTCGCCCTGTGGATCTGCTGGTGCTGGATCGGATGCTTCCCGGCATGGAAGGGGTGGTTCTGGCGCGCCGGCTGCGCGCCCGAGGCAACGGCACCCCCATCCTGCTGCTCACCGCCCGCGCCGATACCCAGGCCAAGGTGGAGGGTCTGGACGCCGGCGCGGACGACTACCTGGCCAAGCCCTTCGCCATGCCCGAGCTGATCGCACGCGTTCGCGCTCTTTTGCGGCGGCAAACCTCTGCACGGGCGAGTCCGAACAGCAGAGAGATCCGGCTGGGGCCCTGGTACGCCAACCTGGATACCCGCGAAGCACTGACGAACGAGGGCCGGGTGACACTTACGGAAAAGGAGTGCGGACTCTTGGCTTGGTTTGTGAACCACGAAGGCGCTCTTTTCGACCGGGTCGAGATTCTGGAAAATGTGTGGGGTATGGACTCCTTCCCCACCGCGCGGACCGTGGACAACTACGTGCTGCGCTTGCGGAAGCTCTTTGAACCTGACCCGGATGAACCGCGCTATTTTCTTACGGTACGAGGGCGCGGCTATCGCTTTGTGCGGGACTAAGAATCACGATCAGAAGGAGCTGCCCAGCGCCAGGTACAGCCCCTGGATATCGCCGATGGGAATCCCGCCTCCGTAGGCAGAAAATGCGTAGCCGCCTCGCGCATAGATCGACGAACCCCAGCCCGCGATCATCGCGACGTTCAGCTCGGCGCCCACCCCCACCTTGCTGTTCTGCATGCTTGCCCCCGCCACATCGTCAAAGGCGTTGCCCGCGTCCACCAGCACCGTTCCGGAGATCCACCGTACAAAAAGTGGGAGCGCACCCAGGCCGCGCTCGATGCGCCAGATGGGGAAGCGATACTCCCCTGATCCCTGCCAGTACCACTCGCCTGAGTCGGCCCCGTAGCCAAAACCGCGCAGCGAGCGGAACTCGTCGGGAACGACCGTCACACCGTTCTCCGAATAGTAGCCTCCCAACCGGAACGACCCGTACTTGAAGCGGTCCCCTACACTCGCGCCTCCCGTCAGGCGCAGGGCCACCACATGGTTGGGAATTCCCGGCACCGTGCGGTACTCACGCCACTGGGCCGTGATCCGCAGCTGGTTGAAGGGCTGAGTGACCCCATCGTCGTTAAAGGTGTAGCTGCCCAAAAAGGCGGGCGTCCCCTCTACCCCCAGCGACAGCACACGCGCCCGTTCGGGAGAGATAGAAAGGGTGGTAGAACTTCCAGTAGAATAGGACCAGCCCACCCCCACGGAGGAAAAGAAGCCCCGGGTCGGTAGCTGCGGATTGTAGACATCCTCCGGAAGTGGATCCAGAGAACGTCGCAATGTACCCTGGTAGTAGCCTACCACCGAGCTCTTGGTGGACAGTGGATAGCTGACCGTGGCACTGCCGCGCAGGCGGTGATCCCAATAGCGCATCCGCGCACTCTCGATCCCCGGCAGAAAGGGGCCTCCAGACGGCGCTTCTGACTGAGTGTAGACCAACCCGTAAGGCCAGGCGGAGGAGGAGAAGGAGGTCCCCAGCACCGGACGCCAGCGATTCCACACAAAGGACCCGCCGCCACCAAAGAAGCGCGCATCCGTGCGGTAGGAAAGATAGCCGCTCCATGCCACCATCTTCAGCGGGTCCGAGCCGCCGGTGATGGCATAGGCCAACAGCCCGATGCTGTCGCCCGTACTGGTCAGATAGGCGGATGGAAGCCAATAACGCGGCGGAAAGGCCAACGGCCAGGGGTTGTAGCGGCGCACCGGCAGGCCCGCGAGGGTCTCCGGTGGCTTCCAGGGCGGCGGACGCTGCTGCTTTTTCGCAAAAGGATCGAATGCCGCGGGCAGGGCGGACGTAGCAGCTTCGTTGGGCAGCTCAGGCGCGCTATCCGTGTTTTTTCCGCCCTCCGTCGTAACCGCAGAAGTATCATCCCCCGCTGCGACGGGCTCACCCTCCTCGTCCAAATTCGGAAAGTTTGGAATAACGCCCAGGTCTTTCCATCCTTGTGGATCAAAGTCCGCCGTCACGATTCGCCCACCATTGGTGGTGAACAGCTCGTAGGCCATGCGCGTGCCGTCTGGGTGCACGGTGGCCCCAAAGGCACCAGTGCGCACGTTGGTCACCCGAAACAGGCGGCCGGTGGCTCGTTCCCAAGCATAGATGTTGGGAACACCCGAACGATCCGAGGTGAACAGCAGAAAGCGTCCATCCGGCGACCAGGCGGGGTCCCGATCGGAGGCCATGTCCAAGGTCAGGCGCTGCAGCGGCTGCCCGTCCGGCGTATACAGCCAAAGATCGCGGGTGCCGCCCCGCCACACCGACAGGGCAATCACCGAGCCGTCGGGCGAAAAACGCGGGGTACCAAGCTGGGTATGATCAGTATAGTGCGTCAGGGCGCGGCGCTGCCCATCCACTGTGATGAGCGAGAGGTTGTTGTTCCGCAGCTTGTTGGTGACCACCAGAAGCTGTTCCCCGTCCGGCGAATAGGCCGGGTCCCGCGCCCGCTCTCCGCTGGTGATCCGTCGTATCCGCTTGCTTGCCAGCTCGTAGGTGAAAACGTCGTCAAAGCTGTTGTACAGATCGGAGCTGCCCAACTGCGAAAACACAATGGCCTTGGAATCCGCACGCCACACCATGTTCTTCGGCAAGATGTTCCGCACCAGCACCTTGTGTTCGGTGCCGGTCCCATCGTCGATGTAGATGGCGCTGCCCCGGCGCGGATCGTTACAGGCATAGGCCAGCCACTGGCCGTTCGGACTCCAAGAGGCGGCACCACAGCCCATTCTTTCCGGCGTGATCGGCGTGGAAACACTCAGGCCTTCCGCCTCTATCGGCGCAAGCTGGGCGCGGTAGCGCTCCCCTACGGCCTCAACCCACTCCCGATGAAGCCGGTAGAGGGATGCCCCAAAGGTCTTCTTTCCACCGAGAAAATAGGGGATCGAAGCCCCGTAGCGATGGATCCACTCCGTCCACTTGTCCTCGCCCGAACGGTCGGCGATGAACTGCATAAAATCCTGGCCAAAAACGTAGCGCAGGTTTCCGGCCGGTGGGCGGGACTGGTAGCCATCCAGCGTATCCAAAGGAGGAAAGCGGTCTTCCAACCAGGCGGTGCGCTTCACCATGTCCACCACCGGCGCCCGACCGCGCCCCCCTTGGGTGTGCCGGGTCTCCTGGAAGGTGCCAAATCCTTCGGTGATCCACCCCGGCGACACCAGGTTGGGGGAGACGATGCGGCCAAAGATGTACCGGCCGATCTTTGGCAATCCGCCCACCGTGTCCAGGTGGAGGATGTGGGCGAGCTCGTGGGTGACGATGGTGCTTCCCCAGTCATCGTAGTAGTCCAGACTACTATCTTCCTGGGGCGCGGTGACAAAAATGACGATCTGGTTGTTGGGTACGATGGTGGCGTAGCCATTGGCAGAATCGGTAGGATCCACCAACACCAACTGAATGCACTGCTTGGGTGCCGTTTTCAGCTCTTCTGTCAGCGCATCCCAGGCACGCTCGGCGGAGACGATCATCTCCTCCGCCACCTGCTCCTCCCCCTGGTGGAAGGTGATCGCAAAGTGCTCGGTGCGCACGGTCGCCCAACGAAAGTCGGGATCGAAGGAGGCCGCCGAAGCCGTCAGCGCAAGGGCAAGGGGAAGCAACACGGCTCGGACCTTATCCCGAAAAGCGGTTAGGCGGGCAGGATGGCACGCTACTCCAACGAGTTCTGGGTGGGACTCCTCTCGATCGGCGCCGCAGGGATGGTGGCCTGGGGCATCACTCAGGTGGACGACCGCCCCGATGGGGGGGGGCGCTACTTCCTGGTGGTGGAATTTCCAGCCGTGGACGGTGTTTTTCCTGATACGCCTGTTAAGGTCGCTGGCGTGCCGGTGGGCGCAGTAGAGAAGGTGGAATTGGTGGGAGGCCAGGCCCGCTTGCTGCTGATGATGCAGGGTAATGTTCAGCTTCCTACCGACACGGTGGCCGAGCTGAAGGCCGATGGGCTGCTGGGAGACAAGATGGTCCGGTTGGTGCCCGGCAGCGGGGCCACCCTGCTGAAAGACGGCGACACCCTGAAGACCGGCGCGGAGGCCTCCTCCATCGACGCCCTCACCGCCAAATTGGGCGCCATCGCCGACGATGTGAAGGTGATCACCGGCGGTCTACGGAAGATTACCGGTGACGAGGCCTTCCAGCAGCGCGTCCTTCATGTGGTGGAAAATGTCGACGGTCTGTCTACGGATCTGCGGGAGATGGCCCGCGACAACCGCTCCGAGCTGAACCAGATCGCGGCGAACCTCCTGGATGTTTCCCGCAGCCTGAAGGCCGTGGTGGAGGGAACGGGCAGCAGTGTGGAGGCCGAGCTGGCGGCCGTGCGCGTCGCAACGGATACACTGACCCGCACGCTGGGAAACCTTGAATCGATCACCGGAAAAATTGACCGGGGTGACGGTACCATCGGCGCATTGGTCAACGATCGCACCCCGATGGACAAGCTCAACAGCACCCTCAGCCAGGTCAACGAAGTCGTGGAGGACGTAAACGACATCGTCGCCGATGCTTCGCGCATCCGAACGGATGTCCAGTACCGCGGTAACTACTACTTCGGGACCAACCCCACCGACCCCAACGAGCCCGGCTTTGACCGCAACCCCATGTCGGGCAGCTTCCGAAACACCCTGGGTATCCGCATTCAACCACGGGAAGACTACTGGTACGAAGCCGCATTCGTCAGCCACCCGCTGGGCACCATCACTAAGGAAGAAAGCTACTTTCCTGACCTCGACAGCAGCTTTACCGAATACACCCGCCGTCCCGACTATCGCTTCAGTTTTCAGTTTGCCAAGCGCTTCGACAACCTGGTGCTGCGCTTCGGCATCAAAGAATCTTCCGGTGGAATCGGGGCGGACTACCTGCTCTTCCGGGACCGATTCGCCGTCTCTGCCGACCTCTACGACTTCGACTATGGCTCCTGGCCGCTGCTGGACGGCACCCCCAACCTGGCCATGAACCTGCGGGCCTGGCCCTGGCGCTTTCTCTACCTGGAAGCAGGCGCCGACAACATCATTTTTGGCGCACGCCACGGCTATTTTACCGGCTACGCAGGCGCAGGCTTCACCTTCAACGATCGTGACCTCAGGCTGATTCTGCCGGCCCTGCCTACTCCGTGAAGTAGAACCCCACGTCGGACGGTGCAGAGCGGGCCCATTCAGGCTAAGCAGCGTGGGCCTCCTCTCTCTGGAAAGGCCGCGCGGGAGTCTCGATCATGCCATCCAAGCCGACTGACTTCGACGATTTTGACATGGATTTCTTCAACCAAGGAGAGCAGACCTCCAAGGCTGAAGATCCCAAAGAGACCGCACGGAAAGCAGAGGAAGCCCGCAAGGCCGAAGAGGCCGCCTTGGCCGCCAAGAAGGCCGAAGAGGCCGCCCTGGCCGCAAAGAAAGCCGAGGAAGCGGCTCTGGCTGCACGGCAGGCGGAAGAGGCCCGCATTGCGGCTGCGCAGGCAGAAGAACGTCGTATCGCTGAGGAGGCACGTCGCGCCGAGGATCTGAAGAAAGCCGAGGAAGCACGTATCGTCGAAGAAGCACGCCTTGCCGCTGAGGCCGCGGCCCGAGAGGAAGTCCGCCTGCGCGAAGAGGCTCGCCTGAAGGCGGAGGAGGAGCTACGGCGACAGGAAGAGGCGCGCCAATGGGCGGTCAAAGCCCAAGAAATGGCGCGTAAGCTTTCGGAGTTGGAGCAGAATCGTCGGCAAGCGCAGGAGCTTGTAGAAAGCGGGCGTACCGCCAACCACGCCTGGAACCAGGAGCTCGCCCAGCACGAGGAGGCGCTTCGTGCTGCTCAGGCCACCTACACCCAGCGGCGCGAGCAGTTGCACGCCCGGGTGGAGGAGGACGTGCGCGGCCGCGTGGCCGAAGCGCGCCGCATTTTGGAGGCGGAAGCTGCAAAAAAGGCCGCAGCGGCCACCGCTGCAGTGGATGACCTGGAGGATGCATGGTTCTCCTCCGACCCCTTCGATGACAAGGCTAAAAAAGCAGAGGAAGAAGCTGCCCGCAAGAAGGCCGAAGCCCAGCAGATCGAAGCCGAACTGCAGCGTCAGGCCGACCAGCTCCGGCGCCACCTGAACATCGAGAATCAGTCTCTTCTGGAGTCAGATAGCGCACATATCGATCACGAGGTCCGCCGCGTGACCGCGCTCCGCGATCAGGCGGAGGCAAACAATGCGGCCTTGCGTCGGTTGGTGGAGGCCGCCGAGCAGACCGAGCTCAGCTACCAGCAGACGGCGGCGCTGCTTGCCGAGGCCCGCGAGAAGTCGGGTGGCATCGGCGTTGCCGAGCCCGCGGCACCCGCGGACAGCACCGAAGACGCGGAGCGCCGCGGATTGGGCGCATGGCACGCCGAAGAGGCCCGCCGGCAGGAGGAGAGCCAGCGCCAGGAAGAGGCCCGCCGCAACGAAGATCTGCGGCGCCTTGCCAACCTGAAAGCCGAGGCGAAAGCTGCAGAAGAACGTCGTCGGAGCGCGGAGGAGCGCCGCCGCCAGGAGGAAGAGACGCGCCGGGCCGAAGAGGCGGCCGCACGCGCGGAGCTGGCCCAACGCGCCGAGCTGGCGCGACTTGCGGAGGAGGAGCGCCTTCGGGAACATGCGCGGCGTATGCAGGAGGCGGACGAAGCCGAGCGGGCACGCCTGGCAGCGGAAGCCCTGGTTGCGGCGGAGGCGGCCGATGCTGCGCGGGTCGCCGCAGAGCAGGCCCGGATCGCCGAAGAAGCCCGGATCGCTGAGGAAGCCCGCATTGCCGAAGAGGCGCGCGCGGCCGACGCCGCACGTTTGGCAGAAGAGGTCCGACTCGCCGACGAGGCACGGGCTGCCGAAGAGGCGCGCCAGGCCGAAGAGCTGCGGCTGGCCGAAGAGGCACGGGTAGCGGAAGAGGCACAAGCCGCCGAAGCGGCACGGGCAGCAGAAGCGGCGCGGGCTGAAGAAGCGGCGCGGGCTGAAGAAGCGGCGCGGGCAGAAAAAGCCGCCCGGGTCGCCGAAGCGGCGCGGGCAGAAGAAGCAGCCCGGGTCGCCGAAGCGGCACGGGTCGCGGAAGAACAGGCACGTCAGGCCGAGGACGCGCGCTTGGCAGCCGACGCGGCGCGCGCGGCTGAAGAAGCCAGGATTGCGGCGGAAGAGGCGGCGCAGCGTGCGGAAGAAGCCCGTGCAGTAGCCGCCGCTGAAGCGGCACGAATCGCGGAACGCGCGAGGATTGCGGAAGCGGAAGCGCGCCAGGCCGAAGCCGATCGCGCCGCCGAGGCCCGTCGTGCCCAGGAAAAGGCCATCGAGGCTGCGCAGAAAACCCTGCTTCCCCCTCGCCCTCCCCCCGCCATTGACGATCTGAACGATCTCACCACGCTGGAGTCTGAGGCGGTGATGTCTGAGGAGCTGCCTCCGCCTCCCCCCTCCATTGCACCGGTGGAAGCGCCTCCCGTGGTGGCCCCGCTGGTGGCCGGGAGCTGGGCGGAGGCGATCGCCGTCCTGGAGCTGGAGGCCGCGCGCGCATCGGGTGACCGTTGTCGCACCTTGTACTGGTCTGCCGCGCAACTTTCTGCTGCCGACGGTCACACCGCACGGGCGTTGGTGCTGCTGAGCCAGGGAGGCCCTCCGCCAGAGGGTACACAGGCTGCCTGGTGGCGCACCCGCGCAGAATTGCAGGATCTGACTGGAGACACTGCAGGTGCACGCCAAAGTCGGCGTGCGCTTGCCCGGGCCGCCTTGGAGCCGGAGTCCACCGATGCCCTGGTGGAAGGCAATATCGGCGGCGACAGCGCCGCAGCCCTCCTCCTGCGGAAAGTGGTGGACGAACAGCCCGATCACGCCACGGCACTGCAGGTGCTTTTGGAGATCTACCGTCGGCAGGCGGACGTCAACGGCCAGCTTGATGTTCTCTCCCGCCTCGCGGCCATCCACCCCGGCCCATTGGCCGCATTCTACCAGTTGGAACGCGCTGATCTGTTGTCTGCACGTGCCGATCAGAAGAGCGAGATGGAAGCGGCGCTGGTGGCTGCCCACCGGGCCGATCCCGGGAATTCTGCGGCATTCCTGCAGTTGGAGCGCCTCTGGCGCCAGGATGGAGGCTGGAAGGGTCTTGCCACGATGTACATGGAAGAGGCCGCCCGCCTCTCCACCCCCCAGGGCAGTGTAGAAGCTGCGTTCTGGTTTGGCAAAGCCGCCCGCATCTATCGCCAGCAGCTTCTGAACGAGGCGGAGGCCGAAGCCGCCTACCACAAGGCGCTGGCCCAGGGCCACAACCAGCGTGGCCTTCGCAACGAGCTGAACACCCTCTACACCGAAGCCGAGCGCTGGCCGGAGCTGGTGCAGTCCCTGCAGGCTCAGTTGGAGCGTGCCCCGGCCGCCGAACGTGGCTTTTTGTGGTACCGCATCGCCCACATCCGCGAGGAGCGCCTCCAGGACGTCGATGGCGCCATCGTCGCCTATCAGCATGCCTCCGAGGACCCCGCTGCGGCCCCTGCCGCAGAGGCTGTGCTCCGCCTTATGCAGAACGCCGGCCGCTGGAAAGAGCTGCTGGCCTTCCTGGAAGCGCGTATGGGTCGCCTGGGAGACCCGGGACTCTTCGTCACCATCCTCTACCGGATGGGCGAGATCTGCGAAGGCCCCATGGCGGATCAGGACGGCGCCCGCCGCCACTACGAGCGGGTGCTGGATGTAGCCCCCGGCTACCTGCCGGCACTGGAAGGCCTGGAGCGGGTCTACTCCCGGCAGCAGGCCTGGCCAGAGCTGGCTGCGGTCTACGAGCAGCGCGCCCTGCTCACCGACGATCCGCACGGGGTGGCGGTCCACCGGCAGCGGGCGGGCTCGGTCTACGAAGTGCGCATGCAAGATCTGGACCGGGCACGGGAACAGTACCTTCTTGCTCTGGAATCCGTGCCTGACTTCCTTCCAAGTCTTGACGCGTACACACGCTGCCTGGAATTGGCGGGAGACTGGGTGGGCGTGGCACGTACGCTGAAGGCCGCTGCGACCGCCAGCCACGACCACAACGAGACGGTCAGCCTGTACTATCGCGCGGCCCGGGTCCTGGCCGATAAGACCGATCAGGTGGCGATGGCGGTCCAGTGCCTGAATCGTTGTCTGGAGCTTTCTCCAGGATTCTTGCCCGGCGTGCTGCTTCTGAAGGAGTTGGCTTCACGACAGGGCCAGTGGGGCGAGTATGCACGGCTGGAGCGGGCGCAGGCCGATATGGGCGAGGATCTCGAGCGTCGCCACTGGCGTCTGATCGCTGCTGCGGAAACCAACGGTCGTCTGCCGGATATGGAACCAGAAGAGCTGGCCGCAGAGGTACTGAAGGAGAACCCTGCCCACGCCTCTGCGCTGGACCTGGCCGAGCGTGTGGCGCTGAGCCGGGGCCGCGGTCCCGCCCTGGTGGACCTCTACCTGCGCTTGGCGGGCAACTCCGAGGACGACGCGCAGCGTGCCGCCCTCTGCACCCGCGTCGCCGAGCTGGCAGCCGAGCTGTCCGACTCGGAGACCCTGCTCCGCGGACTGGGTGAAGTGGTGGCGGCCGCAGGGATCAGCGGTCGTCCGCTGCACGCGCTGGCGCGTCTGGCCGAGCAGGCCGGCTTCCCGGAAGAAGCCTTGCGGGCCTTGGCAGAATCCGGCGATGGCCCCAGCATCGACGCCGCCCGCATCTGGAAGGATGCCATCGGCGACGCCGATGCAGCCGCGCGCGAGCTGGCGGCCCTGCTCAAGGCCGCCCCCAGCCCTCTGGCCGCCGCCTGGCTGGCCTCTGTGGCCACCGATCCGATGGAGCTGGCCGGCGCACACCAGCTCCTGGCCGAGCACTCTATCGGGCGCCTGCGGGAACTGCACGCCGGGTTGGCGGCTCGGATCTACGATGCCAATGACCGCAGCGACGACGCTCTGGCCTGTTGGCGCATGGCCTTTGAAGTCGAACCCCGCGCAGGCCGCGCATCGAACGGTCTTCGCAACGCTCTGATCGCCCGTCGTGACGCGGAGGGGCTGCGCGCCCTGTATGCGGTGCTGCCGGCAGAGCACCAGGCCGGCCTGGGCGACGACCTGATGGCCCTGGGCGATGCGGAAGGGGCGCTGAACTTCTGGCGTCAACACCTTGATGATGCCCCGGATCCGCTGCCGGTCAGCCTGCGCATGGAGCGTGTGCTGGTGGAGCGCGAGGATTGGCGTGGGGTGTTCCAGCTCCTCCAAGACCGCATGGCGATGGTGAGCCCGGAGCTGCGCAGCGCGCTTGGCCTGCGCTGCCGCTGGCTGCTGGCAGAGAAGCTGTCCGGCAGCGACGAGGCGTGGACCTTGTATCAGCAGTTGCACGCCGCAAACCCCGAGGATGTCGAGGTCCTGAGCGCGCTCGCCCGGATGGCCGCTGCACGGGGAGAGAATGAGCTCACCGTCACCTACCTGGACAGCCTGTCCAGCCGGGTCAGCCCCTCCGAGGCCGCTGCCCTCCAACACCGCATCGCTGCCGGCCTGGAAGAACGTGGGGATGTTGGGGGCGCCCAAGCGGCACTCCAGAAAGCCCTGGACTATGTGCCCAATGATCGCGATGCGCTGGAGGCATTGCTGCGCCTGGCCCGGAAGTCCCAGGATCTCCCGACCATGATTGGGATTCAGGGCCGTCTCGCGGCTCTGTCCAATGGCGCAGAGCAGGTGGAGCAGTATGCGGCTATCGCGCGGCTGTGGGAGGAACAACGCCGGGATCCGGCGGTGGCTGCGGATGCGTGGCGCAAAGTGCTGGAGCTGGACAACCGCCACCGCGAGGCGAACCAGCAGTTGGTGGGCCTGTCCGAGGCGCAAAAAGACTGGATCTCCTTTGTAGAGTACGGCCAGCGGCTGCTCCCCCTGTTGGAGGGGGCAGAGCGCAGTAGCCTGCTTCGCAAGCTGGGGATTGCCTTCGGCGAACACCTGCACCGTCCCGACGAGGCTCAGCGCCTTTTGGAGAAGGCCGGCAGCGAGGACCATCCCGATCTGGAGGCCATCCGCCTGCTGGATACGCACTACACCCAACGTGGGGAGTGGGATCGGCTGGTGGACCTGCTGGAGCGCCTGGTACGGGTCAGCGACGATGCCGGCGAGCGCAAAAAGACGGTGGCCCGGTTGGCCAAGCTCAAGGCGGAGACCCTCCACGATCGTGAGGGGGCAAACGGTGCCTACCTTGCGTTGCTGGAGCTCGAGCCCAACCACGACGAAGCCCTGCGCTTCTGCTCGGACTTCTTCTACGATCAGCGGAAGCTGGAAGAGGCCGTGGCGCTGTTCCGCCGTCGGGAGCCCATCGAAAACGATCGTGACCTGGACGACTTTGACGCGCAGATCGAAGCGGGCATGTTCTTCTACCGCTTCGCCGATGCCCTGCGGGTCATGGGAGAGACAGAGGAGGCGATTCGCCGCTATGAGCGGGCGCTGGACCTCAACGCCACGCACCTTCCCACGCTGGAAGCGGTGGGCCCGCTCTACATGGCCGCTTCGGCCTGGCCCAAGGCTGAAAAAGTGTACCGGCAACTTGTGCAGCTCACCGGGGGCCACGGCAACTCCTCCGAGCTGGCACACATCTACGCCCGCCTGGGTACCGTGGAAGCACGGCTGGGTCAGCTCGACAAGGCGCGGAAGCGCTTCTCCAAGGCCCTGGAGATCCACCCGGACGACACCTCGGTGATGTTGGGAATGACAGAAGTGTTGTATGGGTTAGCAGATTGGCAGAATTTGCTTACGCTCTACAACAATATCATCTACCATACCCAGGACCTGGGCGAGGTGACGCAGGCCTATGTGGAGAAGGGCGTGATCCTGGATGGCCGGATGGGTCTGACCGACAATGCCGTGCAGCACCTGGAGAAGGCCCTGCAGCTCGATCCCAACCAGCCGGCCGCCCTGATTCGCCTCGCGGAGATCTCGCTGCGACGCCAGGACTGGGCCACTGCCGGAGGCCTGATGGGCCGCCTGGGCGCCGTGCCCACCGGCGGCATGTTGCCGGTGGCGGCCACCCTGATCCGCGCCGTGGTCGCTCAGGCGGGCGGGGACACGGGTCTGGCCAGGGGCCTGTATGCCGAGGCCAGGGGCATGGAGTCTCCGGTGTCTACCAAGTTGAAAGAGCTGAGCATCGACACCCCTGAGCGGGTGGCGGAGCTGCTGAAGACCTCGCTGCAGGGCTGGTTCCGCTGAGCGGAGCCTGGCTGTTTCGGAACCGGGGCTGGCTCCCGGTTCCGCTGTTGGTAGGAATGCTGCTTCTTCAACCACGGTACTGGCTCGCCGGCCTCTTCCTGATGGGCCTGGGCGAGAGCCTGCGGCTGTGGGCCGTGGGCCACATCGGGCGGATCAGCCGCACCCGCCAGGAGGAGGTGGGCGAGCTGGTGGACGTGGGTCCCTACGCGCGCCTGAGGAATCCGCTCTATGTAGGGAACATGCTGCTGTTTGTGGGCATCGGGACGATCCAGTGGCCCGGCGCGCTCTTCTGTGTCCTCCTGCTGCCCGCCTACTACCACCACATGGTGCGGTGGGAAGAGAAGAACCTATTGGAGAAGCTGGGAGATCCCTATCGAGACTACCTCCGACGTGTGCCCCGATGGCTGCCCGGCGGCCCCCCCAAGACCGGTCGTTGGAGCCTACAAACCGCCCTCCGCTCCGAGCGATCCACCCTGATCGCCATCGGCATCATCCTGGCCGCCCTGCTGCTGCGCGCCCGATTCGCTCAGTGAGCGGGCTCTCCCCGGCGCTCCCGAGGGAAAAGATCGGGCGATAACAATGGGATAGGGCCCACCCCGCGTACCTGGAGCATCTTTCGAACCCGACGGCGCAACAACTGCGCCGGAAGCAGCACCAGCAGCAACGCCACCCCCCCCAGCAGCAGCTTCAGCGGAAGCGCCGCGCCTGGAAGCAACCAGGGCAGCAACAAGCCCACCCAGCCAAGAAGCAGCAGTTCCAGCATCCAAAGGCCCAATTGCCGTGCACCCCGCGTCGTGAAGCGCGGCTCTGCGGCATTCAAGGCCAGCGGCCAGAGCAACCACACCGCCGTCACCCAGGCTCCCCGCTCAATCGCGGCCAAACCCGCCAGCATCCAGAGCGGAGCCGCGCCGGAAGGACGCCGCGTGCCCGGCTCGATCCGCAGCTCGGCCAGACGTTGTTGCGCTTCCGCCGGCCCCAGCCACCGGAACAGCGCCAGCAGCTCCAGATAGAGCAGCAGGGGATCGGCGGGGTGGTAGATCAAGCCCGTACGCACATCAAAAACTGCCCGTTCCGCCTTGTCATCCCAAAGGGCCACCAGGCCCGCGGTCTGGGAGAGCACCTTGCGGGAAGGAGTGGACTCCATTCCCAGCTCCAGCCTGGTCAGAGCCAGTGCGGGAAGCCCTTCGTACAAGGCCCGGATTCCATCCAACCAGGGGTCCGACGTCGGGTTGGGGACCGGCGGATCCTCTACCGGCGGCCCCTCCTGCCAGGCCGAGGTTCCCGTGAGAAGGACAGCGACATCCGCACAGGCCCAGCGCACCCAAAGGCGCTCCACCCCCTCCCCCGGCGGCGCTTCCGCCAGACGACGCACCATCTCGGTATAGGCCGCCTTCGCCTCCGCACGTTCAAGGTTCCAGCAGTACAGAAGAAAGGAGCGACCTGCCGTCTGCACAAAGCAGCTATCCGTGACGCCCGTATCCACCGGGGTCACCAACATCGACGCAATCCCGTCCGGCTCCTCCCCAAAAACCCGCTTCAAAAAGGCCACCACCTCTGCGGCCCGGGGTGTACCCAGCACCGAGCCCACGGCGTTGCCACGAAAGGGCCCCCAACCAAAATGTTCCAGGTAAGACCTACGGAGCTGCTCGATCCGGTGCTGGCAGTGTTCCACCTCTTCGCGCACCTCGCGCGTGCCCTCATAGCGGAGTGCGGCGGACACCACCCGACGCTGGTACAGCCGGACCGACTCGTCGAAGGAAAAACGCCGCACCTGACCGTCGCGACCGACGATCTCCACCGGGAACTCCACCACCTGCTGATAGTTTTTCCGGGCCTTTCGCCAGCGCAGGAGTCGCTCCACGCTCCCTCCATCCCCAGTGTAGCACCCCCAGTACGCGGCGGCTTGTCGGCAACAGACAGGTTATTCGCTCGCCGTGTCCGTTCACGAAACCCTCATCGGCAACCAGTCCTTGCGCGCCCGGCTGTACAAGGCCGCCGACGAGCAGCGGATGCACCATTGCTTCCTGTTTGAGGGGCCCGCCGGTGTAGGAAAATCGGCGATAGCCCTTCATCTTGCCATGTACGTGAACTGCCTGGTCGAAGAGGAAGGCGCCGGGGGCCTGGGCTTTCATCGCCCCTCCCGCCCCTGCGGAAGCTGCCGATCCTGCCAGCCCATTCTGGCGGGTAGCCATCCCGACATCATCCAGGTGGGCCCGGACCCCAGCAAGGTCACCCGCATCATCACCACCGATCAGGCCCGCACGCTGATCAACGCCCTGTCGTTACAACGACATTCCGCGAAACGTCGTTTTGTCATCATCGACCCGGTGGACGCCCTGAACGAGGAAGCCGCCAACGCGCTGCTGAAGACCCTGGAAGAACCTCCCGCTGGAACGCAGTTTATCCTCATCACCTCACGCGCCGCCTCGCTGCTGCAGACGGTGCGAAGTCGGTCGCAGCGGGTGCGCTTCGGACCCGTGGGGGAGTCGGAGATGATTCCCTGGTTGGAGTCCCGGAACCTCGATGCCCGCCTGGCCGCCCTGTCCATGGGCAGCCCGGGAAGGGCCCTGGCCCTTGCTGAGGGCGGAACTGAGCTGGCAGAAGAGCTGCTGGGCGCACTGTGCGGTGCCATCGGGCAGCCGGTGTACCAGTTGTTCGCCTTCACCGAGGGCCTGGGAAAAAAGGCTGAGGGGGGTGCAGAACGCACGGAGCTTGTCCTGGATTTGATCGAAGAATTGCTGAGAGATACCGTGCTGGTGGCCAACGGGCAGGCCCCGAAGGTGCTGCATCCCAACCAGCTTGGCATGCTCCAAAAATGGGCCTTGGGCCTGTATCCGGGCGGCGTCGGGCGCATGTTGGGCGGGATCGCCAACGCGCGGGACCGCCTGAGGCTGAACGTCAACGGGCGGGTGGTGCTGGAGGCGCTGCTGTCTCAGCTAAACCTTGAACTCTCGCAGGTGCGCGCTTGATTATCGACTCTCACTGTCACCTGGACACCAAGGTCTGGGGAGACGACGAAGGGGTGGACGCGGTGGTCGCACGCGCCCGCCAGGCGGGTGTGGATCGGCTGGTGGCCATCGGCTCCGGCTACGGTTTTGACTCGGCTGCACGGGCGGTGGCCGTGGCGCGTCGGCACGACAATGTGATTGCAGGCATCGGCCTTCACCCGCACGATGCCAAAGAATTCACCGAAGAAGCCTGGGAACGCTTGCTGGAGCTGGCCGCCGACCCCAAGGTGAAGGCCCTTGGCGAGATGGGGCTGGACTACCACTACAGCTTCTCGGCCCGGGAACAGCAGGTGCTGGCCTTCCGCACGCAGCTTCGTGCTGCGAAAAAGCTTGGGCTGCCCGTCATCATCCACGACCGGGAGAGCGGTGGAGAAACGCTGGACATGCTGGATGCCGAGCGGGCCTGGGAGGGCGGCGTCCTGTTTCACTGCTACACCGGCGACCGTGCCACCATGCAGAAGATCGTGGAACGAGGTGGAACCATCTCTATCCCCGGAATTGTCACCTTCAAGAACGCCGAGTCGGTGCGCGAGGTGGCCCGAGAGGTGCCGCTGGGGCAGCTCCTGATCGAGACCGACAGCCCCTTCCTGGCGCCGGTGCCCCACCGGGGAAAGCGCAATGAACCTGCCTTTGTGCCACTGGTTGGCGCTGCGGTGGCCGCCTTGCGTGGCATACCCGCAGAGGAGCTGTGCCAGATCACCGCCGAGAACACCCTGCGCTTCTTCCGCTGGGATTGACGCGGCCCCCTGGTACGGTTAGACGCGTGGACCCTGGAGTTACCGATGGCATCCAAGACCGCCCAGACCACCTTCCGCCGCCACATCCGCAACAAGAACGCCGGCGCCAAGGCCAAGCGCGCCCGCGCGAACAACGGCAGCACCCCCATCTTCCCGGTTCACACCCCGGAAGCCGACGCCGCCGCTCCCGCGATGGCGAAGAAGTCGAGCTGAATCCCAGCCATCTGCGCCGCCTGGCGTAGAAGGTTGCCACAGCAGTCGAAAGTATAGCGGGGGACTTCCCCGCTTTTGGTGTTTTTCGCGATGCTCCGCAGCACTGCGGCAGATGCTCCCGCCAAGGGCGTGGCGGCTGGCCCCACACTCAGCGCAGCTACACCTGCTGCCGAGACGGAGGCGGGCCTCCGCAAGCCCCCAACCCCGAAGCCGGTTAGAAAGCAGCATGCCTTCTCCCTGGGCCACGCTCGCTGAGCTGCTTACCGACCGACTCGATGCCGATCTGGTTCCGCTGCTGTACAGCGCGGCCTCCATATCGCCATCGCAGATCCGCTCAGAGTTTGAGGAGGATGGGATTGCCTATCTCGATCCCGCCACCGGGCGGAATCCACCCCAATCGGAGCTGATTCTGGCCGCCACCCGGCTGATCCGGGATACCCGCAACCAGGCCACCGCGCTGGCCGCCGCTGCCGGCCTCGCGGGGGCGGTGGCGGTGCCCCCGGAAGTCCTGGCCAACATGATCCAGATGCTACGGCTGGCACAGCGCCTCTCCGTCCTCTTTGGCTTTGACCCTGAGACCGACGCCGGGAAGCTGGTGATGTTCCGTGCCCTGGCGGCGGCCTACGAGCTGGAGCTGCCCCCCCAGGCTCAGGTGGGCCTGAAAGTGCGCGATCTACCCACGTTGCTCAGGAGCCAGGTGCCCGCCACCCGAAACGGGGGGGCCTGGTTGCTGCGAAAGGTATCCCAGCGGTCGCTGGCCATGGCGATCCGCCGCGCCACACGGCTGATTCCCGGCCTGGGAGCGGGTCTGGCCACCTGGGGCAGCCTGCGGCGGGTGGAGAAAGCGGGGGACCGAATGGTGGAGGTCCTGCATCGCGCTTCTGAAGGTGCAGGCTGGGAATTGAGCGACGAGAGCGTCGCCGTTGAAGTGGGCTGAGCGGCCTACTCCAAGGCCTCCCCTTCTGCCCAGATCAGCTTGCCCACGCCAATTTTGATTCCTACATTCAGAAACACATAAACATTGGGCCGCACCTTGTCCGGCAGCCAGGCGGCCGTCAGATCCACAAAGGGCCGCAGCCGCTGCACAAAGCTGACCTTCGGAAAAGGTGCAGCGAAATCCCAACCACCGCCCAGCGCAATCCCGCTACGGTGGGTGATCCGCTTGGAGGTCCCCGCCACCACCCCCAGCGGCTCGGCCAGGAAGGCGTCGATCGAGGCCTCGTGGTGGTGTGCAAAACCCACCGCGCCATAGGGGCCGCTGCCGGCGGGGTAGCGCAACATCACCTCGATCGCCCCCATTTCGCGAAAGGGACTGCTGGCGATCACCTCGGCCGCCCGCGCCTCCAAGCCCAAGCTCCGGCCGGGTACGGCGCCGAGCGAAACGCCCGCAAGCCCGCCAAAGCCCCCGCCAAAGCTGGAAGGACTGCCAAAACCCACGGGCAGGCTCAGATCCCCCCCCAGCCATACCCGCGCCTCGGGGGCCGCCGCCAGCACCGTGCTCAGAAGAAAAAGCAGCATGCACACATGCTATCCGCTCTATAAGCGAACGGTGCCCGCCCAGACCTCATTTGTAAGATAGCTGACAATCAGGTCCGCCCCCGCTCGGCGAATGGACAGCAAGGTCTCGCGGGAAGCGCGAGGGAAGTCAATGCGCCCGGCTCGGCCTGCTTCCTTCAACATCGCGTACTCCCCACTCACCTGATAGGCGACGATCGGAAGATCGTAGCGCTCCCGGGTTTCCCGGATCAGGTCCAGGTTGGTCAGCGCGGGCTTGATCATCAGCAGATCGGCGCCCTCATGCACATCGGCCGCGATCTCGCGGTGGGCTTCACGGCGATTGGCCGGGTTCATCTGGTAGCCCCGACGATCCCCATGGGTGGGCGCGCTCTCCGCCGCGGCCCGAAAAGGACCGTAGAAGGCGGAGGCCATCTTGGCGGCATAGGACATCAGCAGGGTGTAGCTGTGGCCCCCATCATCCAGGGCCTGCCGGATGGCGGCCACCCGCCCGTCCATCATGTCCGAGGGGCAGACCACATCCGCGCCCGCATCTGCCAGTTGTACCGCCATTTTGGCGAGATAGGGCAGGCTAAGGTCGTTGTCCACATGGCCTTCATGCCAGATCCCGCAGTGGCCATCGTCGGTGTAGGAGCAAAGGCAGACATCGGCCATCAGGGTCAGTCCGCGGCCGCGCAAGCTCTGAAGTCCGCGCGCCACCAGGCTGTTGGGGTCGGTGGCGTGCTGCAGACCCTTCTGCGGCGGCACGCCAAAGAGCATCATGGCCTCTGCGCCACCCTTTTGTGCGCGCTCCGCCTCCGCCGGAAGCTGATCCACCGAAAGCTGCCACATGCCGCCACCTTCGGGAACTTCCCGGCGTATTCCCTGCCCTTCCACCACAAAGACCACAGGAATCAGGCAGCGGGCGGGCACGTCGGTTTCGGCAAAAAGACGCAGAATGGAGTCGGTACGACGAAGACGGCGGAGACGTTGCATTTTCGGCTCTTAACCGCTTGTGAAGTCCTGCGGGCGACCCAGCGCTCCCGGGAGCACCGCACGCCCGCACGAACGAAGCGCCGCAACCGTGCTGCCGCCGTGGGCGTAGCAGCGGCGCGCGCGCTCCAGCCTTCCCGGGGCAAGACGGACAAAATTTTCCACCGCGGAGGGGCTGGCGAAGTGAACATCAAAATCTGCTTCCATCGCCTGGATTGCCGAATCGGGCAGGCGCTCCGGGCAGCCGGTCCGATAGACCGCCACAATCTGCGCATCGGGACGTTGCGCCCGGACCTCCGCGCCGCCCAAATCGGAAGTCAATAGGAGCAACCTTCCATTTCCAGCCACCGATGCCAGAGCGCTTCCCCCTCCCTCCACCGCCTTATCCACCCGAATTCCCGCAGCCTGCAAAGCAGCCGTTGTGCGCGGGGCCAGCGCAAGAATCCGCCAGTGTGCTGGTGGATTCAGAGCGATCACCGCCGAAACTACCCGAGGAGAGCTGAGCAGAAGCTCTACCTTCTCTTCGCGAAGCGCCGACAGATCCGGCAGTGGCAGCTCTTCAAATTGCAGACAAGGAGCCGGAAAAACCCGCCGAAAAGGCGCCAACATCGCCGTCATTTCGGGCAGCTCCTCTGCGGCCCGGGTGAGCAGTAGCGGCACCGGATCCATCGCCCTCCCTCGCGACTCAGCGGTCGCCCCCTTTCTGCTATCCTGTTCGCGGAGTGTCCATGGATCGACTGAGTGGCGGCCTGCTTCCCCCGCTGTCGGGGGAATTCTACCAGTACGTGCTGGCGGCGGTGTACCACGCCGATGGTGTGTGGGGAGAGGCGACTTTTGACCTGTATGCACGCCGACTTCCTGCCGGTTGGGGCTACATGGTGGCGGCGGGCCTGGACCCGCTGCTGCATGCACTCCAGAGCTTCAAGGTGGGAGAGGAGGAGGCGGAGCTGCTCCGCAAAAACCCCCTGTTTTCTCACATCAAAGGTTCCTTTTTCGATCACCTGAAGCGGCTGCGCTTTCAGGGAGAGGTCTGGGCGGTGCCCGAGGGCAGCATCGTGTTTCCTGGCGAGCCGCTGCTGCGCATCACCGCCCCGCTCACCATCTGCACGCTGCTGGAAACCACGGTGATCCAGCTCATTTCCTCGGCGAGCCTGGTGGCCACCCGCGCCAGCCGGCTGACCGAGGCCGCCGGAGGGAAGCCGGTGATCGACTTCGGCAGTCGCCGGTGGCCGGATCCGTGGGCGGGCACCCTGGCCGCACGCGCCGCCTATGTAGGGGGTATGACCGCCACCTCCAACGCCTATGCCGCGGCGCAGCTCGGAATTCCCGTGATGGGCAGCATGCCCGACACTTTTCTGGCGGCCTACGGCGAGGACCAGCTTGCCGTCAAAGCCTTCCTCCACCACTTCCCCAAGCTCTGCCACCTCACGCTGCCGCAGGACGAGATCGAGGAGAGTATTCGGCGCTTTTTGCCCTTTCGCGCTCAGATTCAATCGGTGCGGGTGGACCACCGCGATCTGGCCAAAGGTGCGGCCGAAGCCCGCTCCGCCTTGGATCGGGTGGGGCTGACCGAGGTGAAGATCATGGGCTCCGGCGATCTGGAGGAGGTGGCCATCGCCAAATTGGTGGCCGCCGGCGTACCGATCGACTGGTTTGCCGTTGGAAAGGCGCTCTCTGAGGCGCAGGATCGGGGCCGCATGGCCTTCCGCATCGCAGAAATGGCGCGGGGCGCCGAGCCGGTCCCCGTGACCCGCGAGGGATCGGCGCCCTATCCAGGGGTCAAGCAGATCTATCGCTTTGCGGACCGCGATATGCTGGGGTTGGAGGAGGAGGCCTGGGAGCTGGAGCGGCGTGGCGGCCTGCCACTGCTTCAGCCGGTGATGCGCGAAGGGCAGCGCCTCGGAAATGCGGTGCCGCTGGCCGAGAGTCGCGCCCATCGTCAGCGCTCTCTCCAGCTTTTGCCCTCCGAATATCGTAGCCTGGAACACCCGGAACCCTGGCGAGTGGGGGTTACCGACCGCCTCGCAGGACTGGTCGGAACGTGAGTGTACCCGACCCCCGGTATTTCCAATTGGAAACACCGCCGCCGTGGTGGCTGAAGCTGGCCTCACCGGCCCGGAACCCGCTGCGGAGCCCCTCCCCTGCGGAGGGCTGGTGGGGCCTTTTGCCCCTGGCGGTGGGCCTGCTTTTGTATCTACCCCCAGCATTGGCCTCGGGCTGGGCGCTGGATGACTGGGTATTGATCGCTCAACACCCCCATGCTACCGATGGTTCTTGGCTGGGCGAGTGGACACAGCCGACCTACCTCGCGGCGGGGGACCACAGCTCCTTTGTGTGGAGACCCCTGGTGGCGACGCTGTGGCGCGGGCTGGGCTGGGCCTTTGGCCTGAGTCCCACACCGTTCCACCTGATGAGCCTGGCCCTTCACCTGACCAACCTGCTGATTCTACAGCGGGTGATCCGGCTCTGGGCCTTGCGGCTGGGCTATTCTGCCGGTCCGGCCGCCGCAATTCTGGCACTGGGCTGGACGCTCCATCCCGCCACGCCCGATGTGGTGGGCTGGGTCTCCTCCACCTTCGAGCTGGGGGCCACACTGGGGGTGCTGATGGCCCTTCGGGCCGGCCTCCGTACAGAAATGGTTTTCCCTTGGATTTTTGTGGCCCTCCTCTGTAAGGAGAGCGCACTTCCCGCCGTGGTAGGCGTGCCACTGCTGGCCGGGCTGGTCACCGAAGCCCGGCGGCGAATCTGGATCGAGTCGCTGGGCGCCGGCTTGTTGTGGTGGATCCTGCACCGGCTGGTGACCGGCCAGAGCGGCCAATACCCGATGGAAGGCTGGACGGCCTGGCTGCAATTGTTGGGTGCGGGTTGGGCCCCGCTGCGTGCCTCCATGAGCCACCTTTTTGACCCGGAGGCCAGTGTGCAGCCGGGGATTCTGCTGCTGGTTCTTGGGGGTTTGTGCCTCGGGGTGCGGGGGCTGCGGCCCCTGGGGCTGGGTGGGCTGGTGGGCGCGTGGATGCTGCTTCCGGCCGGCTTTGGCGTGGCGCTGATCGGCATTGCACCGCTGCGCTACCTCTACCTGCCGCTGGCGATGGTACTGGTGCCCTTGGGTGCTTTGCCGCTGCGAAAGGTGCTCTTGGGCGGCGCCGGCATCCTGCTGGGCCTCGCCTGGGGCCCTCGGGCGGCGAGCCGGGCCGACGAATGGCGCGACGAAGAGTCCCTCTGGCAGGGAGAGCTGTTGATGGAGGCGGGGAATCCGGTGGCGGTGCGCCAGTGGGTGCGCTACCGGTGGGAGCATGGGGAGCCGGAGCGGCGGCCCGAGCTGCTGGCGACCTGGAAGGTGGCCATCGACCGGATGCCGCGTTCGGTACAGTGGTTCAACCCGGTGGATGAGCGCTTTGAGCTTGCTCAGGCTGCCTTTATCGTCGGGAACTTCCCGCTGGCACAGGAGCAGGTCAGCCTGTACCTCCTCTCCCGCCCGGATGCGCCGCCCAAGGCCTGGTGCCTGTTGGCCGACAGCCTGGAGCACGGAGGCGGCGGGGCCCACGAGCTGGACCTCGCCGATCGCCGCTGCAAAGCCGCTCCTTAGCCCATCATCCCCCCGGCACGCAGTGCCAGCAACCGGCGGATACGCTCCGCCGTGGCCGGGTGGGTGGAGAAGAGGCGGGTCACCCCTTCCGCCCCCGCAAAGGGATTGACAATAAAGAGCGAGGCGGTGGCCGGAGAGGGCTGGGCCATCGGCTCATAGGCCGCACCGCGCTCCAGTCGCGCAAGCGCACTGGCCAGTGCCTCCGGGTCGCCACTGATCTGCGCCCCGGTCTGGTCCGCCAGATACTCCCGGGAGCGGGAGACGGCAAACTGCAAGAGCATGGCGATGATCGGCGCCAGAAAGGCCATCAATAATCCTCCCCAACCACCGCCTTCTTCCTCCTCATTGTTGCTCCCCAGCAGCATGCCCCATTGCAGCATGCTGGCCACCGAGCTGATGGCCGCCGCCACCACCGAAGCCACCGTCGCCACCAGGATGTCGCGGTTTTTGATGTGCGCCAGCTCGTGCGCGATCACCCCACGCAGCTCGCGGGGGCTCAGGATCTCCATAATCCCGTCGGTCACCGCCACCACGCCATGCGCAGGATTTCGCCCGGTCGCAAAAGCGTTTGGAGAGGGATCGGCGATGCGGAAGACGCGGGGTTTGGGGATACCGGCGCGCATCGCCAGCTCGCCCACCATCGCATGCAGTGCCGGCGCCTCCTCCGGGCTCAGCTCCTTGGCGCCGTGCATCGCCAGCACCATCCGGTCAGAAAAGTAGTAGGCCCCGACATTCATCACCAGGGCCATTCCGATGGCGAGGTACATCATCCCCGTGCCCATCCAGGCGCCCATGCCGACAAGAAGACTGGAAAGTAGACCTAAAAGTAGGATTGTTTTGATTTGGTTGGCCATGATTGCCTCCGTGATGACCAAAACTAAGTCCCCCCGAATACATCGTCTATTCGTTGTTTCAATCACAATTCATCGAAAAAATCTATGAATCGGGAAGACCGGCGCACCGCGAAAAGCCCCGTCTCTGCGCATTTGCAGGCGCACGCGGAATGACGGAGGCCGGAACCGCGTTAGCTTCCGTACTCACCCCTGAGGTCTGAATGCTCCTGCTCCTTCTTGCTGCCTGCGACCTGCTGGACCCCGAAAAGGCGGGCATCTTCGGCTGCGACGACTACTGCGACCAGCTCGTGGACAAGGCCGAAGAATGTGCGGCCGAGGCCGGCCAGGATTTGGACCAATTCCTGGGCGCGGTGGACGACAAGTACACCGGGATGGTCCGGGAAGAAGTGGTCGGAAGCTGCAACGAGAAGATCGCCGACAAGAGCGAGTCTTCCTGCCAGGCAGAGACGGGAACTTTCAACAATATTCCGTGCAGTACGCTGGTGGGTGGGGTGGACGGGTTGTAGAACTGGCCTTGCCCCGTCAAGAGCATTAGGCTCTCTCAGAGGAGTCCGTGATGCTGGCCACGCTGCTGCTTGCCTGTGCCCCGGTCTACCGTTTTCCAGGTCCGCTGGGCAGTCTGGGCCAGGAGCCTGCGCCGATTGTGCAGCCGGACGAGCGGGCCGTGCGGCGGCGCAGTCGGGAGACCGCCGTGGTTCCCTGGGAGGCGGATGGACAGGTGGTGGCCATGGCGGCCGCCAAATTTGTGGGGGCGGACTGCCTGATCGTGGATGCAGAGCGCTACCGCTGGGACTGCTCCGGGCTGGTAGAGGCGGCGATGGCGGCAGTGGGGGTCACGGTGAAGGGCTCCGGGGCCGACCTGCTGGCGCAGGCCCGGAACCTGGGCGTGACCCACCGGAAGAAAAAGCCATGGCCAGGCGATGTCGCTTTTTTTGATAATACCTGGGATCGAAACGATAATGGACTGCTCGATGATCCCCTCTCTCATGTAGGGATCGTGGAAAGTGTGGACGCCGACGGCACCATCACCGTGATCCACCTGTCCAGCTCAGCCGGGGTCACCCGGCTGTACATGAACCTGGGGCAGCCCGACATCAACCAGGATGAGAACGGAAAGATCCTGAACAGCATCCTACGGCGGAAGCAGAAGGGCGACTCGCTGCGCACCCGGTACCTTGCCGGGGAGCTGTGCTTCGGCTTCGCCTCCTTCTGGAGAGCCACCGATGCGGTCGCCGAGGAGCCCCAGAACTGAGGCGCGACTCAGAGAGCGGGCCAGCCCCCAATGACCTGCTCCTCCACCATAGAGCCAATTTTTTCCAGCGGAATTCCATCCTCCCATTGACGCGTCAAGACTCCGTACAGCTCCCATCCCCCCCCGACTGCACCTCCGCGCGCCCACCCTCCGGGCTCGGTGCCCAGGCCCAGGCTGTGGACCGGGTGCACCATGGGCAGGACCACATAGGCGTAGGTCCGCTCCAGCGCAAAAGTGGGGCTCGGTCCGGTCTGTGGCGTAAAGAAGCTCTCCCCGTCCAGCACAAAGGGCTGCTCGTGGGTGGGCCAGGACCAGTCGGGGCCGGCATAGCCCACCGCCAGCGGCACCAGGCCCACCGCCTGGTAGCTGGCCATGGCCACCGAAGTGGCCGTGGCGCAGTCCCCTACAAAAAGTGAATCGCGCCGGAATTTATCCCATTGAAAGCCTGCGCTGACGGCAGCTTCCGGCAGCAGCTCTACTGCCCCCAATTTCCCCAATCGCAGACCTTCGCGGCGCTCTTTTTTCCACTGCTTACAATCGGAATCCGAAAACACGCCGGTGGCGCACAGCGCACGCATGGCCCCCTCGGGCCCCCGGTAGCGCAGGTGCTTCCACACCCAGGCATCCCGCAGCTCTACCGTTTCCCAGAGGCTTTTTCCGACCGGCATCCGATCGCGCAGCTCGGGCAACATCTGCGGGTCCAGCACATAGAAGCGGTAGTGCTCCAGGTCGATACTCCCCTTCTGCCATGCCAGGGGGGCCGCACCGTACACCACCGACTGCCCCCCGGCCCAGGCCCAAAGCAGCTTGGCCATGGGCGGCAACGTCGAAAACTTCCAGGGGAGTCCACGGCTTTCCAGCCAGCGATCCAGGCCCAAGCCGTACAGGTACCAGGCGCGGGCGTCCGCGATCACCAGCGGCTGAAGCTCCGGCAGCACCCGACCATACCAGAGCGCAAAATCCAGCGCCACCGCCACGGCAAGGTCGGGATCGACGCTCAGATCCACCCCTTCTGCCTCTAGCGCCTCCAGGATCCGCCGCGCGTCGGACGGAGCCTGCCCCAGCGACCCGGCCGGTCCCGTGTCCTCCACCACGCCGTCGGTCATCAGTGCCACCACCGCCCCGGCGTGCCCCGACTGCAGGCGCAGGGTGGGTCCGAGATCCACCCGGAAGCTCAGGCGCTCCCCCTTCAGCACAGTCTCGCCGGGCAGCGGCAGCGACGACCCTTCCGGGGTCCAGCCATCGTCGCCAATCGGCGCCACACGCACCCAGCCCCGCCCCAGACCCAGGCGAAGATCAGGTGCCGGCCCGCCCTGCGTATCGATGGACAGCCATGCCCCGTAGCGCTCCAGCCCCCTCCCCTCGATCTCCCCGACCAGGACCGTCCCCTCCAGGTGTACGGCAGCCCCATACAGGTCCAGTACCGTACTTTCCCCCCGCAGGTCCGCGATCAGACCCCGGGGCTCCGCCGGATCCAGCAGCGAGAGCAGGTAGGGGTCCGCACCGGCAAGGGTCGCGGGGGTCATGGCCAGGGCGCCGGCAATACACCACATCGTTCCGACCTATCCGAATCGGGCGCGCTCGGCCGCACCGCCCTCGGCCGCACACAGGATACCTCGCGCCGGACGCCCCACGATGGGGACGTGGAAAGCTGGAGAAGGAAGTTAACAGAGCCTCTCATCATTCTTTGTAAATCGCCAGCATATGCGCCCAGCTTCCTATTGCGACCCACTGGTCAGTCCCGCCTCTTGTTCCTCGCCCACGCCCCATCTGCTACACCATATGAATCAGGAGGTATCCCCTTGGTCCCCACTTCTGCTTCACATCCGGGCAAATCCCGGACAGCCGGGCTGCTGCTGACAGCGGCGCTTCTTCTTGGAACATCTTGCTCGAACAACACCTTTGATGCGGTGTCCATTCGTCCGATCTACGGCTGGGTGGATGGCTGCACGGCGGTCACCGTTACCGGGCGCGGCTTTGGTGACGACATCGAGGTGTACATCGGCGATCAGAAGGTCAGCAGCCTGACCGGCGCCACCGAAGAGATCGACAAGGGCTTCCTGGTCAACGGCATTGTTCCCCCCAGCCTGCTGGGCAAGGGCTACCAGGACGTGACCGTGCGCACCGGTGGGAAAGAGGATGTGATCACCGGCTCGGGAGCCTACTACTACGTCGAGTGTCCGGCGTTGGGCTACCTGGAGAGCTACGGTCCCGGCGAAGGCGTCACCGCGGGCAGCTCCATCAGCCTGGGTGGCTGCGGTCTGGACGCGGCCGCCGTCAAAGCGCGCATTCTGGACAGCACGGGCACGGCGGTCGGTAGCGACATCGCCCTCACCTCCAACTGTGGCACCGCCAGCGCCAGCTTTGTGGCCCCCGCGGTCCCCGCGGACGGGCAATACTACCTGACCCTGGTGGACGCGGACGGCAACACCCTGGCCGGCGCGCCCTGTCCTCCCCCTGATACTGGGGACACCGCCTACGCTTGTACCGACTTCAAGCTGATCTACGGAGCCGCCCAATGATCGCGCTCTTTTTGCTGAATCCTCTTTTTGTTGACATGGCTCAGGCGGCGACCACCGGTGCGGTGCGCGGGCACGTGGAGGACGATACCGGCATTGAAGTGCCCGGTGCCGTTGTCACCCTGACCGGCCGGGACATTGCAGGCGAGCTGGCCGCAAAGACCGATGCCGAAGGGAACTTCCGCTTCCCCTCCGTCCCCAGCGGTACCCACACGCTGGTGGTCACCATGGCCGGTATGGCGCCCCTGCGCACCACGGTCACGGTGTCCATCGACGGCACGGTCTTTGTGCCCGTGGTCATGAAGCTCAACGCCTCGGAAGAGGTGGTGGTGGTGGCCGAGCTGCCGGTGGTGGATACCACCCGTTCCTCGTTCTCTACCGAAATCTCCGCAGAGATGCTCCGGGATCTGCCCACCGGTCGCTCCTACCAGGATGCGGTCAACATGCTCCCCGGCATCTCTGGACGCGTCAATACCCAGGACGGCGGCGGTGGCGATGGCAACCCCTCCGTACGCGGCGAAGGCCAGTACGGGAACAACATCCTGGTCGACGGCACCTCCACCCGCGACCCGTCTACCAAGACCTTCGCGGTGAACCTGCCCTTTGAGGCTATCGAAGACATCCAGGTGTACACCGACGGCGCACCCGCCGAGTTCGGTGAGTTCACCGGCATGTTGGTGAACGTCGTCACCAAGGACGGTGGCGACGAGCACTTCGGCTCGGTGTACTACGGGATCTCCACGAACGCCAGCTTCAAGAAGACCTACCTGATCCTGGACACCGAGACCAGCGAAGAGGTGGAGACGGCGAAGGCCAAGTTCCTGTCCCACGACGTTTCGTTGGCGGCCGGTGGCCCGATCGTGAAGGAGAAGCTGTGGTATTTCGGCGGGGTAGACTTCGGCTACTCCAGCCTGACCCCCGAGGGGACCAAGCCCGCCGCCGACGGCAGCACCCTGTCTCAGGAGCTCACCAGCATTGCCGCTTTCGGGCGTCTGACCTGGTTTATCACTCCTGACGTGTCGCTGTCCTACAAGGTCGCCGGCGACTACAACGTGATCCCCAACTACAACGTGGGTCCGCTGGTCAACGAAGCTGCCCTCTCGGACTACGAGAGCAGCAGCCTCAGCCACCTGCTGCAGTTCCGGTGGCGCCCCGATGCCTTCACCGAGATCGACCTGAAGGGCATGTGGTGGAACAGCTCCATCGACGTGGTCCCCGCCTCCGGCGACGAAGAAGCACCGACCATTTTCAACCTGGACACCGGCGCCTACTCGGGCAATCACTCAGACTTCGACCTCAACGATCGGGGTCGTTTGGGCGGAATGGCCTCGGTGACCCGCCTCTTCGACGGCAGCACGGGTAGCCACAAGATCAAGGCCGGCGCGGAAATCTGGCGCCTGGCCGACCAGCGCGAGCTGGTCTACACCGGCCCGGATGGCGGCGTGAAGTACGTGGCCAGCCCCGACTCGGGTCTGCCCTGTACGGCCCCCGACTACGCGGACTGCTACGGCTACACGGAGTACAACGAAGTGGGTCCGCTGGGGCACCACACCGACGTATTCACCTTCTACCTCCAGGATGATTGGCAGCCGGTAGACCCGGTCACCATGAACATCGGCGTGCGCGTGGACCGCGAAGGCATCTACCAGAACGCCGGGGATCTGTTCCTGGACTCCTGGATGTTCTCTCCGCGTCTCGGCATGGTGTGGGACGTGACCCGCGATTCCCGGACCAAGCTCACCGCGAACTACGGTCGCTACTACGACGTGGTGGGCAACGGCTTCGCCGACTGGGGCGATACCCGCTCGGCCTACTCCTACCGGCAGTACCGCTTCAACCCCGACACTGGCGGCTACGATCTGGTGTGGGTGCAGGATCCCTCTGGAAACCCCGCCACGGTCGACGAGAACCTGACCCCCTTCCATGTGGACAAGTTCGCAGTGGGCTTCGAGCGGGAGCTCTTCCGGAACTTCTCCGTGGGAGCACGCGGTATCCTCTCCAAGACCTCCGGTCTGGCCGAGGATATCGACGTGGACGCCGACCAGTTCTTCATCGGCAACCCGGACAACAAGTGGCGCGACTACCGGGCGGTCGAACTCACCGTACAGAAGAAGTATGCCGACAACTGGCAGCTTCTCGCCAGCTACACGCTGTCGGAAGCCAAGGGTCACACACCCGGTCAGTTTGAGCTTTCCTCCGGCGGTTCCTTTGGGTCCGACGGTAACCAGGTGGGTGTGTACCTGGACGACGTGAACGACATGGACGCCCGCGAGGGCTTCTTCGACAGCGGCATGGGCTGGCTGTTGGAGGGTCTGGCCGGGCTGGGAACGGAGACCGACGACGCGGGCTACTACGGCTACCTGCCCTACCACTCCTTCCACTCGGTGAAGGTGAACGGTAGCTACACCCTGGAGATCAAGAAGCTGGACCTGACCGGCGGTTTGATCTACGAGCTGGACTCCGGGCATGCCTGGCAGAAGCGCGGCTACGTGTCGCTGTACGACGACTACTATGCGTTCCCCGAAGGTCGTGGAAGCCGGATGATGCCGGTGACCAACTACCTGGATCTGCGTCTGGCGGGGGCCTACGATCTGGGCAACGAGCGGGAGATCGAGCTGGGTATCGACATCTTCAACCTGTTGGACCTGAGCACCCCGATAAACTACTACGAGAACGAAGGAGCCTCCTTCGGTAAGGTGATGTACCGTCAGGCGCCGCGCTCGATCCGCGCGTCGCTGCAGTTCACCTACTGAGGCTCTTCTCAGGAGGGGGTCGGGCGCTTAGACTGAGCGCATGATGCTCCTCCTTGGTGCTGCACTCGCTGCCCCCCAGGGTGCTCTCGCCCTGGGGGGCGCTTTGTCTTCGGGCTACGACCACGGCCGCGCCTACACCAGCTATTCGCCGATGGTGGCGGGAGAGCTGAAGAATCGCTTTGGCCCCATCGAGGGGTGGGTGGGCTTCTCCTTCAGCGGCCTGCTGGCATCGGAGTGGGGCACCCGCAGCCTGAGTGCGCCGGCCCAGCTTGAGCTGGGTCTCGGTTTTGGGAACAGCAACTTCAGCCTGGGGGGCATGTGGGGCATCGGCGCGGGCGGCACCCTGTACGGGGGCTACGCGCAGGCGATGTTTCCGGTGAAGAAACAGGCCCAGGTTTTTGGGATCGAGGGTCGCATCTTTATGTTACCCGCGCAGGACGACCTGGCTGCAGCCCTGTTGGTCCGTACGGAGTGGCGAAAGGTGCAGAAGGGCCGAAAGAAGAAGGAGGCCGGGCGGGAGAAGAAGGACCACCACCACGACGCACCGTACTGATGGCCTTCAAGGCGGTACTTTTTCGCTACCCGGGCCCGGGAGGCTGGACCTTTGCGCCGGTGCCCGCCGCGCTGGCGCCGCCGGTCACCGAAGGCTGGGGACGCACGCCGGTCCTGGCCACGGTGGACGGCAAGACCTGGGAAACCAGTGTTTGGCGCGACAAAACGCACGGGACGCTGCTGCCGGTGCCGAAGAAGATTCGGGGGAAGAAGGAGGCGGGGGAGGATGTGGAGGTGGAGGTTGTGAGGAGGTAGACCATCAACGTTCCGGAGCGCGCTCCCGCAGCACCTTTTCAGCGACCGGACCAAAAATCTGGCGGGTGATGCTGAAGAAGGGGGAGAGTTTTTGGTGAGAAGGTACCAGATCCACCGCCGCAAGCTCTTCCAGATCCCAGTCGTCGTGAAGATGTTGATCCACCAGGCGCTCCAGTTCGTCCCACCACCGCTTCCGGAGGGGAACCAGATAGGAGCTGTTCAAGTTCAAAAGACCGATGGTGTATTCAGCCCGCGCCTTCTCTGCGGGGTCCAGGCCGATCGCAGGAGTCACTCTTCCATAAGAGTCATAGGCAAAAAAACGCGCGCAGTCCGGCTGATGGCAGGACACAAATTGATGGAGATCCACCGCCTTCTGTTTGCCCGGTGCATGACCCCCAAACACATCTCTTCCTTCCGCCGCAAGTGTCGCAAGGTCATCGCTATGCGGCGCGCTGGCGGCCAGATTCCCGTAGTCAAATGTTCGAGAAGGGTTCTGACTTTTGTTCTCCACATGCTCGATGTGGTAGCCCAGCCCCTCCCGGTCAGGGCGCAGTTCGCTATAGCAACAAAGTGCGTACTGTTCCTCCAGGAGAGACTGGAGCACCTGCGCCTTGCCGGAGAAGCTCTTCCATCGGCTGGTAGCCTCATCCGGTGTCTGTGGAGGATCGTCATGGCTTTTCCGCAGAGAATAGCCACCTCCGCCACGTTTCTGGATCGACCTCATTCCCGTCGCCCGGCCAGGGCTTCCTGCCGCCGAATGCTGCGGTGCAGGCGTGCAAGCTGCGGATGGATACCGAGGGCGACTTCCAGGCTCTGCATCAGCTTTTCCGCTTCGGGACTCCGGTAGTGCCCCTGGTCCACCAGCTCCGTCAGGCGCTGCAACGCCGCTTTTTCGGGAACTGGCGGCTGCGGATCCACCTCCATCACCCCCTGCATCACGTCGTTGCTGGGCTCCCCATAGGTATTGGTGAGCGGGATCGCCGCCACAAATTCGCCGTCCGCCCTCTCGGAGAGCACACGAATGTTCTCGCGGCGCACCGTACTCAACACCTGAGGACTATGCGTCGTTACAATAAACTGAATCAACGGAAATGCCTCGCGCAGCGAACCAAGGATGGTCTGCTGCCACTCCGGATGCAGGTGCATGTCCACTTCGTCGATGAGCACGATGCCCGGGGTTTTCTGGGCGGCTTCCGCGCCGAATTGCGGGTTGAGGCGGACACAGCGGTGGGCGAGGTCGGCAACGAGGCCGACGATATTGGTGATTCCATCGCTGGTATAGGCGATGGGGAACCAGCCACGACCACGGTGTTCCACCCGGAGGGTGTTCTCCACAGGGTCCCAGTCGATGTCTCCCCATCCCGCATCTTGAAGGCAGCTCCGGACCGCAGCCTTCACCGCCTTCAAAGCTGTATCCGCACGTTCATCCCCACCGCGCGCAAGGAACCAACGATTCTTGAACCATTGTTCCAAAAACTGGTAGCCGGAGGTTGGCTCCAGGCAGCTCCGATATCCCTTCAGCCGGTCACTCCCGTCCAGGTGCTCCGGGTTGTTCTGCTGGAAGTCCCCTTCCCCCCACAAACGTGCCGTTCCGTAGTAGGCGACCAGCGGAAATATACAGCTTCTTTCACCCACTTTCTGGTTGGCCTGATCACCGAGCAGTCGGAGGGCGTCGTTGGAAGGGTACTGAGTTTCGGTGGACTCCACCACCTCCAGCAGCAGGCTTGTCACCAGCTTCGTGCCTTCGTGGCGCCAACTGAGGTCAATTCTGGTCGGAGGTCTATTCTCCCACGTGGACAGGTCGCTGAAGAACTGCCGGAGAACATCTCCGGGGGACAGCCTTGTGTAGAGCCTGACCCGCTCGGCGGCGAGCACAAAAACCGCCAACCCCTTCGCGACCGCATCCAGCACCGCGGTCTTGCCGCCGCCATTCCCCGCCGTGAGAACGGTCAACTCTGGGTGGAAGTCCAAAGACAAAGAGCGAAAGCAGCGAAAATTGCTGACCCGAATCGTGTGTACCTGAGTAGGTCCATAGACTTCCGGTGTGCTCATCCTCCCTCCCTGTTCCATAGCGGCCTCCCCTCATAGCCTGACACTATGGAGATTCCCACCCGGGCGCCTGCGGCGTTCCTCGCCGCACGCGCCTTTGCGGGTGTCCGAAAAAACCGGGCTTATCCCCACCCAAAAAATGAATGAGGGCTCACTCAGTGCCGCTGGAGCGGGCCGAGGCGGCAAGGGCCTTCTCTACCTGCTCGCTGACATCCGCCGACCAGGCCACGGCCAGCCACAGGGGGATCAGGCCAAGGGCAAACAAGTGTGCGGCGCCACGCAGGGGTGTTTCGGGGTCGGGCTCGTTCAGCATCTGCTCTTCCGTCCGCTCAACCGAGGGGCGCAGCCATGCGATGATAACCGGCACAATAGCCAGGAACATCGCCACCCATCGCAGCGTGGTTCGCGTGTGGGTGGGCTCCAGGTACTCAGCCATCGCCGCCCGCCCCTCGCCGGACATGCCCGCGAGCGCGCTGAACAACTGCCGCCACTCCATGGAACCGACCACGATCTCGCAGGCACTGACCACAACAAAAAAGCTCAACGCTGTGCTGAGAGAAGACTCGCGGGCGCCCACCTTCCCGTCGTTTCCAAGCATCGAGGCGGTCACGACCACGGCCCCGGTGCCATACATCAGCAGGCGGAGTCCGATGGAGGCGATGCTCCCCTCATACAGCAGCTCGGCGACGGGAAAGACCGCGATCAACCCGCAAACCAGAAAAGCGAGGACCGGGGCTCCGAAGCTCCGGCTTCCCCGCACCCCGCCGATGGCCCCTCCCAGCCCCACCACCATGGCCGAGGGAAGGACGAAGGCAAGTAAAACTCCGCTTCCAAGTGCCTCGGCCATGCCCTGTGCCAGGATCGCGGCCCGAGCGGAGGCGTCCACCGTTCGTACGGCGGCCACGGTGTTGCTCTGTGCGGCACTCAGGGCGACCAGTGCCGCCAAGGCGTGGAGACCCAGCGGTATCGTCGCGATCAAGGCGGGTACTTTCCATCGCATGGCCAGCAACACGGCGCAGATCAGGGTCCACGGCAGCGCCACAGTGACCAGCCCAAGCTGGAGGTAGCCGCCCCACCCGCTCTCTTGAAAAATCATCAGTGCGGAGTTCATCGGTAGAGTGTATCACAGCCGAAAGAAGGGGGATCAACGCCGTCGGTAGATGTTCCGCGATGCGGGGAGGGGGCGAATGGGTCGAGGCGGCGGTCGGGTGGCGAGCATGGAGAGCAATAGCCCACCTATAAAGCCGAATATGTGCGCATACCAGGCCACACCACCCTCCCCGCCCAGGCTACCGAGAATCTGCATGACGAACCAAAGGCCCAGAAAAAGAACCGCAGGAAGTTCCATAAACTGCAGAAAGATGAAAATCGGCACCAGGGTCTGCACCCGCGCCCGCGGATACCACCACAGGTAGGCCCCCAGCACCCCGGCCACCGCGCCCGAGGCTCCGAGCATGGGAATTGCACTGTGGGGAGAGGCAAAAAGCTCGGACGCGGTGGCGATGAGTCCAGTGGCCAGGTAGAACAACAGGTAGCGCAGGTGCCCGAGCCGATCTTCGATATTATCCCCGAAGATCCATAAAAACCACATGTTTCCGGCGATGTGCAGCAGCCCTCCGTGCATGAACATCCCAGAGAACAGCGTGGCAACCTGGAGCGGCAGCAGCGCCGGGCGGTCCAACGCGCCCCAGAAACGTTCGGGCACCACCGACCAGCTCAGGATGAACTGGTCCAGGGCGCGCTCACTCATGCTGAAATAGTTTACAAAAACGGCGACGTTCACCAGGATGATCAGCAGGTTGACCACCGGCCATCGCCGGCTCTGGATGTTGTCGCGGATGGGGAACATCGGGGGATTTTAAGCACGGGGATAGTGGGGGGAAGCGGGTGCTTGCCGGCGGCATGTCCGCGTGATATCATGATAATGAAAATCAAAATCATTCTCAAGGATCATACATGCTGCCACTGCTTCTCTCCATGCTCCCCGATGTGTCCGCCAACGAACGTCGTTTTACCCATACCTACGACTCCCTGGTGATGCCGAAGGAAGCCCGCGAGCTGGAGCCCTGGGCGACGGTGACCTTTCTGCCCGATCGCCAGGGTCTTGCCCTCTCCAACCGCATGGAGCTGGAGTGGGCGATCTCCAACCGCCTCCTTACCGCCTTCTACATCAACTGGTCTGCGGATCGTTCTGGAGCGTCCTTTGACGGGATTTCTTCCGAGTGGAAGCTGAATCTTCTGCGACGCGCGGTGGCACCGGTGGGGCTTGCTCTGTATGGAGAAGTGTCGGCGGGGCCTTCGGAAACCGAGCTGGAAGCCAAGGTGATCCTGGATCTGGACAAGGGCCCGCTTCTGGTGGCCTACAACCTGGTGGGCGAGGTGGAGTGGGAGTACGAGACGGGCGAGCCCGATCTGGAAATGGAGGCGGCGATCGAGAACAAATTAGGGGTGTCGGTGCGCGTCTTCAAGGGTGTACACCTGGGGCTGGAGCTGGAAAACGAGAACCACCTGTCCCCGGACCAGGGCTTTGAAGGCGGAGAGCTGGCCCTTGGGCCAGCCTTGGCCTTCAACCAGCAACATTGGTGGATGGCCAGTACGCTGATGGTTCCGGTGGCAAGCTACGGGGAGGAGTCCGAGCGCGGTCCAATCTCTGCCCGCGTAATCCTTGGTTTTCCATTCTGAACGCCTGTTTTTCAAGATTGAACAATCGTTCAACGACGCAGCTCCACCCGTAGACCCACATCCGGCAGGCTTCGATCCGGCGAAAAGCCCACACGCAGCATGGCGAGGCTGCACCCGTCGTCGTAGCCCAGCCCCAGACCTGCGCCCGACCAGGACTGGGCATAAAAATCCCAGGCCAGGTCGGAGCCCAGCCGCAGCCGCTTGACCAACCACTCGCCTTCCGCCCGCGCCAGCCAGCCCGCATCACTGCGCCGGCTGGCCAGTCCCAACTGCAGCCACTCCTGATCCCATCGGAGCTGGACCTGCTGTTGCGCGGGTTGCAGCTCCATCTCTGCGGAAAAGTCGCCCACATCCAGCCACAGGCGCCCTTCCGGGGACCAGCCCTTCTCGGTCCACAAGAGCCGCGCCTCTCCAATCAACAGAGCATTTGGTCCGTTGATGCGCAGATCCACCCCGGGGCCCAGACCCCAGGCCTCTTTTTCGCCAATGGCTCCCCGCATCCGCAGGCCGGGCCACCACAGCGCGCGAAGCCGCCGGCTCTGCCCCCAGACCGACAGATCCACCTGCGCCTCGGCCGCCGCCTGTCCCCGCAGCTCGTCCAGACCCCAAAGCTGCGCCAGCCCTGCTGCCTGCACGGCCCCGTGGACCGGCCCGCGGGTCCGCCCTCCCTCCAGCTCCAAGCCCGCCTGCGGCACCGGCCGGAGCCCCTCTTCTTGGGCTTCCAAGGCCAGGCCCAGCGAGGGTCGCAGCGTGTCGCGTCGGCTCAGCTCCAGGCCACTTTGGGCCACCAGCAGCGGTCCGGGCGAGCCATCGTCGCTGTGCCAGGCCTGGATGCTGGTGGCCCCAGACTCAAACAGCCCTCGTTGTTCCTGCCATTGGACCCCTCGGGCTACCCAGTCGGGGGCGTAGTCCTGTGTGTAGCCGGGGTCGGAGACCAAGCCCAGGTCCCACGCCAGCCGGCTGTCGCCGCGACTCCACCGCGACTCGGGCCGATCCCAGGTGTAGCCCCCCCGGCTTTGCAGACTTCCCCGCCACTTTTCCTGGATCTGGTCCCAACCACCCTGTGCCTGCAGCACCGGCGCGGCGGTGTCCCGCAGCTCGCCCGGGGGCCGGGGGCCCTCCAGCTTCACCTCTGCGCCAAAGCCCCGATCCTGCCGCCAGGTGGGGCCCCCCTCCAACATCCAGCCCTCCACGCCGCCCTGCGCGGACCACCCTGCAGACCAGCCGTTGCTGCCGTAGCCCAATTCAGGAAGGTGGAGGCGGAAATGTTGAGGGTTCAACGGGATGCGGGCCACCGGCAGCGGCAGGACCGGCAGGCGGAACAGGCGAACCATGCCGCCCTGGAGCAGGAGGACCGTCGGCTCTTCGGGAGCGCTGGGTCGGGCCCGCAATTGAAAGGCGCGCGCGGAGAAGCTGAGCGCGGGCGGACCGCCGTCGGTACAGGTGCAGGGCACCAGTGTGGCATCCTCCCCCTCCCACCGCTCTTTTCCCAGCTCCAGCCTGCCGGCAGCGAGCGAGGCCCCCTGGATGTCCAGGCGGGCCTCGTACAGCATCACCGTCTCCGGGGGCAGCAGGATCTCCGCCCGCTCAAAACTCAGCTTTTCTGCTGCTCTTTCCCAGTGCCCACGCTCCAGAACCAAGCCGGTGGGTGTCCAGCTTGCGCGCTGGGCCTCCAGCCGCTCCTCACCCCAGATCAGCCAGACATTCCCCTCGGCAACGGCGCTCTCAGCGGCCCATTCGATGCGATCCGCCTGGACTTTCAGCTCCACTAGGCCGGCCCTGTGACCACCAGTCCCCGCGCCTCCCCAACCAGATAGAGCGAACCCGCCAGAATCACCAGGTTTTTCCCGTTCCGGTGCAGCTTCAAGGCGTTGCCCACCATTCCACCCGACTCGACCGGCAGTCCCGCCAGCTCCGCAACCACATTTTCAGGGCTCCGCGCCTTGGCATGTGTACCCGCGGTGGCGACGATCCTGTCCACCGCGGGAGCCAGAATCGTTGCGACGGAGCGGATATCTTTGTCGGTCCCGCCGCCCAGAAGCAGTACCCGCGGACGATCTTTGGGCAGCCGCGCAAGGTAGTGTGCCAGCACCTGTGCACCATCCGGGTTGTGGGCGCCGTCCAGCAGCAAATCGGGCGCCACCCACTCCAAGCGACCGCTGTTCTCGGCGCGGGCCAGCCCACGACGGATCGCGTCTTCGTCGCAACGCAAGGAACTTGGAAGCAGATCGATCAGCCGCAAAGCAACCGCGGCATTGTGGACCTGGTGATCGCCGTGCAGGCCAAGGCGCAAGCAGTCTCTCACCACCCCCTCCCCCTGGTAGCGGAAGGAGTCAGTGGAGCCCAGGGCCTGGTAGTTGTCGCCGTAGAGGTGGAGGGGTACCTGCCGCTCTGCCGCCACTGCCCGCACCACGGCCAGGGCCTGGTTGTTGAGGGGCCCGATGACCGCAGGGACCCCGGCCTTCAGGATGCCCGCTTTCTCCGCGGCTATCGAGCTGTGATCCGGGCCAAGTTGTTCGGTGTGGTCCAGCCCCACCGTCACGATCGCCGTGGCCAAGGGAGCACACACGTTGGAGGCATCCAGCCTTCCGCCCATGCCCACCTCTACCACGGCCACATCCACCTTCTGATCGGCAAAATGCTGAAAAGCGGCGGCGGTGGAGAACTCGAAGTAGGTGAGCGGAAAGGCCTCGGTAGGTCCGACCACGGCGGAAGCCCAGGCCCGCCGCACGGTGTCCATCCGCCGCAGCAGGCTGTCCAGGTCGGCGTCAGAGATGGGGGCCGTACCGATGCGAATACGTTCGTTCACTTCTTGCAGGTGGGGGGAGGTGGTGATACCTACCTTAAATCCCTGCTCTTCCAGGATGGCGCCCACCATCCGGCATACGCTGCCTTTGCCATTGGTTCCGGCCACATGTATTACCGGATACTGAAGGTGGGGGTTCCCCAGCCACTCCAGGTAGGAGCGCATGCGCGCGAGGCCCATCTTCATGCCTGCCCGGGCGAGCGCCGCAAGCAGGGGATGTTCGGTCATGCCGGCCTCAGCAATTTCAACAGCTTTCCAAGTGTGTCCCGAAGCTCCGCACGCCGCACGATCTGGTCGATCATGCCGTGCTCCAGCAGGTACTCGCTGGTTTGAAAACCCTCGGGCAGCTCCTGGCCGATGGTCTGCTGGATCACCCGGGGGCCGGCAAAGCCGATGAGTGCGTGGGGCTCGGCGAGGATCACGTCGCCCAGCATGGCGAAGGAGGCAGCCACCCCGCCGGTTGTGGGGTCGGTAATCACCGAAATGTAGGGTTGCCGGGCCTCATCGCGCAGCCGCGCCAGGGCGGCCGAAGTCCGGGCCATCTGCATGAGCGACAGCAGGCCCTCCTGCATACGCGCACCGCCTGAGGCCGAAAAAATCACCACCGGATGCCGACGCTCGATGGCCCGCTCCACCTGCCGGCAGATCAGCTCGCCCACCACCGATCCCATCGACCCGCCCATAAAGCGGAAGTCAAAGGTACCAATCTCCACCGGGGTCTCTTGAATGGTGGCATAGCCCTGGATATAGGCATCGGGCTGGCCGGTAGCCCGCTGCGAGGCGGTGATCCGCGCCGCATAGGGTTTGCTGTCCACAAAGCCCAGGGCGTCCGTCGGCAGTACGTCTGCATCCATCCGCACAAAAGAATCGGGATCCACCACCGCTTCCAGCCGCGCCCGCCCATCCCACCGGTGGTGCCACCCGCAGTGGGGGCACACGGCCATGTTTTCCAACAAGGCTGCCCGGAACAGGATCTGCTGGCAGCCCGGGCAACGTGTCCACAGGTCTTTCACCGCCGGGGTCGCGCGCGGCTCGGCGCTCACCGGGGTGGGGGTCTGCTCAAACCAACGGGTACCTTCGTCGCTCACGCCTACGCCTCGCGGGCGACTGTTCTAACCGGTTGGGGGCGGGTTGGCCCCTCACACCTCCACCACCCCCCCCTCCCACAGCCGGGCCGTCCCCAGCTTCAGCGGCCAATTTCTGGCCCCATGGCCCACCGGAAGTCCAGCCAAAATCGGCACTCCCAAGGGCTCCAAACGCTCACGCAAGACATCTTCTACCGTGTAGCCCGCCCCGCCCGGCGCCTGACAGTTCAAAAACTCGCCCAGCAGCACACCGCGGAGCCCTTCAAAAACCCCGGCCTGCGCAAGCTGGGTCAACATCCGGTCCACCTTGTAGGGGGCCTCGTTCAGCTCCTCCAACAACAAAAGGGCGTCGTAGGCATTCACCTGGCCCTCGGTGCCACAAAGCGAAGCCAACACGCAGAGGTTGCCCCCCACCACCGGTCCCTCGGCCTCCCCCTCCACCCAGAACTCTCCCTCCAAGGGAACCTTTTCACCGGACAAAAATGTCCGCAGAGCGCAGCGACTGCCATCGTCCAAATGATCGGCCAGCGTCTGCAGTACCGGGCCGTGCACAGCGGGAAAGCCCCGTCGCGCCAAGGCATTGAGCACAACCGTGCCATCCGAAAAGCCAAAAAAGGGCACTTTCGCCATCCGACGGAAGTCCAAGGAGGGCAGCAGGCGCGCCAGACCGTAGCCGCCGCGTGCCATCCAAACCGCGCCGTAGTCGCCGGAAAAAGCCTGTTGAAGCTCTGCAAGTCGGGCACTGTCCTGGCCCGCGAGGTAGCGGTGCGACGCCCCCTCCACCACCGCTCGACTGACCGGCAAAAGCTCGGGTTGATAGCCCCACTCCTGCAAAAGTGCCATGCCCGCGTGCAGGCGGGCGGGGGTGAAGACCCCAGAGGGGGAGACCACAGCGATGCGGGTGCGGGGTGCGAGCATCTGCCTTCCTAACCGACCCACCCATGCTGGAGCCCAGTTCTGATATTGATTTTCAATTCCAGAAAGACCGGTTAAGCGCCGGGCATGAAGCCATTGATCCTGCTGCTGGCTCTGTGCGTGCTCTGGCCCTCCTCCGCAAGCGCCTACACCATCTACACCCGCGAAGCACTGGTACAAAGCTTTTTCCCCACCGCCGAGGTGGAGGTGATCTCCTATACGCCGCCACCAGAGATGAAAGAGCGGCTGGGCTATGCGCCACCGCAGTCCAGCTATGAAGTCTGGGTGGGCCGGGTGAAGGGGGAGCCGGTGGCCTATGCCATCCTGGATGCGCAGCTTGGCCAACACGAGCCGATCAGCTATGCTGTGCTCTTTGATCCTCGGGGATCGGTGCTTCGGGTGGAGATCACCGAGTACCGCGAGGCCTACGGCGATGGGGTGAAGGGCGAGGGCTTCCGACGGCAGTTTGTGGGGAAAAATGCGGACTCTTCGCTGAAGCTGGGCCGCGACATCCAGTTTGTATCGGGGGCTACAATCTCCTCCCGCGCCATCACCGTGGGGGTGCGTCGGGATACCCTGCTGATGCACGACTTTCTGGGCCTGCCATGAAGGATTTTGCCGGAAAGAACATGCTGCGGCGGCTGGACGTGGGCGGCAAGCTGGTCTATTCCTCCTTTTTATTGTTTTCGGCGGGCGGATTATTGACTGCGGCGCTGCTGCATGGCGATGGAATGGGGATCAGTGCGGCGACGGCCGGCACCTACTGGACCGGCGATGAATCGGGGATGGTCTATCCCAAAAGTTATCGGCAGATCCTGGAGTTAACGCACTTTCACCTGTTCACCGAGCCGGTGACCTTCCTGGTGGTGGCGCACCTCTACAACCTGGGCAGCGACCCGGTGCGTCGCCGTGCGGTGATCACCGCACTGACCATCCTGGCGATGGGGGTGCAGATCGCACTGCCCTGGCTGGTGGTCTATGTGAGTACCGCCTTCTCCGTCCTTTTTATTCCGGCCCATGCGATGCTGTTGATCGGGCTCTTGTGGATGAGCTTCGCGGCCCTTTGGGAGATGTGGCGGCCGTGATCCTGCTTTTTTCGGCAATGGTGCACGCAGCGTTTCTGCACCAGACCCGACCGGCCATGGGTACCCTGGTGGGGATCAGCGTGGACTCGGAGCAGCCCAACGCAGAGGCCAATATCAATGCAGCTTTTGCGGAGATCGAAGCCTGGGAAGCCCAGCTCTCCGAGTGGCGGCCCCAAAGTCTGACTGGGCGAATGAATGCCGGGGAGAAGCTTGCTTTTCCACCGGAGGCGGAGGAGTTGTTTGTCGTAGCGGAGCGGCTGCGGCTGCTGTCGGCGGGAGCCTTTTCGCTGACCTGGCGTGGGGGACAGGTGTTTGCAGAGGCGGGTCTGCGGTGGGTGGAGGGAGGCAAGGTGGATTTGGGCGGGATCCTGAAGGGTTTTCTGGTGGATCGCGCGGTGGAGAGGCTGGAAGCGCTCGGGGAGCAGCACTTTCTGATCGATGCGGCGGGCGACATCGGGGCGCGCGGAGACGCTCCCGGGCGGAAGGGCTGGCCGGTCACCGTGGATCTCTACGCCTACCAGGTGGATCTTTCCCTCCACAACGCGGCCCTTTCCACCTCCAGCCCGCAATGGCAACCCGGCCACATCCGTGACGCACGCTCGGGTGCAGAGGCGCGGCGGCTGCGAGCGGTGACCGTGGTGGCTCCCCGGGCTGTGGAGGCGGACGCGCTGGCGACGGCCACTTTTGCGGCTGGAACCCGGCTTCCCTGGCCTGAAAGCCGGGTATTGTGGGAGGAGGACCGCGCCCATGGCACCCGCCTTCGGGGGGACCGTTCCGGCTTCCACCCTCGGCGCCGCACCACCGAAAATCGATAAGTGGCGCGTCAAAAGCGACCTGCAAGCACAGGCAGCGCCGCCCAGACAGGATAATGAGGCTTTCTGTGGCCGGGATCTTCCTCCCGACCCCGAAGGGAAAGAAATTATGGACGCACTCCTCAGTCTGGTCTGTATGGGCTCCTTAGGCGCAGGCGCCGTGGCTCTGGGCAGCTTCACCACCATCCAACAGGGCACCGTGGGCGTGGTGACCATGTTCGGAAAGTATCGGCGTCCCATGTGGCCGGGCCTCAACTTCAAGATCCCCTTCCTGGAGGTGGTCAGCCGCCGCATCTCCATCCAGAATCGCTCGGTAGAGCTCGCCTTTCAGGCTATCACCGTGGACCAGGCCAACGTCGGCTTCAAGGCGATGCTGCTCTACGCGGTGCTGAACCAGGACGAAGAGGTCATCAAGAACGTGGCCTTCAAGTTCATCGACGAGCGCAGCTTCATGCAGACGCTGGTGCGCACGGTGGAGGGCTCGGTGCGCGCCTTCGTGGCCACCAAGCGGCAGTCCGAGATTCTGTCGCTGCGCCGCGAGATCGTAGAGGCGGTCAAGAGCCAGCTTGACCAAAGTCTGGAAGAGTGGGGCTATCACCTGCTCGATCTCCAGATGAACGACATTACCTTTGACGATGCGATCATCCGCTCCATGGCCCAGGTCGTCGCCTCCTCCAACCTGAAGGCGGCCGCCGAAAATGAAGGTCAGGCCCTGTTGATCACCAAGACCAAGCAGGCCGAAGCCGAGGGCAACGCCATCAAGATCTCCGCCGAGGCCGAGCGCGAGGCCCTGCGCCTGCGCGGCCAGGGTATCGCTCTGTTCCGCCGCGAAGTTGCCAAAGGTATGAGCGAAGTCGCACAGGAGATGAAGGCCGCCGACCTGGACGCCTCCTTCATCCTCTTCTCCATGTGGACGGAGTCGCTGAAGCACCTTGCTGAAAATGGCAAGGGCAATGTGATCTTCTTGGATGGCTCGGTGGACGGCGCTCAGCGCACCATGCGCGAGCTGATGGCCATGGGCCACGGTGCGGTCACCACCGAGATCAACTCCGAGGTGAAGCCCCCTGTGGTGCGCCGATGACCCTCTTCGAGCGGATCATCGCCCGCCAGATCCCCGCCTCCATCGTCTATGAAGACGAGGAGACGCTGGCCTTTCGGGACATCCACCCCCAGGCCCCCGTCCACATCCTGGTGATTCCCAAGCGCCCGATCCCCCAGCTCTCCGCCGCCGCGCCAGAGGACGGGGCGCTGCTGGGGCGGCTCTTGCAGACCGTGCAGTTGGTCGCCAAGCAGGAAGGCTTGGTGGACTACCGGGTGAACATCAACAACGGTGCGGGAGCGGGCCAGACCGTCTTCCACCTCCACCTGCATCTTTTGGGGGGACGCCCCTTTTCCTGGCCACCGGGCTGAAGTCCCGCATCCATTTTTCCGATAGGAATTGCTGATGCTTCGTTTTTCTCTATTGATTACCGGCGGCATGTTGCTCGCCTGCTCGGGGCTGCCCACCGGCACGCCGACCAGCACAACCACGCCGACCGCCCCGGCGCCGATCGCGGCGCCGGCCCTCCCCTCCCCGGCTGCCGCCCCCAGCGGCGCGCCGGGCGAGGTCCCCTACTACTACACCCGCGCAATCACCGCCGCCGACCTTCAGAATCGCCCCCTGAGGGAGCTGTCGCTGATCCGCAACACCATCTATGCACGCGCGGGCAACCCCTTTCGCAAAGCATGGCTGAACGCGCACTTCTCGGCACAGCCCTGGTACAAGCCGGGCGTGGGTGTGGACACCACCAAGCTCAGCGCGTTGGACTACCAGAATGCGGAGTTTGTCGCCGACTACGAGGCCCGGCTGAGCCGCGCCGAGCTGGTGGCCCGCCGCGATCGGCTGATCGCGCAGATGAAAAAGGACGGGGACGGAGACGGGGTGGAGCTGGTGCTTTTGGCCCGTGCACTGGGCGAAAACGCGTGGGACTACGAGATCCAGGTGGACCACAGCGCCGCCGAGATGGAGGTCTCCCCCTTCGACGACCCGCGCATTCTGGACAGCCTGGTCCGGGTGGATCAGCTTCGCGATCTCTCGCGTCGGGACCTGCGGATCCTGCGGAACATGGTCTATGCGCGCCACGGCCGCAGCTTCAAATCCGAGCTGCTGCAGCTCCACTTTGAGCGGCAAAGCTGGTACAAGCCCGACCCGGCCTACAGCGATGCCAAGCTGAGCGAAGTGGACAAGCGGAACGTCCAGATCATCCGCTCGGTAGAGGACAGCCTGGGCGGACCGCTGACCGACTACCAGCACAAATCCGAAGAAGGCTGGTTCACAGCGGCCTGATGAGGGATCCGCGCCCCGGTGGGGCGCCCGATCGGATCCTGAAAACAGACCCGGTGCGGTCGGGAACCGGGAAAAACAGGGAGGGCAGGTTAACCGCGCCGGATGTCTGATCTGCGCCGGGTGGCCGCTGCCATCTTCCTCTACAGCCTCGCTCTGATCCTCTTCGAGCTCTTGCTCACCCGGATCTTTGCGGTAGTGCTCTTCGCCAGCTTTGCGCATCTGGCCTTGGCCCTGGCACTCTTGGGCATTGGGGTGGGCGCGGTGCTGCAGCACCTGCGGCCCAGCCTGGTCCCCGCAGAGGGCCTGCAGACCCGGCTCGGCTGGATCGGCCTGGGCCTGGGTCTGTCGGCGGTGCTGGCCATCCTGGCTGCTTTGTATTTTCCCTTACTGGAAATTCCCGCCAAGCCGCCCGACACATTTCAGGAAACCGCCGGGATCAAAGACCAGCTCCTGCGACCGGGCTGGTTTGCGGCGCTGCTGCCGGTGCTGGCCCTGCCCTTCGCCTTTGCGGGCCTCGCCTTCGCCGGGAGCTTCCAGCGGATGAAGGAGCATATCGGCTATATCTACGCCGCCGATCTCATCGGGGGGGCCATCGGGGCCCTGATCTTTGTGCCGCTCCTGGGGGCGCTGGCCGGGCCCGATGCGGTCTTTGTGGTGCTGGCGCTCTCGGCGGCCGGCGCGCTGCTCATGATGCGGGCGGATCGGGCGGGAAAATGGGTTGCGGCCGCGAGCCTGGGGCTTGCGCTGCTGCTCAGCGTCGCTGGGGGCTTCGGAGAGCTGCTGAAGATCAAGAACACGGCTGGTTTTTCCGAGGACCGGGTGGTGTACACCCGCTGGACCGCACTGACCCGCCTGGCGGTGTTCGAGACGCACACCCGGGGCGAGAAGCTGGAAGGTGCTCAGGTACTGGTGTTGCTGGACAACGCCTCCGCCTCGGAAATCCCGATGACCGTGGAAGATCGCGAACGATTGGCACTCCAAGAAACGCGCTCCATCGTGTATCGCCTGCACTCGCCGGATGCGCGTGTGGCCATTCTGGCCGCCTCGGCCGGTCCCGAGGTTTCCGCGGCGCAATCCCTCGGTTTTTCAAAGATCGACGCCATCGACATCGCCTCCGAAATCTTCGACATCGTCGCTGAGCGCTACCCCGAATCACCGGTCAATCCCTATCTTCAGCCGGGGGTGCGTCGGGTCCACATGGATGGCCGGGCGGCCATTCTCCAGGCGAAGGAGCCCTACGACATCATCCAGATGGTGCACGCCAACCTGTGGTCGGCCGCGGGGTTGTTGGCCAACACCTGGTCGCCGGCGCTGCTGGAGACGCAAGAAGCCTTCGGCACCTACCTCGACCACCTTTCCCCGGATGGAACCATCTCCTTCGGGCGCGGCACGGACACCGAGCTTTTGGTGAAGGCCGCCCTGCGGGCCGTGTGGGATCGCGGCGTGAAAAAACCCTGGCAGGCCATCGCCTATGTGCAGGGAAAAAGCCATGTGATGCTGATGAAGCAGCGGCCCTGGACCGCCGCCGAGCTGGAGCAGCTCCGGACGGCGCTGAAGGTCTACCCGGGAACACCAGCCCGGCTGGTGTGGGATCCCCTCTTGGAAGATCCGCCACCAAACTGGGACAAGTACAGCAAGGGCCAGGTGATGCGGGACGACCGGCCCTATGTGGACACCTTCCGCTCGGTGCAGGGAGCGCTCAACGCCGTACGCGAGGGGAAGGCGGAAACGCCGCTGGCCGCCCTGTACCGCTCCATGTTGGTTCAGGTGGCATTTGTGTTTTCTGCCGGATTTATTTTTGTAATCATTCCCTACCTGCTGAAGGGTCGGCAAGAGCTGAGGGAGCTGCACGGGGGGGGGTGGGCGCTGCTCTACGTGGCCTGCCTGGGCTACGGCTACCTGGCGGTAGAGACGACGCTGGTCCATGAGCTGGTGCTCTTTGTGGGGCATCCTACCTATGCGATCACGGTGGTGGTGTTGACGATGTTGCTTTCGTCCGGGCTGGGAAGTGCCTGGGTGGAGCGCTGGCCGCAGGCGCAGATCGCCGGGAGGCTGCGCGCCGCCCTGGTGGGGGTCCTGATCCTGGGGGCGCTGGCGGCCTGGGTACTGCCACCGTGGATGCAGCGGGAGCTGCTGGGGCTGGAGCTGGAGCTGCGGCTGGGCATCACCTTCCTTCTCCTCTTTCCCTTGGGCTTTCTGATGGGGGTGCCCTTTCCGGCGGCCGTGCGTCTGTTGCCGACGCAGGCGGCGGGGCTGGTGCCCTGGTGCTGGGCGCTGAATGGCTGGATGTCGGTGGTGGCCAGCATGGGCACGGTGTTGGTGGCCCGATTGTGGGGCTACACGGCCGCCTATGAGGTGGCGCTGGGGGCCTACGTCGGCGCCCTGGCCGTGGGCTTCATGCTGGGCCGGGTGCGCGCCGCCGCCGCCCCGAGTGTGTTATGAGCGCCGCAGGAGGCCACATGCGTTCCCGACACTTGATGCTCGAAAGCCCCGCGATGGGAAGACAAGTCCATGTCTGGTGCTACGGGCATTTTGGCCCGCCGGTGATCGTGTTCCCGTCGGCAGCAGGTTTTGCGCACGAGTGGGATAAACAGGGCATGCTCAAGGTGATCGCGCCGCTGCTCCAGGGCGGCAAGGTCAAGCTGTACTGCCCCGAGTCCAACGTGTCCCAGGCCTGGACGAAGAAAGAGATTCCCCTGGCGACCAAGCTGGAGCACCAGCGGGCCTACGAGCGTTTTGTGTTGGACACCCTGGTGCCTTTTGTCCGCGAGGACTGCCACTGGCCCGGGGCACCGATGTCAGCCATGGGCTGCTCGCTCGGCGGCACTTATGCCGCGCTCTTCTCGTTGAAGTACCCGGAGATCTTCCGCAAGTCGCTATGTATGAGCGGTCGCTACCTGACCACCGAGCTGACCCACGGCGAAAACAGCCCGGAGCTGTACTTCAACAACCCGCTGGCCTTTGTGCCGGGTCTGCGCGGCGATCCGCTGGACCGCCTTCGCAAAAACACGCATATCACCCTGGTTTGTGGGCAGGGCCCCTACGAAGAGGGCTGTATCGAGGAGACCATCGCCCTGGGTCGCCGCCTGAAGGACAAGCAGATCCCCTCCGAAACCGACATCTGGGGTCGCGACTCCAAACACGACTGGGACTGGTGGCAGCGGCAATTGGTGGCGCATTTGCCGAGGATGTTGGCGCGATAGGGCGACCTACCTCCGCACCCGCACATCCCCCTGCCGCCGGGTCACCCCCGCCGCATCCAGCCACTCCAAGAGCGGGATGGCGGTCTTGCGCGTCAGGCCAAACAGTTCCTTAAAGGCACCGGGGTCCAGCTCGGTATGGGTGTCGAACCACACCAACACCTCCGCCTTTAGACGATCCAGGGTGGGCCGAGCATAGAGGCGATCCGCCACCTGCTCCCACAGTCCCCGCTCCCGCTGCAGGAAGATCAGCGCGTCGGCATCGGGCGCCGGAGCCTTCTCCCGGATGTGCTCCACCCCTTCCCAGGCAGCCGCCTCCAACAGGCGATTTACCAAGGTGATCCAGGAATTCTGTTCTTCTGTAAGCTGGACTACAAAACCCGGACGACGGAGGCGGGAGCCTTCGGCTTCGATGCGGCTGGCCCGCACTTCCTCGTCCACCAAGCTGGTATATTCCCGCTCTCCCAAGGCCAGCAGCAGCCCCGAGCGCAGCGCTTTACGGTTGTGCGAGGGCGTGAGCGGAAGCTGGCTGTGCAGCCGATCCAGGTTCTGGTGCAGCGACTGCCGGTGTTTCTCCACGACGGAGACGGCAAACCACCGATCTCCCAAGCGCTGGCCGACCGGATCCCCAAAGCGTGCCCGCACCTCAGCCTCGGACAGGCCCGCAGGCCCACCCCGCTCCAGCCAGGCCTCCTGATCGCCCTCCTCCATCCGCTCCAACAGGTCCACCGCCTCGCCCGCGTGGGCCTTCCGCACCACCGTGGCGAAGGGATCCAACACCTGCCCACCGCCCAGCGTGCGCGCTGGACTCTCACGACGAATCACAAAATGATCTCCCGCCAGACAGGGGAAGGGCATCGCAAAGCGCAACTGCGCGAGCACCGAATTACCCGGACGCAGCGCCTGACCTTCCAGGGGGACCAGCCTCGCCACGCCCTCGCGGGTGCCCAGAAGCACCAGCACCCGCGGCTCACCTTCCAGCTCGGGCGCATCCGCAAGGTGCTGGTAGCGGACGTCGATCACCCGGGAGTCCGGCATGGAGCCGGGGGTACAAATCCAGCTACCCCGCGGCACATCCGACACCTCGACGCCCGACAGGTTCAGCGCCACCCGCGTACCCGCCGTCACCAGGCCCGCAACCGACTTGTGGATCTGCATCCCGCGCACCCGCGCCTTGCGATGGCCGGGGATGATCTCCACCTCGTTGCCATCGATAAGCTGCCCGCTCCAGGTGGTTCCCGTGACCACGGTGCCAAATCCCTTGCGGGCAAAGGCCCGATCCACAGGGAGTCGGAAGGCTTTGCGCAGATCGCGTGGCGGCGGGTGGATCTTGTCCAGCTCCGCCAGCAGCTCCGGCAAGCCGGCCCCGCTCAGCGTGGAGGTGGGCACGATGGGAGCCCCCTCCAAAAAGCTGCCGCGCACCTGCTCCTGAATGTCCTCGACGGCCAGCTCACGCAGCTCCTCGTCCACGAGGTCCATTTTTGTAAGAACAATGATGCCCTTGCGGACACCCAACAGCTCCAGAATGGCGAGGTGCTCCCGGGTTTGCGGCATCACCCCATCCGCCGCACTGACGCAGAAAATCACCGCGTCCATCCCGGAGGCTCCCGAGACCATGGTGCGCACCAGCCGCTCATGGCCGGGCACATCCACCAGCCCGGCGAGGCGCCCGCTGGGCAGACGTAGGGGCGCGAAACCAAGGGAAATCGTGATCCCCCGGTCTTTTTCTTCAGGAAGACTATCCAGGTCGATGCCGGTGAGGGCCCGCACCAGGCTGGTCTTCCCGTGGTCCACATGACCTGCGGTACCGAAGACAAGGGGGGGAGTAGACATCCCAGCAATGTAGCCCGCCAAGCCCCTCGCGGGCTATGTTTGGGGCATGCTGGTGACCTGTCCCGACTGTGCGACCTCCTTTGAAGCAGCCGAGCAGGCCGAGGTGGTCTGCCCGGCCTGCATGACCGCCTTTGCGCCTCCTCCTCCGCCCCCTCCCGGAAAGCTGGCGATGCTCCCGGAAGAAGGGCCTCGACCCCTGGACGAAAGTGGGGCGACGGCCAGCCAGTATCGGGCTCGCCTGTCCGGCCGGCTTTGGGAGCTGCAGACCGCAGAAGGGGGCGTAATCGCCGGGCTTTCGCGCTATGCGGTGCGCGAGGGCATCTACACCGGCAAGCTGGGCAACAGCACCAAGGTGCGCCGCCCCGATGGCACCTGGGAGTACATGGGTACCGTGCACGAGTTTGCCGCCGTCTTCAAGCTGCTGGGGAAGGAGGCGACGCCGCTGCCGGCCACCCGGAAGATCGCCGGCTGGAAGGGCGAGCGGGAGGAGGCCGCACCCGAACCGGTCGCGCCAAAGGCGACGTCATCGCCTGGCGCCGGACAAGCCACCCCACAAAAGGAAGGCCAAAGCTCGACGCTAACCCTGGTCGCTCTCGGGCTGCTGCTGGCCCTCGTGGCCGCCGGTGTGCTGGCCGGGCTGCTGTACCTGACCCGGGTTTAAACCCAGGGTGAGACGACGAAAGACCTCTTCCAACGAGGAGCTTTCGCGGTGCAGCTCCAGCATCTTCAAGCCCCGATCCACTGCAAGCTGGAAGAGGTCGCCCCGGATGTCGCGGGTGGCCAGAACCTCAAAGCTGTGGACCCCCTCCTCCGGAGTGGCCTGGGCCTCCACCCGCTGAACGCCGGCGATGCCCTCGATGGCGGCCTTCAACACCTTCGCTTCCAGACGAACCGTACCCGGCGCATAGGCGACGCGCGCCATGGTACCACCGGCCTCCTGCGTGCCGATCTGCTCGGTCGCGGCATCCGCTACCACCTCGCCGCGGTTCAGAATCAGCACCCGGTCGCAGGTGGCCTGCACTTCCTGCAGAATGTGCGTGGACAGGATCACCGTGCGCGAGGCTCCAATACGACGGATCAGGTTGCGGATCGCCAGGATCTGGTTGGGATCCAGGCCCGAGGTGGGCTCGTCCAGGATCAGAATGGGGGGCGCGTGCAGCAGTGCTTGGGCCAGCCCCACCCGCTGCCGGTAGCCTTTGGACAGGGTGCCCACGGTCTGGTACAGGCGATCCTGGATGTCGCACTCGGCGGCCACGCGCTCAATCGCGCGCACCCGCTCGGCCTCCGGCATGGCACGCACCCGACCGACAAAATCCAGATAGTCGATCACCCGCATTTCACCATAGATAGGGGCGTTCTCCGGCAGATAGCCGATGCTACGGCGCACGTCCAAGGACTGCGAAACCACATCGAAGCCGGCCACCGTGGCACTGCCCCCAGAAGGGGAAATGAAGCCGGTCAGGATCTTCATGGTCGTCGTCTTGCCCGCACCATTTGGCCCGAGAAAGCCAACAATCTCCCCCGCGCTGATCTGAAAGCTCACACCGCCGAGTGCAGTCAGCTTTCCGTAGTCCTTCCGCAGACCCTTGACATCGATCATCACAGCCATCCGACGCACTAACCCGCCAAAGCCCGCGCCGGTGCCGCCCTCGTGTGCTACAGTAGCGCCGCCGGAGGTTTGATGCTCCTCTCCCTGCTGTTCGCGTGCGCGCCCGAATTCAAAGTCCTCTCTCCCACCGATGACAGCGGCAATGTCGGCCCTACGGAAGGGGACGATAGCGGCCTGACGGAAGAGGAAGAGGCGCTCTGGGCGGGCGCCTCGCTGAAGATTGACTCTCCCGAAAGTGGCGCCTTTCTTCCGCTGGGAGAAGCGGCTGACTTCAAGGCCACTGTGTACGACGCCGAGGGCAACGCCCTGGACTTCGACGCGATCACCTGGGCCACCGACCGGGACAGTGCCTGGACGCTGAGCGGCGCCTCCGTCACCGACGCCACCTTGGGGGTGGGGCGCCACGCACTGACCGCCTCTGCCGTTCTGCCCAACGGCGATCGCCTCGCCTATACCGTGGGCGGCGTGCTGGTGCAGAGCGCCTATGCGGGGATCTACGCCGGAACCCTTACGATGGACGCCGCCTACGACACCTACGCCGTGGGCTGCGCCGGGGCCGCCAACGTCCTGATCGATGCGGAGGGCACTGCGGTCGCCGGAGATGCCGGCTGCCTGCTCTCGCTCCAGGGTTTTGACCTCGATGCCCAGTTCAACCTGGACATGGAAAATGCGGATGGCGACGTGTCCGGCGCCATGAACCTGGATCTTCAGTTCTTTGAGTATCCGCTGGACGCCGCGGGCTCGGTGACCGAGGACGGCGAGTTCACCATCAATTTTGAAGCCTCGTTGGACATCGGCGCGCCCGTGACGCTGACCGGCGAGCTGAATGCGGTACGCATCAGTCGCGACGTACCCCAGTAGCAGCGGGGACTATTCTCTCGCACATATCGGCCTCATCCCTCCATCTCTACTGAATGAATCCTCATTCAGCGCAGGACGCGGTAGGGCCCCAAGAAAAGTGCATCCGCACGCGAGTCGCGCCATGCGCCTACGGCGTCGGCGGGGCTGGCAGCCACCGGCAGGCCCGGTCGTGCGAGGTTGGCCTGCGCAATCGCCTGCCGCCCACTGCGGCGCTCATAGGCAGCCAGGAGGCGGTAGAAACTGGGATCATCCTGCTCATGCACGATCTGGGGCAGCATACGCCCGTCGCTTCGGACCGCGCCTGGATGGGCCGCGGCAAAGGCGGCCGACGGCCGTAGCGCGATGCTCTGAAATCGCGCGCTGTTCGCGACTTTTCGGATGTCGGGAAAGGCGGCCTCGGCATGTTCGACCCGCAGCGCAATGCCCACCGCGGCGGGGCCGGGCAGCCGCAGCAGCTCGCCCAGACGCTTCGCCCCCTCCGCCGTGCTGCACAAAACATCTCGATTACCCAGGCCCCGCGCCGAAAACTCCAGAGGATCGGCAAAGCGCGCGACCGTCTTGCCGTCGGCCAGGAGCAGCGCCGCCTCCTCCTCTGGATCGGCCACCGCCTCGCGGGGCAGCGACGCATTGGACAGGGCGCGGTAGCAGGCATCCTCCGAATAGCGCGGGCCCAAGCAGGGATCCCGAAGCCGTTGGGTCACCGTACCGGCGGTGGCCAGCACCGCCCCGATCGACAGCCCCGCGTCGCCGGGCAGCGGCGGCACCCACAGACTTTGCAGCTCGGGGATTTCCGAAAGCTCGCCGAGCAGGCGCGGCGACCACAGTGAGCCCGCCACGCCGACATGGGCGATGCCCACGCGCCGGATTTGGTCGGCCACACAGGCGCGGAAGGCTTCGCTCATCACCCGCAGGGCAGCCTCTGCAAGCAGTGGCCCTTCGGCAGCAAAGGCGGCCAAGGGGTCGGGTCCCCGTCGCAAGGGCAATCGGTTGAAGCCCGGCCCCTCGTAGTGCAGCTCGGACCGCAGGCGGCTCAGCAGCTCAGGACTCGGCTCGCCCGCGGCCACCTCCTCCAGCTCCGCCTCGGCGATGTTCAGGATTTTGGCGATTCGGGCAGGGAATGTCGCGGCCGAGGCCAAGGCCGTCTGCACATGGACGGTATCGATCTGCAGGTGTTTGGCCACACTCACCGAAAGGCAGGCGCCGTCTCCGGGACTATCCAAGGTACACAGCAGCAATTCCTCGCGGGGCTGGGTGCGATAGGCGGCCGTGGAGTGGGCGCGGTCGTGCTCGATGGTGTCCACAAAGGCGGCCTCAAAACCCTGGGCCCGAAGTCGCTTTTCCAGCACGCCCCGTGCGGCACCGCCATCCACCATGTACAGACCGGTCTTTCTCAGCACGGACTGCACGCCGCGTGCCCACTCCCCCGGCGCGGGATCGCGTCGTAAGCCCGGACGCGCACGCAACACCGCAGCCGGAGTAAATACCCCGGCGAAAACAACCCTATCCACATCCCGTGGGCGGATTCCGGCGATGTCCAACACCGCGTCCACAGCGGCCGAGGGGAAACCCCAGGCACCCCGCACACGACGTGCCGCCTCTTCGGTCACTGCGGCGACCAGCTCGTTGTTCACCATCAACGCCGCGCTGGCGTCGGCTCCGTCTGCAATCCCCAGGATGATCATCGGCGGCTCTTAGCGCGCCCGGGCACCCTTGGCAGCCCACTTTTGACTACTGGTTGCTGCGGCCCGGCGTACCACCCGGCACGTAGAGCCAGCCATCCTTGTCCGAGCCATCCACCGCACGGGAGGCGGAGATGTCCTGGAGCTGATCGCCAAAATCGACCCAGTCCACCCGCCGGCCGGAGGGGTTGAACAGCAGTAGCTGCTCGCCGGTGCTGCGTAGGGAGAAGGGCAGGTGGACGCCCCCATCGGTGGAGCCATCGGCATAGAGCAGGAGGAAGACCCCTTCCGCGATGGTCAACCCAGCGGGAAGCACATAGGGCGGGTCGTCCTCGCCGTCGATGATGCCCCAGCCCGTCAGGTCTACGGCCCCTGGCCCGGCATTGTACAGCTCGATCCAGTCTGGCCAGTTCTGACCGTCGGGCGTGTAGGCCGTCTCGTTGTCCGCCATCAATTCATTGATGGAGAGCTTCGGCTCGGGAGGCGCCTCCGAATCCGCGCCGCTATCGCTGTCCGACCCGGCCCCGCTGTCGTCGACATCCGGTTTGTTGCCGTTGTTCCCACAATTACAGCGATCCGGCACCTCGCCGGTACAGCCTGCACCCCCAACCAGACCGAGAAAAAAGAGCCCGCGCAACACACCTCCCTTCCGAAGCACCGGAAGCCGTGTAAGTATAGCCTAATGTTCGTCCTGATGTTTGCATGTGGCCCCAGCCAGCCCCCCTGGGACTCCTCCACCGGCTTTCTGGCCGAGGACTCCACAACGGAAGTCATCGATCCCGTCAATCCTCCGGATGCAGAGGTGGAAACAATTCCGCCTGGCGATGCCCGTGAGGAGGATACCCCGGATATCCCCTTACTTGTGGACCCTCCCAGGGGGATCTACAGCCAACCGGTAACGGTCACCCTTTCCTCCCCCTTTGTCGACGGCGAGATTTTTTATACGGTGGATGGCCGCGATCCACTCCAGGGCTTCGGGATTCCCTATACCGGCCCCCTGCTGATCACCACCACCACGGTGTTGCGGATGGGCGTGCGGCTGGCTGGTCAGGACGCCCTTCCCGCGCAAACCCACAGCTATTTTTTCCCGGCCGATGTGCCAATCCAACAGCAGCCAGCCGATTGGCCGCAGCAATGGTGGGCGGACGACGAGGGGGGGCCCTTTCCCGCGGACTATGCGATGGATCCCGAGGTCACCGGGACGGCGGAATGGGGCGCAGCCACCGCGGTCTTTGGCGACTTTCCCATCGTATCGGTGGTGATCCCGCCAGAAGATCTCTTCGATCCGGACGACGGGATCTATGAAAATGCGACGATGCACGGGATCAACTGGGAGCGGGCCGCCTCTATTGAGTGGTTGGACAGCGACCAGAGCTGGGGGAGCCCCTGCGGACTGCGTATTCAGGGCGGCAGCAGCCGCCAGGGTGCCAAGAGCACGAAAAAGTCATTTCGGGCACACTTCCGGCGGGAGTATGGAGCCAATCGACTCGATCAGGAAGTGTTTGAGGAGGGCGGTGCCGGCGGCTACGATGTCCTGGTGCTGAAAGGGGGCTACAACCGGACCTGGGCGGAGTGGACCGACAGCGGACGGCTGCGCGCCACCTACGCCCGCGAAGCCTTCGCCAACAAACTCTACGATCAAATGGGCTATGTCGCGCCAGAGGTTCGCCCTGTGCAACTTCTGCTCGACGGGCTCTATTGGGGTCTCTTTCAGGTGGAGGAGCGCCCCACCGACGCCTTCCTGGCCGACCACTACGGGGGGGCCCGTGAGGACTGGGACGTGCTGAATGCCGGGCAGCTTGTGGACGGGGAGATCGCCGCCTGGGAGGAGCTGCTCCAGCAAATGGACGGCGATCTGAGCGGAGATCTGGCCTATGCGGATCTCGCCGATGATCTGGACCTGGAGATGTTCGCCGACTACATCCTGCTGCAGCTCCTGCTGGAGAACGTGGACTGGCCGGATCGCAACTGGTATGTGGCACGAAATCGGGAGGTGAGCGGAAAATGGTTCTTTATCCCCTGGGATAACGAGCTGATCATTTCGGACGGCGACCGCAGCCTCGTGGACTGGACCTATCCGGACTCGCCGGGTTCCTTCTTCCAAGCCCTGCGCCAAAACGAAGAATTTCGGGTGCTTTTTGGCGACCGGGTGCAGCGGCACATGGTGGACGGCGTGCTCTCCACGGCGGCCCTTCAGCAGACCTGGACCTGGGCCACAGATCGGGTTGAACCTGGGCTTCTCGGTGAGTCTGCCCGCTGGGGCGATCACTGGCGCGACGAACGCCAGGATCCCGACGCCATCCTGTACGGCATGACCGAGTGGCAGGCCGAAGTCACCCGCATCAAAGACCGCTTCTTTGAAAGCCGGGCAGACTTTGTACTCCAGGACTTCATCGCCAACGACCTGTACCCGGCCCTGGCCGCGCCGGTGGCAAGCCCGGCCGGCGGAGAGTTGGCCGCAGGAAGCCCCATCGTTTTAAGTGGTCCAAGCACCGTGTACTACACGACGGATGGCAGCGACCCCCGGCTTCCGGGCGGTGCACGCTCTGCTACGGCACAGGTGGCGGCGGGCAGCCTGCCCTCTCCGGGGGACTTCACCCTTAAGATGCGGAGCTGGCAGGCGGGAGAATGGAGCGCCTTGGTGGAGGCCACCTACCAGCAGCCGTGATACAAAAACGTGGGAGCGGAAGTCATGCCTGTACTCGGGACGCTGAACGCAAACACGACTGTGGAGATCTCCTTTGATGCCTCGCCCGCCAACGCCGGTCCGGTCGGCCTGCGGGCGGGTTTTGTGGGTGGTCCGGTGCTGGGCTATCAGTTGGTTGCGCGGGGTGGAGCCACGAAATTTCGCGGCACCGTGCCCGCATCCGCCAAAGTGTTGGAGGTGGCGGTGGATGTGCCTGATGGGGGTGGTTCGGGCAGCCTGACAGTGGTGGGGACTCCCACGCAAAAGGTGGTGCAGGTGGCGCAGGACTGCGTGTACACCCTTTGGGTAACCGGATGATCCTGCTTTTGTCGCTGGCTTTTGCCCAGACTCCTCCCGCAGGGGTGGGTGGAGGCGGAGGCGGCGTGCCGTCTTCTGTGGCTGGACCTGGATCGGCCACCAACGCCGGGACTCCGCCTGCCGCAGCGGGTGGGACCTCCGTCAGCCCTACCCCTGCCGCGGCGGGCACCGCCCAACGCTGCGAGGTCGTCATGGCCAAACGGCAGCCCGACTTGGGCTTCACCCCGGGGAGCGGTCAGACCTGGTGTGACTTTCTGGCCTTCGACATCTACGACCGGCTGCGGAACCTGACGGCCAACCCGGACCCGGGTGCCGCGATGGTGATCAATCCGCTGGCCCCCACCAGCGGCGCTACCGGCGGTCCAGGGCAGGTCGGTGCGGCACCCACCTCTGCTCCCGCATCGACCAGCGCGGTATCGCTGGGGCTGGCAGGGACCCCGGCGGGGCCACGGGTGCTGGCCTCGCTGTCCTTCAATCCCCTCGCCGTGGGCAGCGTGGGCGACACCGCGGCCTTTGCGCGGTGGACCCGCTTCTGGGACGTGACCGTGCTGGTGCCCATGGACCCGACCAGCCAGAATGTGGACTGGGCGGTGGCGGACTATGTGGGCATTCGCACCCGGATGAACCTGTTGGGACCCGGTGCGGGGGACGTGGCCCTGATGGCCGCCAAAGCGAGCTACGGCGAATTTCTAAAGGGCGGTGCTGCCTTTATCGAGGATGTAACTCGCAGCCTCCTGGCCACCGAGGCTGCGGGGCGGGATGTGGAAGCCTGCGCGACCGCAATCGAGGCGGACAATGACCGCCAGATTTCCTTGGCCTGTACTGAAAAAGTCCCGACCTTGAGCGCCTTTCTGGAGGAAAGTAAGGCCGAGTGGAAGCGCAGCGGTGCGCTGGTGAACAAAAAGGACCTCACCACCTTTGGCCTGGATGTACGGGCCGACTTTGGCGATCCCAGCTTTTCCGGCGGCGAGCGGAGCACCAGCCTGATGGCGGGCCTGGCCGGCGGCACCGGCACCGAGCGGGTGGGCATGAGCGGGCGGCTGGGCGTTTGGTATCGCTATGGCTGGGAGCAGAAGGAGCCCTTGTGGGCGGTGGACGGGGGCCTGGCCCTGTCCTCGCACGCCACCGTGGGGCCACAGCGGATGGACTTCAGCATCGGAGCCGAGGGCCGCTACGCGCAAGGCAGTCCCGACGCACTGTCATTGTATGGGGCGAACTACCTGGCGATTCTGATTGGCACCAAGGTGCCGGTGACTCAGGGTGCGGCGCTGGGCATCGGGCTCACCGTGCCGGTGATCGGCGACAAGAGCCCTCAGCTCACCCTGCGCGGGGACATCCTGTCGCTGATTCCGAAGTGACTACCGCCAGCTCCCCTCTATCCCGAAGATAGGCAGGATCGGCAACCCCACCACCCAGGTGGAGGAGGTGTCCGAAAGCGACGAGATGACGGGCTCGGGAATCCGGTGGTTGCCAAGGTTCTGCACATCCAGGTACAGGGCCAGATCGAATCTGCGGACTGGAATATCCGTTGATATTTTCAGGTCTATGCTGGAAAAGGCGGGCAGTTTTTCATTCTCCGCCCAGGTTTGCAGTTGACCCGTCAAGAGATCGGCCACCGCCATCCCGCCGGTGGGGGTGGGCAGCGCATCGGCATAGCGAAAGCGGCCGGATAGATGCAGCTTCGGGCGGATATGCCATGTTGCAATCAGCGTAGTAGCCAGCGGCTGCTCCACATGGGCCGCCCGCCACTCCTCCTCCGGCTCCTCCCGGCGCTGGTTGCGCCCATAGCTGCACGCAAGGTTCAGCTCCAGGCGTTCCCCCTCGTAGTTGGCTGAAAACTCCACCCCGGCCGCCCGCCCCTGTCCCTGCCCCAAGCTCCCATCGGCCTCATACAGGCTCACCCGCGGCATCCACTTGCCATAGATGTCCAACTCGACCGAAAAGGCCTCCTGTCTCCACCGCAAGCCGCTGCTTGCACCTACCACCTGCTCCAACCCGAACACCTCAGCATCCGGTCGAAACACCAGTAAATCCTCAGGTGGAAGCTGCTCCAGGAACGATGCGTCGGCCACCCATGTCAGGCCCGCTCCCAGCGGCACCTGCCCACTCAGCCGGGGCGAGAGCCCCCAGCGGGGAAGCTGGCTCTGCACCCAGGCCGCCTCGGCACGAAGCCCCAGCCGCACCTGGGAAAGCCGTCCAAAACGTAGTCCTCCATACACTCCGGGGGTACCGATCCACAGGGCGCGGGCCAGACCGTTGGAGCGCACCGCGTGTTGCTCCACCTTGCCGTCCACACCGGCCGTCCAGTCCCATCCCCCTCCCCGGCCCTCCGGCCGCTCCCAACGCAGCCCGCCCCCGGCGCGCCGATATTGCGCCTCGTCGGTCACCACGAGGTTCTCCACCGTCTCCCGGTCCTCGCCCCCCCAGACCAGCAGCTCCGTCGGGCGCCCGAGCAGCCGGCCCGTCGGCACCCGTCCCTGCACGCGCAGGCTGCGCATCCGCAGCTCCAGAATGTCTCCATTTGTGTAAGAGCCGCGCAGGCGATCCCAGGTTCCCATAGCAAAAATACGGCTTTGGTCGAATCCCAGCGCTATCTGGCTGTCCATGAACGAGGGGAAAGCCTCGGCATTTGCCACCAGACCCACCACCGAGTCCAGATAGGAGCGTCGTATTGCGCCCCCCACCGAAACACGTCGGCCCAAGGGAGCGGTGAAAAAGGCACCGGCCAAGGCCAGGTTTGCGCCTGCCTGTACCCTTGGTCTTTGCAGGCTGTCCAGCGTACTCAGCTCTACCGTGCCTGCCGTCACGTCGCCGTAGCGGGGCGGCGGCGTGCCCGGCCAGAAGTCCACCCGCTGTATCCAGGCGGGGTGGATGGTGGTGGTGAGGCCCCCCAGGTGTTGGAGGCGGGGAACATCCATTCCATCCAGGAAAAACGCCGAATCTCGCGCATTACCCCCGCGCACCAACAGCCAGCCGGCCTCCAGGGGCGCCCGGCTCAGGCTGGGCAGGTTCAGCAGTGCCCGCAAGGGATCTCCCAGAGTCCCCGGAAGAACCTTGGCTTCGTCCACCGTGATGCTGTGGTGGTTGGCATCGGCGGGCGGCAGGCGATAGCTGCCCACAATTCCCGAAGAGCTGGGTTCTTCCTCCTCCTCTACCCGGGGCTCCACAACGACCTCTGCGGCGGTGTCCTCCGCTGCAAACGATCGGTCGATCCACCAGAGCCAGCACATTGCCCTCAAGGTAGCCCAAAGTGCTCCCCAGATCAGCTACATTGCAGGAGGAGGCACAATGTTGCTGATCCTGCTCGCATGCTCGGGGGGCACCGAAAGCAAACCCGTGGTCAAGGAGTCCGTGCCGATCGAAGACACCGGCCCTGATCCAGCCGTGGACGACGCCCGTGTGCGGGCTCTCACCGACCTGCCGCAGGGCCCAAATCCCTGCGAACAACCCTTTATTGTCCGGGTTACGGATGTCGTGGATGGAGACACCTTCTGGTCCTCGCGGGACGATGGAGGCGGCAGCGTCAAGGTGCGAATGATCGGTATTGATACCCCAGAGATCAGCCACGACGGCGATCCGGCCGACTGCTGGGCCAACGAGGCCTGGGCGCACAGCCGCAAGGGACTGGTGGGCAAGCTGGTCTGGCTCACCTTTGATGGCGAGTGCATCGACCCCTACGACCGCTCGCTGGCCTATGTGTTTCGGGACAACACCGATGTCGGCTTCTGGAACCGGAATTTGGTCCGGCAGGGCTATGCTACGGTATTCACATTTGACAATAACGACACCTTCGCAGGCGACATCGAGGCGGATGCCCGTGCCGCCCGAGAAGAGGGTCTGGGCCTGTGGAGCAACTGCCCTGGATAGAAACTCCTGGCTGCGCTTTTTGCGTCCGGATGCACCGCTGCAGGTGCTGGTGCTGCCCTATGCCGGTGGAAGTCCAAACGACTTTCGGGTACTTCAGCAGCAACTACCTCCTGAAATCGGTCTGGCGACTGCCATCTATCCAGGGCGTGACATCCGCCTGCGAGAGCCCCCACTGCGCCGGATGGAGACGCTGGTGGCCGGGCTGCAGGCCGGCGTGGAACCGCTGCTGCGTCGGCGCTACGCCATCCTGGGGCACTCGATGGGCGCCTGGGTTGGCTATGCGCTCTGCCACAGCCTCCAAAAAGCAGGCCTTCCTCTTCCCGAGCACCTGTTTGTGAACGCGCGCCGCGCGCCGGCCTGTCCAGACCCCTTTCCACCGGTCCACCACCTGTCGGAGACCGAGTTCTTGGCCGCCATGCAGCACCGCTACGCCGCCATCCCCCAGGTCCTCCTTCAGGATCCCGGCCTCCTCAGTATCTTTCTGCCCGCCCTGCGTGCGGATATGGAGCTGCTCGAGACCTTTGTCGCCCCTCCCGCGGCTCCCCTCCCCCTGCCCATTACGGCGGCGGGCGGCCTGCAGGATCAGACGGTGACCGAAGCCGATTTGCGCGCATGGAAGGCCCACACCTCCCGCAGCTTCCAGTTCCACATGGTGGCAGGCGGGCACTTCTTCCACAAAGAATCCGCCTTCGCCGAGCTGCTGGGCGGGAGCCTCTCCGAAGACGCCTAAGGGGTCAGGCCCCCCAAAGAGGCCTTGACCCGTCAAGAGCAACCACGCTCAGAGCGAGCGGAGGTAGGCTTCCAAATCGGCCATCTCGCCATCGGTGAGCATGCTGGTATCGCCCATCTCGCCGCTGCGAGACATCACCAGCACATCGCGCAGAGTGGCCGCGCTCCCATCGTGCATGTAGGGCGCGGAGGCGGCGATGCCCACCAGGGTGGGGGTGTTCACGTCGTCCAGGCCAAACATGCTGTGGTTGGCGTTGTCGGTGTACAGCGGCGCCACGTGGCAGGAAGCGCAGGCCACATCTTCGCGTTCAAAGATGACTTTCCCGCGCAGAACATCCTCGGCAGTGGAAGCCTTGTTGGGCAGATCCACATGGCGACCGTAGTCCACGAAGGCTGCAATCGCTGCGACCTGTGCATCGGAGATGTCGCTTCCACCCATACGTCCCTGGGAGGTAAGCGTCGCTTCGGTGCCGACGGAAGCCACCGCAGAATTCCAGGTCACCGGGGCGGTCAGAGAGACCTGACCGGCGAGGCTGGGAGTCTGGCGCACGCCATTGGTGAAGGTCCAGGTCAGACCGTCGTTCCGGCCGTCAAAGTGGCAGGTGGAGCAGCTTACGCCCGCACCATCCGCGGCCATGACCGACGCAGTGGCCGAGTAGAACAGCTCCCGGCCCTGGAGCACGGTGGGATCCAACAGGGAGTCGCCGAAGGACTCGGCACGGGGCGCAGCGGCGGCTTCCATCCCCAGGCTGCCACTCACGAACATGTCGGCCAGGGTGGCCTCGACCCCGGCGTTCCACAGCTTGCCCACGCTGCGGGAGAGGAAGTTGTGCACGTAGGCGTCCTCGCCCACAAAGGCCACACCCTGAGGCCCCAGGTCGGTGGAGATGACCACGGTGGGAGCGCTGGCAAAGCCGGCCGCATCGGTGGAGAGCTGGATCCCGGAGCCACCGGTGTCCACCATGTCCATCATCACATCCGAATCCCCCACTTCGCCAAACAGGGGCTGCAGCGACATGGCCACAACGGTGCCCGAGGCTTCCATGGTCGCAAAGACCGTCTCGCCATCCGGCGAGATGGTGACCGAGTTCAGGTAGGAGCGTACGGTGTTGTCCAGTCCGAAGCCGCCGGCAAACAGGTTGGCCACACCATCGATCTCCGGCTTTCCACCCGGCTTCAGCGGGACCGTCACCACGGCGGGGTTCATGCGGCTGATGTTCAGGCTGGGGGTGGAGGCATAGCCACCGCCGCTGCTCACATCGGTAGAGCCATCCTCGGTGGGATCGCCGACGGGCGTGACATTGTCCACATAGAGGGCGGGAATTGCCAGAGTGTCGCCGTCCGAGCTGACCCACATGTCCCCGGTGAGGCGGCGGGTCAGGGGCTGATCGCGCTCTTCGCCGGCGCCGGTCAGCTTGGGCAGGTTCACCACGTCCAGGCTGCCACTATCCAGGTCTACCCAGGAAAGAGTGCCACCGAAGGCCGAGGCGATGTACAGGGCGTGGCCGCCGGGCTGCAGCGCAAGCCAGGTCGGCTCGCCGTCGATCTCCCAGGAGCGCAGCAGGCTGAGGTTCTCCCCATCCAGCTCCTGCACCACCCCTTGGGTCGACAGCGCCACGTACAGGCGCTTGCCATCCTCGCGCGCCACAATTCCGTAGGGCTCGGTGCCCACTTCCACCTTCTGCACCAGCTTCAGGCTGTCGCCCTGGTCTTCCAGGACGGCCACCGAGCGCTCACCGCGCAGGGTCACAAACAGGCGGTTGCCGGCCCGGGCGATACGGGATGGCTCGGCGCCCACCTCGACGCTCAGAACCTTGCCCGAGGTGCTCTGCCGCACGATGGCGCCATTGTCCGCGTCTACCGCCCAGAGCAGACCCCGATCCGAGTCGGCCACCACCGTGTGACTGCCGGTTGCGAAGCTGTGGTCACTGAGGACAGACTGGCAGCCGGTGCTGAGGAGGAGAAGGGTGATGAGGCGAGGCGACATGAGAACTCCTGGGGACGCTCTCTCCTTAGCCTCCGGAACGTGGTATTGAAAAGCGCGACATGCACGTCGCACTCCTTTTTGCACTTCCCTACACGATGGCACAGGACCCTAGCGATCCTGCCACCGAAACCGTACCTTCTTCCACGGAAACTTCGCCAGCCGAAGCTCCTGACGTTCCGACAGCGCCCACTGATCCGGATGTCCTGCCTCCAGAGGAGGAGGCTAAAAGTCCAGGTACAAACCAGACAGAACTGGAGCGTTTATATCTGGATGCCTACGCCGATTGGCAGCGTGGAAGGTGGACCGAGGCTCAAAATAAAGTGGAAGCGGTCCTGGCGATCGATCCAGCCTTTCGACCGGCCCGCCTGCTGCTGGGCTATTGTCTGATCCGTCGTGACCGCCAGGACGAGGGAATGGCGGTGCTGGACGCCCTGGTGGCCGAGGAACCCACCACCCCCTACGAAGAGGCGATCCGCTCGCGGGCATCGCTGCTGTTGGGACGCTATCGCGACAAAATGCGTCGGGACCAAATTGCGTTGGTGATGGGGACACAGGGGCTGGTGGAGCGCCGCCTGGATGGGGTGGCGTTCCGGTTGGGGGCAGCAGTACAGGTGGATATTCCCATCCGCGATGTTCTGGGGATTCGGGCCGAGTGGAGCGGTGCTTTGCCGGCCTCCAACACCTTCGGCGGCGAGCTGGTGGTGGATGGGCACCACTTTGCCCTGATGGCGCGGGCCACACTGCCCATCGGGCGGGGGCTGTGGTCCTTGGAGGGGGCGGTGGGGCCGTCACTGTGGCTGGCCACCGGGCGGCACTGGCCCGATGGCAACGAGCCTTTTGTGGGCCTGCGCACAGCCTTGGGCAGCGACTGGCGCTTCAGCCGACGTGTGGGCCTGCGGATGGAGGCGGGGTGGTCCTTCTGGCCCGGGCAACAGGCGGAGCTGCCTTGGCTTGGGCAGAACCTGGACAGCAGGCTTTCTATGGTGGTGTGGATGGGGCGCTGAGCTCTGGTAGAATGTGCGTATGCGCTACCTCCTCTGCCTGCTCCTCCTCCCCGCCTGCAACCCGACCGAAGAAAAGCCGGACGACAGCACCCCCGTCCTCTCGGATACGGACAAGGATGGCTTTTCGGGCGATGAGGACTGCAACGATGCCGATGCCACCATCAACCCCGACGCCATTGAATTGTGCGACGGGCTGGACAACAACTGCGATGGCGTCGCCGACGAAGGTGTTGGCAGTCCCTTCTGGGCCGACGAAGACGGCGATGGCTTTGGCGACCCCACCACCGAGGTAGAAGGCTGTACCGCCCCCCCGGGCTACATCGGTAATGATCAGGATTGTGTACCGGAGAACGGAGAAATCTACCCGGGGGCACCAGAGATTTGTGACGGGATCGACAACAACTGCAGTGGGGAGGCCGACGAGGGGCTGGGCATCCCCGTCTATGTGGACGCCGATGGGGACGGCTACGGCAGCAGCCTGGACTACGCCTGTGCGCTCTCCCCGGGCTACAGCGCAGTGGACGGCGACTGTGACGATGCTGCCTCTGCCATTTTTCCAGGCGCAACCGAGCTTTGTGATGGCACCGACAATGACTGCGATGGTGCCGTGGATGAAGAGGGCAGCAACGGGACCACCTGGTACTACGACGCAGATGGCGACGGCTACGGCAATTGTGCGGTGGCGCAGGTCGCCTGCTCCGCGCCGGCCGGCTATGTCGCGGCAGATTCCGCCGAATCCTGCGATTGCAACGATGGTACTGCAGCCGCGCACCCCTACGCGGTAGAGCTCTGCGACGGCGTGCTCGACGAAGACTGCAATGGCCAGGTCGACGAGCCGAGCGCGATCGATGCCCTGATCTGGTACGCGGATGCCGACGGGGACGGCTACGGCGACCCTTTGGCGACGTCCACCGCCTGCGAGGCCCCTGCCGGTTTTGTAGCAGATACTACAGATTGTGAAGATCAGCAGGCGCAGATTCACCCCGGGGCAACGGAGCTCTGCGATGGCGTGGACCAGGACTGCGACGGCACCGCCGACGACGGGCTGAGTTTTGCGAGCTGGTACGCCGATGCGGACGGCGACGGCTTCGGCGACCCCGCCACCGCTCAGCTCACCTGCACCCAGCCTGCGGCGACCGTCGCCGACGGCAGCGACTGCAACGACGGGGACGCTGCGGTCTACCCCTCGGCCCCTGAAGCCTGCGACGGTGCCGATCAGGACTGCGACGGCGTGGCCGACAACGACCTTACTTTTGTAAGCTGGTATACCGATTCGGATGGCGATGGCTACGGAGATCCTGCCACCGCCCAGATCGCCTGCACCCAACCGGCCGCGACCATCGCGGATGGCACCGACTGCAACGACGGAGACGCGGGTGTGTACCCGGGCGGCACGGAAGTCTGTGACGGCAACGACCAGGACTGCGACGGCTACGCCGATAATGGGCTGCCCACCTTCATCGTCTACACCGATGACGATGGCGATGGCTATGGTGCAGGTGCCGGCCGGGTCTGGTGTGAGGTACTCGCCGGGCGTTCCACTGTGGATGGCGACTGCGACAACCAGGATGCCGCGATCAACCCCGGTGCTCAGGAGCTGTGCAACAGTGTGGATGACGACTGCGATCAGCTTTTGGACGAGGCGGATCCCAGCATCTCTGGCGCCTCGCTCTACTACGCCGACTCCGACGGCGACGGCTACGGCGACGCAAGCACAAGTATGTTGGCCTGCACACAACCCGCCGGCTACGGCACCGACTCTGCGGACTGCAACGACGCCGATGCGGCCGTCTCTCCGGACGGTGTGGAGCAGTGCAACGGCTACGATGACGACTGCGACGCGCTCGTCGATGACGCCGATCCCAGCATCGACGGGCAGAGCCTGTACTACCTGGATGCCGACGGCGACGGCCAAGGCGACCCTGGAACCAGTGCCTACGCCTGCGTGGCCACAGGCGGCTACAGCTCCCTGGACCCCCGCGATTGTGACGATACCAACGGGACCATCTACACGGGGGCCACCGAGCTGTGCAACCTGGTCGACGACGACTGTGATGGCACGGCGGACGATGGGGTGTTGGGCACCTCGGCCGTCTGTCCGGCGGAGGACTGCGCTGAGATCAAGGATGTAAGCCCGTCTGCCACGGATGGCAGCTACTACCTCACCCGTGGCAGCTATGTCTGCGACATGACCCGGGACGGTGGCGGCTGGACGCGGGTCCGCGACAATGCCTATGTGTACGGGACGGGCTACGACAACACGGCCTACAACACCGAAGCCTTTTCGTGGAACGAAGTCCTCTTCGCCTATGACTCGGGCTCAACAAGTGCGCACTGTGTGTACCCGGGAAGTATGACCGGTTGTAACAATCTCGGCTTCCGCTTTGGTGCCGACAACTGGGGGGTAGCCCAGAACTGGGGCTCCTCCATCTGCGGGATGGCCACCGCTGACTACACAAACGCCACCGACTACATTGGCGGCTACGACTTTGTGATCAGCCGCAGTCTATCCACCCAAACCATCCGCGTGGGCACGCTGGAAGGTATCTCCAACTGCACCACCAGCGACAACTTTGGCGGCGCCTACGTGGACGTCTACGTGCGGCAGTAGCCGCGCTATCCTTTCCGAGGCGCCTCGCTCTGCTGGGCAGCACGAGCGCGCTGGGCAAAGGCGAAGTGGACCCCCACCAGCTCACACAGCTCCACCATCACCATCAGCGGCCCCATCAGCAACGAGATGGGCCGCTCAGTGAAGGACGGCTTGTTCCCCTCGAACTTGTGCCCCAGGAGCTGGAAGGCCCAGCCCACCACCTGTCCGGCTACAAAAATCCGCCAGTCCAGAAGAGCCAACGCCACGATCGGTGTGATCACGATAATCGGAATGCCGACGAAGTGTGTGGCGCGGTTGCGGGGATCCTGGTGATCCCTCAGGTACAAGCGGAATTCCTCTTCCAGCAGGGCCATGGCAGCCTCCGGCCGTCACTATAGTCACCCGATCCCATTCCGACCAGGGGGTCAGGATAATTCGGGAAACTCCACCCCGGCGACCACTACGAGGTAGATCAGCGGCTGCCCCGGCAGCGCCGTGAAGCCGTGACCGTCGCGTTGGCGGCACAGCTCGCCTGCACGATGGATACTGCCATCATCGTTCTGGAAGCCGCCTTGAAGTACCAGAACCACCTCTTCGTTGCCGTGGGTGTGGTAGGGAAACTCCTGCTCCGGCGCCACCCGAAGGATGCCCACATCACAGCCCGCATTGGCGGGCCCGGCCTCCAGGTGGATCCACTCCACATTCTTCCACGGTGCAGGGACAAAGTTCTCCATCATGGTATTGAGAAAAAACCGTGCTCGCTCCGCACTCACATCCACCAGGTTTGCCATGCGGTTCACAAAAGGCTCCCAGGGCCGAGCCTGAACCTCTGCCATCAGCAGCGCCCGAAGCTTCGCCGCGGGTTGCACCGGCGCGATATCCTGCAAAAGTGCAAGTACATCCTCGTCTTTCAGTCCTTCGACGAACAGTGCCTCCTGTACGCGATCTTTCATGGCCCACCCCCCAGCGCCTGCCGCAGCTTGCCCAGTCCTGATGCCAGCCGCGACTTCACCGTTCCGGTAGGAACTCCCACCCTTTTCCCAATCTCGGCCGCCGAGAGCCCCTCAAAATAGGCCAACTCCAGCACCTGCCGTTGCTCAGGCGGGAGCTGATCCATCTCCCGCACCACCGCCGCCCGATCCGAGGAAAGTACGGGATCTTCCTGCGGCACCTGCGGCCGATCCACCGTCTGCAGATCCTCCACCGCCACGATGTAGCGGGCATGACCGGAACGCCGCCGGTCCAACGCACGGCTGCGCAACCGTACCAAAAGCCAGGTGCGCACCGCGCCACGGGCGGGATCATAGTCCGCGGAAGCCCTCCATACTTCGAGGAACAGGTCATGGACCAAATCCTCGGCAGCTTCGCGGTCAAAGCCCAATTTGAGGGTCACTGCCAGCAGCAACGGTGCCTGGCGGTCATAGAGCATGCCCAAGGCGGCGCGGTCCCCAGCCGCCATACGGCGTATCAGGCTGCTGTCATCCTCCTCCTGCACGCTCAGACCACCACTCGGAAGCTCGACTATAGCACAGACCGAGGCCGGGTGGGGGGATCCAGGCGGGAAAGCAGGATAGACGGTGTAGGGGGAGCTACAATGGCGCTGCGACTGGTGGTTCGAGGCAAGGTGCAGGGGGTGTGGTTTCGGGCGTCCGCCCACGAGGTAGCCCAACGATTGGGGCTGCGTGGCTGGGTTCGCAACCTGCCGGACGGCTCGGTGGAGGCCGTGGTCTCCGGCGAACGCAGCCCGGAATTTATCGCATGGTGCCACCACGGGCCCCCGCTGGCCCGGGTGAGCAGCGTCGAGCAGAGCCCGGCCGCCGAGGGCGACTGGCCGGATTTTGAGCTGCGACGCTGAGCCTTCCATTGCCGCGGTACGGAGCAGCGGCGCGATCGGATCGAAGCGGATAGCAGAAGGAATGGTCTGGATTCTGGCAGCCTGGGCGGCAGCGCCGGTGCTGGTGGCGGGGGCAGAGGGCAGCCGCTCGCTCCTGCTCTTGGGCGAGCGGGACGGCGTGCTGGAGGCCACCGCGTGCAACGACGGGGGACAGGCGCCCGATGCCGCCCCGGACGGGCATTGGACCTGCGAGATTCCCTCGGGCGACCGCCTGGCATTGCTCCGTGACGGTCGGTTGATCGAGCTTCCCTGTACGGCCCCCCAAAGCCTGCTGCTCGGAAAAAAGGACATTGCTTGCGACGTTGCGCTGCCGGAGGCAAAAACGGCGACCGCCAGTGTTTCCGCGCCTCAAATCCTGGTACGGGTGCAGGTGCCCGGAGAGGGGGGCACGCCAGTGCTCGCCCTCGAAGGGGAGCGGGGCCGCGTAGAGCTTGCATGCCGGAACGACGGTCGCTTTCCCGACGCCACCCGCAACGACGAGGAGTTCGGCTGCGCCGGGGTGGCACCGGGCGATCGTCTGAAGCTGGTGTTGAACGCAGGCGACGGCAGCCACCGGCAATTGGGCGAGCTGAGCTGGCCCGCTGCCCCGCCCCTGCGCTTTGCACAGATCGACGTGTTGCAGGGAAAGAGCGAAAACACCTCCTTCACCGCCAGCCTCAGCCCCCCCGAAGTGATCGGCCCGCCCACCGCCCCCACGCCGCCCACCGCCCCGACCCCGCCACCAGAGTCCCCTCCGCCCCCAGTGCCCACCCCTCCGCCACCGGTCCCCGTCCCCATGGAGAGCCCGCAGGCGGCGCCACATCGGCCCCTTGCGCTGGGAATCACCTTTGTTCTTGGTCTTTTGGGTGGTTTGTGGATGCGCCGCCCCGCGCGCCTGCCGGCAACGCTGCGGCCGCTGCCGGTCCAGGTTGCGGGCCTGCCGCCCATCGTCGGTCCGAGCATCCTTCGCGGCATTTCAGCCGCAGAGCTGCTCGATCGTCTGCACAGCCACCGCGTCCTCCTGGTGGGCGAGCAGGTGCTGCCCACCGGGGTTCAGGGCTGGTTGTGCGCCGACGCGGATCTTCAGGAAGTACAGGACGCCGCGGCGGCCCTGGCGCGCAGCCCGGGCCTGCCCATCGCGGTGGTGCTGTGCCAACCGCTCCAGGATCCCGGCGGCGTGGCGGGAAATCCTGCTACCAAGCTGGCAGAGTCACTCCCCGAAGGCAGCCTGTGTCTGGCGCTGCTCCCACCCGACCAGCCGGGTTGGGGCTGGCCGGAGCTTCAGGCTTCGGCCGAGGGCTCTTCGTAGCGGCCGATCACCACCCGGGCCGGGCGAACCAAGCGCTTTCCAATGCGGTAGCCCGTGGAATAGACGGCGATGATCTTGTTGTCCTGCTCGGGATCCACCACCGGCTGCGTCGCAATGGCCTCGTGGTTGTTGGGATCAAAGACCGCACCCACACCCGAGGTCTCTTCCAGGCCCAGCTTTTTGAGCGCAGCCATAAATTCGGTGTGGATCATCCGCAGACCGGTGACCGTCTCCTCCGGCAGGGCGCGGTTCGCCTGGATGGAGCGGTTCAGGTTCTCCACCGGCTCAAAGAGCGAAGTGACCACTTCCCCCCGACGGATCTCCTCCTCCACCATCGCGTGGCGCGCGAGGCGCTCCTTGGTGGCCTGGATCTCATCCTGTTTCTCTTTGAAGGCTGCACTCACCGTGCGCAGCCGTGCTTCCAGCTCGTTCACCCGCTGCTGCAGGGCGGCCTTTTCTTCGTCTACCGGAAGGTCGACCACATTGGCCCCCTGCTCGGCGGCTTCATTCTCCACATCTTGTCCATTCCCACTCATGGCGCTGCCTCTTTCCTCGCGGGAGGATAGGCACCCGGCCGCATCTGTCAAGCATGGGGTGTATCGTGGAAGGCCAGAACCGTCTGATGACCGTGTTGACCATCGTCCTGTTGGTCCTGCTCGTACCCGTCCTGGTCAAGCGCTACCAGGAAAAAGAGGGTGGCGCAGAAGAGGAGACGTCCAGCGATCCGGACGCACCGGTAACCAGCAAGCTCTTTTCCTTTGAAAACAAGGACATCCAGAGCCTGGAGCTGCGCCGCGCGTCGGGGAAGCTGCGTTTTGAAAAGGATGGCGAGAACTGGAAAATGGTGTCGCCGCGCGAGCTTTCTGTGGAAGCGCGCAAGGTAGAAGAGATTATCGAGCGCTTTTCAAGCACCAAAGTCGAAGAGCGCACCCTGGGTGGCGCCCTGGCCGACTACGGTCTGGATGAGACCGCCCGGACCGAGGTGGTGCTGGCCAAGGCCGACGGTACGACGTTTTCTGTCTTTGTCGGCCGGGATACGCCGGTGGGCTACAAGAGCTATGTAAAGAAGGACGAAACGTCCCTTCCGGTGTTGGCCACCTCCCGACTCTCGGAGCTGGCGGGCCGACAGGTGATGGACTTCCGCAGCAAGGAGCTGTGGTCGGTGTCCGCCTACGACGCGCGCCGGATCCGGATCGAGGTGGACGGTCAGAGCCTGACGCTGCGCAAAGAGGGAGATGGTTGGTGGATCGGGGACAACGGGCCGCGCGCCGACAAAGAAAAGGTCACCGAGTGGTTGAGCGGTGCCGCCGCCCTGAAGGCTGTAGACTTCCTGGACGGACAGGACCCGGCCACCCTGGGCCTGGTGAACCCCACGGCAGTCCTGAGCGTGGAGGGCGGAGATGCCACCCAGAGTCTGCGCTTTGGAACACGTGATATGGACGGAGCGGCCGCACAGACCGGCAGCGGAGGCCTGGTGCGGGTGGACAGCAAGGCGCTGGACCTGCTGCGCCTGAGCGGCTGGGAGAGCAGCAAGCTGTTCAATGACAACCGCTACCTGATCGAAGCGCTGGACCTGAAGCTGGGAGACCGTAGTGCAAAATACACACGCCAGGAAGGTACCTGGGCCAGCAGCGAGGGCAAGCCGGTGAGTGTGGATGCCTTCCTGGAGGTGCTGGAGGGCGCCGCGGTGGACCGCAGCAAGGCCGACCTGCCCGCCCCAGCCGAATCCTGGGGCACCCTGCGGATCAAGCTGGGAGAGGAGAAGCAGACCGTGATCTACATCGGCCAGCAGGTGGGCGACCTGCGTGTGGCGCGCGAGGAGGCGGGCGGGCCTGTCTTCGGGATCGCGACCAGCACCCTGGATGCTCTTGCAGCGGCGATGAAGTAGGCTTTTGATGCGGCGCCGGAGCGGCGGGGGTGTCAGTCCCTCCCCCGCTCAGCCCTTGACGCTGCCGGCGGTAAGCCCTTCCACCAGGAAGCGCTGCAGCATGAAGAAGAGAGCGGTGACGGGCAGGCTGACCAGGATCGCGCCTGCCGCAAAATAGCCCCACTGCGCACCAAACTCGCCAACGTAGCCCTTCAGGACCACCGGAAGGGTGAAGCCGCGCTCGTCGCCCATCAGGGTGGCGGCGAGAATGTACTCGTTCCAGGCGGTCATAAAGGCGAACAGCGCGGTCACCACCAGCGCCGGGCGGGCGAGCGGCAGGATCACCTGCGTGAAGGTGACCCAGCGCGAGGCACCATCCAACATCGCTGCTTCTTCCAGATCTTTTGGAATCGTGTCGAAGTAGCCCTTCAGGTTCCAGGTGGCAAAAGGTACCGACGTGGTGGAATAGACCAGGATCAACCCCGCCATCGAGTCCAAGAGCCCCAGCTCATCCAGCAGGATGTACAGCGGGATCAACATCACCACCCCGGGGAACATCTGCGTCAGCAGGAAGATGGCCATGGCCCGATCGCGCCCCGGGAAATTCCAACGGGACAGTGCGTAGCCGGCCGTAGCCGCCAGGCCCACACCCACGGCAGCCGTCACGGTGGAAACCACCAGGGAGTTCAGGAGCTGCCGCCCAAATAACCAACTTCCATCACCCGCTTTGGTGAAGAGCACCGCCTCAAAATTGGCAAAGGTGATCTCGGTGGGGAAGGGATTGATACTCACCGCCATCCCCTGCCCGGGCTCCAGCGCCATCTTCACCACCCACAACACCGGGAAAAGAGTGGCGACGGTGAAGAGGAGGAGCAGGCTGTGGACCGCGACCACTTTGACGGTGGAGGGAGATCTCATGGACGTTTCCCCTTCATCAAACTACCTTCTTCCCTGCCAGACGATTGGCAAGACGACCGTAGATCACCAGCACCCCAAAGATGATCACCGCGTAGGCGGCCGCGTAGCCATAGCGGTGGCCGCGCGTAAATGCCCATCGGTAGGCCTGAGAAACCAGTACGTCGGTACTGCCGTCCGGCTCACCGCCGCTGACCAGGTAGATGATATTGAACATGTTGAAGGTCCACACACTGCCCAGGATGACCGCGGGCAAAAGTGCAGGTTTCAACAATGGAAGGGTCACATGCCGGAAACGATCCCAGGCTCCCGCCCCGTCCACCTCGGCCGCCTCCTCCAGATCCCGGGGGATGCTCTGAAGGGCACCGAGCGTCACCACCATCATAAAGGGAAAGCCAAGCCAGGTGTTCGTCGTCAGATTCGCCGCGAAGGCCGTAGAGAAGTTGGCAAACCACGAGATCGGCTCAGCCCCTAACAGCCGCAGCAGGGCGTTGATCGCACCAAACTGTTGATGAAACAGGTTTTTCCAAATCAAAGCAGTAATGTAAGAAGGAATCGCCCAGGGCAGGATCAGCAGCGCCCGGAAGGCCCCCCGCATCCGCACCCAGGGCTCCCGCAGCATCATCGCCAGTGCCACCCCGATGCCCACATGCAGCAGCACATTGCTCACCGTCCACAGGATGGTAACGGTCAGCGTGGACACAAAAGAGAGCGGCGAAGAGAGCGGAAAATCCCGTGCCAGCAGGATGTCCAGGAAGTTGGAGATCCCCACAAAGGTCCACGCCTGCCCCTCCTGCTCAAACAGGGAAATTGTAGCCCCGACTACAAATGGAAGGACAGTCAGAAGGGTCATCGCCCCAAAGGCCGGCGCAACATACAGGTAGGCAAAGGCCCAGGGCCGAAGCTTGACCGCCCGCAGCTCCCGCACAAACCACACCGCCGCAGCCACCAGCACCGCCGCCAGCAGCCCCACATAGGGCCAAGGCGCTGCGGGGGGCGGCACCGGGCGCGAAAGGATCGCGTAGGTGCTCTGCGCCTCTGCGGCCGCCACCTCTGGGGTTACCGCACCCCGGGTGAGGCGACGCAGGCTGCGCGCCAAGGGTTCCCAGGTCTGCCCCATCTCCGAGCGGACCGGCATCGGCACCGCCACCGTCGCCTGCTTGCGGAAGGCGTTCAGCACCGGGTCGCTACTCTCCACATCATCGCGCGCCACGATCTGGCGGCCCACATCCTGCCGGATTTTCGCGGCCTCGGGCCCCGCCAGCCAGGCGCCCAGCTCCCGCGCCTCGGCACTGTCCCGGCTCAAAAAGGCAGCCTCCACACTCAGGTAGGGCGCAGCAGGAAGTCCGGAAGAAAGCACGGGAAGCGAGGCCACCCCGTAGTCCACACCGGTGATCTCCCCCAGCATCCATGGCCCATTGATCACCATCGCCGCCCGGCCCTCGTTGAAGAGCTGGGTCACCAGCGCTCCGGTGGGCTCCTGGGGCACCACCTCCACGGCCAGACGCTGAATCAGATCCAGCGCAAGCACGTTTTCGGCGCGATCCAGCGCGACCTTCTCTCCCTGAAAGACCCCGCCGCCGTAGCCGTGCATCCAAGGCGCCGCGTGGTAGGCGCTGGCCACCTCATAGGCCAGCCAGAAGCTGCCCTCGGCCTTGGGGCGCTGCACCAGCTCCCACAGCGCCGTCTCGTTGCCCGGTGGCACCTCCACCATCTTTTTATTGTAAAATAGCGCAAGGCTTTTAACGGAGAGTGGCCAGCCCCAGGTCTTGCGCTCCCAGGTCAGGGCGGTGGTGGCACTGCCCATCGCGCCATCCAGCGCCTGCACCGGAAGGATAACCCCCGCCTGGGACCACGTCGCAATGCGCTCATGCGCGAAGATGAAAAGATCGGGGCCATTTCCGCGGGGGATGGCGGCTTCCAGCTTGGACGCCAGCCCCTCGTAGGGCACCGCCACCGGCAGCACGGTGGTGCCCGGATGGGCGGCCTGCCACACCGCACAGGCCTGCTCGATCGCCTGCTTTTCTTCCGCCCGATAGGCATGCCAAAGGGTCAGCTCCCCGGCCCAGGCGGTCGTCAGGAGCGCGATCAACGGAGCCTGGCCCCGGTGGCTGGATCAAAGCGATAAAATCGCTCCAGGCGCAGCGCCACCTCTCCCGTGGGGGGCTCACCTTCCACCCGCGCCACAAGCGCCTCTCCCCCCACCCGCAGGTGCACCATGGACTCAAAGCCCATACGCTCCACCACCTCGACCTGCCCCTTCAGCGGCCCCGCCCCCAACACCACATCATTGGGCCGCACCCCCACCACCACGCCGGCTTCCACCTTCTCCAAAAAGTTCATGGAGGGACTACCAATAAAACCGGCCACGAATCGATTGGCAGGGTTGTTGTACAGCTCATCCGGACTGCCCACCTGCTGCAACACGCCCCCTTGCAGGACCACAATCCGATCCGCCAGGGTCATCGCCTCGATCTGGTCGTGCGTGACATAGACCGTGGTGGTACGCAGGCTGCTTTGCAGGCGCTTGATCTCCACCCGGAGCTGCTGCCGAAGCGCAGCATCCAGGTTGGAGAGGGGCTCATCAAAAAGAAACACCTTTGGACGTCTAACAATCGCACGCCCCATCGCAACCCGCTGGCGCTGACCACCGGACAACTCCTTGGGCAGCCGGTCCAGGAGAGGCTCCAGCCCCAACATCCGCGCGGCCTCGGCCACCCGCGAATCCGTCTCTGGATGTTTCTTCAACCGCAGCGCGAAGGCCATGTTCTCGCGCACGGTCATGTGCGGATACAGGGCATAGCTCTGGAAGACCATGGCCACGTCGCGATCGGCGGGAGCAGTGTCATTCACCCGCTTGCCGTCGATACGCAGCTCACCCGAGGTGATCTCTTCCAACCCGGCGATACTGCGGAGCAAGGTACTCTTTCCACAGCCAGAGGGGCCAACGAGGACCAAAAACTCACCGTCGGCCACACTCAGATCTACCCGATGCAAGACCCGCACCGCACCGTAGGATTTTTCGATTCCTACAAAATCGAGCGTCGCCACGGTTCAATCCACACGGCGAACGAGGATGGCTTCCAGCAGCGCCCGCTCCCCGGGCCCTCCGAAGGGCGCCGGTCCCAGGAACTGCACGTCAAAGGCCGGTGCAAAGGCCCGCAACAGCTCGGCGGCCGTGGTGCCGAAGGGCGCCCGATCCGTCGGGGTCCTCCCCTCCAGAAAGACCCCAAACAGAATCCCGCCGGGCCGCAGCGCACGAGCGGCCGCCTGCACATAGGCACCCCGCTCCGAGGGGGGCAGAGTCGCAAAATACCCACGCTCACAAATCAGATCAAAGCTGCCCTGATAGTTAGAGTGTACAAAATCACCGCGCTCCACCGGCAGATCGGCAGCAGAGGGTGCCCGCTCCACGGCCAACACCGCATAGCCTCGCGCGTGCAGTGCAGAAACCTCCTGCCCAGATCCCAGGCCAGGAACCAGCACTTTTGCAGGCGGGTGGTGGACCCAAGGCAGAAGTCGCAGGATCGACGGGGAGGCATTACCGGCATCCCAGACCGAAAAGGCACCAGAGGCAGAGAGGCTGTAGTCCATCGCCGCACCCTAACCCGAAAAGTCACCGGCAGCCGGAGTGCGCGCCAACCGCTGTATTTCTGGCCGCACTCACAGCGCGGTGCAGTCCACGCTCAGCTCAAAATTCGTAGGGTCCCCTGAGCGCGACTCCACCACCAGAAAAAACCGGTACGGACGATCGGTGTACAGGGTCTGGTGGTCGCTGCCATCCTTCCAGGCGGCCTCACACTCGGAGATGGGAACGTTTTCATAGGGACAACGTTCGGATTCAAAGTGTATGGCCAGCAAGTCCACTTCCTTGCAGGGACTGGAAAGCTCCACCTGAATGTCGTAGGCCCCGTCCAGATCAAGGAGGTACACCCGCTCGGACCCCTCAAAGGAAGAAGGAGCTGGATAGCCACAAAACCACGAATCATACAAATCTTCATTCAGTACGGAGGAACCACCTTTGGTGGTCCCCTGGATCGTCTGCCCGCAGGAGATGGTATCGGTCACACAATCCGGCCCACCCGGAGTAGACGAGTCCAGCTTCTTACTGCAAAAATTAGAACTACTACCCCCCGAATCATCCCCGTTGTCGCCACCGGTTCCGCTGCTGTCGTCCCCAGCGGGCCCATCAGAGTCCCCCGGATTCTTCCCAAACCACGGAAAGTCTTGACAAGCCAACAACCCAAGTATGAGAATCACAGGCATAGTATCCCTGTAGCGGAAGCGACGGCGACCCGCAACCTTTCCCGCTCGTTCGGAATCGGTTGCAGCCCGCCTGCTTCTCCTCTACTATGTGACGCTCAGGTGACAGGTGCCAGAGAAGACGACCCGCTTTGAGATCAAGTACCGCCTCAACGGGGCGCACGCCGCAGCTGCGGCCAAGTGGATCGCCAATTTTATGGAACCGGATGCCTTCGGCGAAGGAGGCGGCGCTTCGTACCCGGTACACTCTCTGTACCTGGACGATGACGACTGGAGTGTGTACCGCGATACCCGGAACGGCAAGTTCCGCCGCTTCAAGATCCGGGCGCGTACCTACGGATTTACGCCGAAACACAACGTGTTTCTGGAGATCAAGTCCCGCGCCGGCGAGGCGATGTGGAAGTCACGGGCCGAGGTCACCCGGCTGGAGGCCATTCGCCTGCTCCGGGGCGAAGTGGTGCCCAACCTGCGATCCTCGTCCCAGCTTGAGGAATTTCTCGCCCATCGGGATCTTCGCAGCGCCGTTCCCAAGGCCTGGGTCACCTATCGGCGGGATGCCTGGGTGGGGAAGGACCGGGAAAATCTGGTGCGGGTGACCTTCGACTCGGAGATTGCGGCCGCACCTCCGACCGTGGATTTGAGCGAGCCGCCGGTGTGGACGCTGTTGCCCGAAGTGAAGGATTTGGTGATTCTGGAGCTGAAGTATACGCAATCCTATCCTCCCTGGATAGCCGATATGGTGCGTCACTTCGATATCGAACGGAAGGCCATGTCCAAGTACCGACATGCGGTGGATCTCCTCACAGAACCTCCCAAAAGGTCGAAAAATACCATGTACGGAGGCGAGCTGTGAATCCCTGGACCGACCCGATGGTGGCCACCCACACCCCCATGACGATGGTGGTGGCCAGCCTTCTGCTCTCCTTTGTGTTGGGTCAGCTCATTGCGTGGCTGTATTCCATCACCCACCGCGGGATGACCTGGTCCCGGAATATGGTACATAGTATTGTGATGCTTTCGATGATCGTCACCGGCGTCATGCTGGTGGTGGGCGACAGCATCGCGCGCGCATTTGGTTTGGTAGGCGCTTTGGCCATCATCCGCTTCCGAACGGTTGTGCGTGACGCCAGGGACACCACCTTCATCTTTCTGGCCCTGGCCGTTGGGATTGCGGTTGGTGCCCACCAGCCCGCTATCGCGGTGGTTGCGACGCTGATCGTCGGCACCGTCGCGATGGTTCTGCACTACACTCAGTTCGGCTCCCGCTACGTAGATGCTGGAGTTCTGCGGGTACGCACCACCGGCGGTATGTCCGCGCTGGAGCAGATCATCGGAGAGTGGTGTACCTTCTACAAGCTGCTGAAGGAGCGGCCGGTGCAGGGAGAAGAGATCGAGTATAGTTTTGAAGTACGCCTCTACAACCCGCAAGAGCGGGAAGCCTTTGAAGCGGCGTTCAAAGCCATCGGCGCCACGCAGGTTGCCCTGCACATCGAAGAAAAGGCGGAAGAATGGTAGCGGGACGTATTCCCTTCCAACGGCGCCTGCGGGCATACGCCAAGAAGATCGTCGCTTTTCTCTTCTGGTTGGGCGCAGCCTTCACCTCTGCGATCCTCTACAACCTGGAGCCGAGCTCCGACATCCTCGCCACCGCACAGGTAGACCTGTACCCGGTTCGAGCAGGAAGTAACGGGCGTATCGCCCAGATGAACGTGGTGGAGGGCCAGCACGTCGTGGCCGGTGAGACGCTGGCGACGTTGGAAATACCGGGACTGAGCGAGCAGATCAAATCCGCCGAGGCAGAGGTGGATGCGCTCGTGGGAAGTCTGGCGGTAGAAGGCGGCGAACGAGACCGGCGCTATGCCCGAGACCTTGACGGGTCAAGAGCACGCTGGCTGGCCGCCACCGTGTCCTTGCGCGATCAGGAAGCGGCCCTGGTGGAGCTGAAGGTGCAATACGACCGGATGACCCAACCGGGCCTGGATCTGCCGGCGCTGGAAGTGGAGAGCCTCCGGGTGCGTCGGGACGCGCTGGAGCTTGCAATCGCCGCGCGTCGGGCAGAGGTGGATGCGCTGGAGGGCGACATGCAGCGCTCCCAAGCCCGCGCCCGGGGCCTCCTGGACCCCGCCACCCAGGCCCAACTGGATGCGCTTCGGGCCCGGGTCGACACCCTGAAGGCGCAGCAGGCCGCCACCGTGTTGGTTGCACCCCACGATGGCGTCGTGGGCCGGGCCGTGGGCCAGCGCAGCGACGATCCCCTCACCGAGCGCAGCGCCCTGCCCGGAGTCGGCACGTGGGTGACCGCCGGCGAGCTGGTCCTCACCATCACACCCGCTTCCACCCGAGAAGCCGTGCTCTGGGTGGACAGCCTGATCGCCCGCCGCCTCAAGGCCGGGCAGCCGCTCACGCTCCAGAGCGCAGGGGGCACCGCCACGGCCGAGGTGCAGCGTGTGGGTCCGGCGGTGGTGGCCGTCCCCCTGCAGGGACGCGCCGACCCGCTGGTGGCAGAGTGGAAAGTCCCGGTGGTGGTCCGCACGGTGGAAGCAGCACTGATTCCCGGCGAACAACTTGCCGCCGACTTCTAGCGGCGGCTAGCCGCCTGCCGCGCCGCATCTCGGAGCTGAGACCACGCCGGCGGGCCTGCCACGCCCTAGCGCTCCGAGGAACACCCGGAGAACCAGATCGGCTGGTTGACCCGCTCGGAGATGGTCCAATAGCCGCGACGAACCGGGTCGTAGGAGGCACTCTCCCCCTGCGTCTCGTCCGCCACCGGAACCGACACCCGAATGCTGTGCTCCAGGTCCGCAAAGCCACCGGAGGGTAGCCAGTATTCCCAGAGAGCGTCGTAGGTCCGCAAGAGGATGCGGCTGTCGTCGGGCCAGATGTCCGCCGCCGTGGCCGTGCTCCGGTCGAGCGAAAGAGGGCCTCGCAGCGTCAAGGTTCCGGCGTCGAGATCCCCGGTGTAGACATCGCTGATGTTCGCATCCCGCTTGGTGAACACCACCGGCCCACCAGACGACCAGCCCAATCCCTCCGCGTTGTGAGGTCCATCCGGATAGGGCAGCTCGTAGAGGGTGGCGGTCAACGTCAGCGCAAACACGCCCGCAGCGCGGTCAATCACCGGCTCCACCAGCCGCAGAAGCTTCACAGAGCCCCGGTTCTGCATGTTGTCGCCGATGTCTCCCACCCACAAACACCACCCCTCCTCGCATACACTGATGGCCAGATCCTCCCAGTCCACCATGGTTACGCCCTCGATCGCGACGGTTCCAAGGGTGCTGCCGCCCATATCAATGGCGGTCAGGATGGAGTCATTCCCGCTGTCCTCATGGACCCACAGGACGCCCCCGTTCTGACGAGAGGGCACCACATCCGAAATCTCGTCGAGGTTGGCGTCCACCACCGTGCCGGTCTGCACCGGCTCTGCGTAGGTGAAGCAGGGCTCCGGCACCTCGACATCGATCGGGGAATCCACCGGGGAGTCGACGGAGGAGTCCTCGCGAGAATCTCCCGCCGAGTCCGGGGGAGAGTCCGCTTCTGATTCTTCGGCTTTTGCCCCAGAATCTACTCCATCACCTCCCCCCGGTGCCCCCGAACAGGCGGACAAGGGAAGGAGGAGGAAAGGCCACCGGAATGTCACCATCCTGTTGCTGTACCGCCCTTCTGGCGGAGCCGCAACCCGGCCACACTACTTGAGGGTCACCGCCCGGTTGCCTGCTACATTCTCCCAGATCTTCAGCGTGCCCCCCGGATAGCGCGCCTGCACCTGATCCACCTGGCATACCGCACCCAGGCCAAAATGAAGAGGTAGGTCGTTCTGGATTCCAAAGTGGCCATAGCCACCGGACACTTCCTGCGTCTGTGTGACACCGCCGGCGGTCACGGCCACCTGCGTGCCGATGGGGAAACCCTCCAGGCGAATCCAGTTTCCAGGTGGACTATCGTTCAGGTACAGGTGCGCCTGCCGATTGGTCCAGGGCGTGCCGGAGCGGGCGTTGGAGGAGCCGGTCACCACATCCAAATCCCCGTCGCGGTCGAAGTCGGCCACCCCCACCCCCGCCGGCCAGGGCTGGTTCAGACCGGTGGCGTCACTCACCTCCAGAAAGACGCCGGGGCTGACCTGGCGCCACAGCCAAAGCTGTGTCTTTTCATAATCTGACGATGAAAGCAGAATATCCTTCCACCCGTCATTGTCGAAGTCGAAGAAGGCTGCATGCAGGTCGCCCTCGTTCCAGTCCCCCTGCCGCGGCCGGGGACGCGTCAAGCCATTGTTTTCATTGGAAATTCGCTCAAATTTCCCGGTGCCGTCGTTCAAAAGAAGCTGCGAGCCATCGGCGGAAAAGCCGGTCCACTGGTGCAGAATCTCCGTGGTGTACAGGTCCATGTCCCCGTCATTGTCAATATCCCCACATACGGTCGTAAACGAGTTCCCATTCAAACGCACCGGCTGGTCGTCGCGACCGGGCGTCCAGTAGTTGTTGGGAAAGCTGCCCCCGCAGGAGCGGGTGGGGGCAGGGTCGCAGCTATTGGCCTCACAATAGCAGGCATACCAAAGGTTGTCCGTGTAGTCGTGGTTATCGTCCCCGTCAAACTTGGCTTCTTCGCTGACTTCCGTGAAGCTCCCGCCATCATTGCGCCACAAGTGATTCCAGGAGCGACCATAGTTGGTGGAAATCAGCTCCGGCAGGCCATCTCCGGTCACATCACAGGCGGTGGCGCCATAGGCGGGGCGCCGTGCAAAATGTTCGTAGTAGTCTTCCCGGATATTCGACGGCATCTCCAGGCCCACATCTTGAGTGACCGACCGGAACGTGCCGTCGCCATTGCCGAAATAGAGCTGGGCCTGGGCTGCGGGATCGTAGCCATACTGCAGGTAGAAGCCGGTGACCCACAGATCCAGGAGCCCGTCCGCATTGGCATCGGTGAAGGAGGCCCCCGCCGTGGGGTAGCCACCCACCTGGGCGATATCCGAATTGGGGGCCAGGCTGAATTTCCCCGACCCGTCGTTCAGGTAGAGCTCGGTGAGGTCCGCCTGGGGGGCGTCGGCGCGATCCCAGGTCTGCCCCGCAAACACGTCCAGATCACCGTCGTTGTCCACATCTCCCAGCACATGGACCGTGGAGGAGGTTCCCACATGGCCATCCCGCGCCGTGACCAGGCCCGACTCCACGGTGGCATCCCGAAAGCCTGTACCCGCCTCGTTCATCAGCACCCGATGCAGGTACACGCCATTGGCCGGATCATCGCGGGTATTCCGGAAAATCTCTGTGACCAGCAGGTCGGGATAGCCGTCGCCATTCAGATCCCCGGCCGCGTAGCGCCCGCCAGTCACCCCTTCCATCCCCCACTCCGTCGTCGCCTCTCGAAACACGGTTTCACCCGACCAGGCGGAGGCAGAATTCGGCGTAGTACAGACTTCCCCAACCACTTTTGGGGGGTCGGCAGGCGGACAGGCCAGGAGAAGGAGCAGCATCGGAAAAACCTCGGAGACAGTGTAGCAGAGCAGCCCTTTCCACGTGCGGCCCGGTGGATAGCTTATGCGCATGTTTCTGCTCCTGGCCTGCGTCAACCTGGAAGTGGCCCCACGCCCGGACGACGATACGCCTGCGGCCACCTTCGGCATCCTGTCCCTCAGTCCGGACCACGGTCCCGAATCCGGGGGCACAGCCGTCTCCATTCGTGGCAGCGCGCTATCCGCCGAAACCACCATCGATTTTGGTGGGCAGCCCTGCCAAAACCTCGAGCACCTCTCCTCGCAGGAGCTGCTGTGCATCACACCGCCCGGCCAGGGATCGGTGCAGGTCACCGCCACCGACCCCGGCGGACAGGCCACCCTGGAGTGGCGCTACGACCCACTGGACAGCCCGGTCGATAGTGACGATAGCTCGCCTCCTTCCAACCTGATCTGCTCGATAAATGCGACATCGCTACTGACGGTTGCCCAAGGGGAGGGGCTGCCTGTCGAGCTAGGGGTTCAGCTCGCCGGCCGCACCGATGGAGACGGTGTTGGAGCGGGCATCGTGGGCGAGCTGGGTTTGCGCGAACCGGGAAATTCAGCTTCTACCACCTGGGTTTCAGCCACCTATGACCGATCCGAAGGGACCGACGACATCTACCGCGGCCTGGTGGTGCCACCGCGTTGGGGAAGCTGGGAGGTGGTCGCCCGCTTCTCGGCCGACGGGGCAGAGGCGGTCGACTGTGGCGTGCTTGCGCTGGAATCCACCCGCTCCCTGGACTATTGCCACATCCAATATCCCTGCATGGCGACCGGAAGCGTGGGCGTGGCCGGCCCCACCGTCTATGTGTGGGCCTACGGCGCCGGGATCACGCCGGGAGAGGGTGCAGGCCTTGGCGTTCGGGTGCAGCTCGCCCTGGAAGAACGTGCCTACGCCGAGTCCTTCGCCACCGATCCCTCCATCTGGCCCTGGCACCAGGACCTCACGTGGAACGCTGACAAAGACGGCCTGGTCAGCGGCGACCTCGCGAACGACGAGTATGCGGGCCCGCTCGAAGCCTGCGCGTCCCCCGGTGCCTATCGCTACGCCGCACGCGCCAGCGCAGACGACGGACGCTCGTGGACCTATTGTGACTCCGGCGGCGCCACATGCAGTGGGCAGGGCTCCGATGACGGTTTTTCCGTTCTGGAAACAGGACTTTTGACGGTGGAATAATGGCTTCCCGCTTCTCTCGCCTCTCCAAGCTCGGCGCTTTGACCACACGGGTCAGCTCCTCCTACCTGGGCCAAGCGGTTACGGGCTTCTTTCAGGACGATGGGGCTCGGAAAGAGAGCCTGGATCGTCTGCACCTTGAAAATGCCGAGCGCATCGTGCGCGACCTGGGCTCGCTGAAAGGGGCCGCGATGAAAGTGGGCCAGGCCGTCGCGCAGCTCTCGGACAACCTGGATCTTCCGCCGGATGTGCGCCTTGTTTTGGGGAAGCTACACGACAAGGCCGAGCCTGTTCCCTTCGATCAGGTGCGGCGCCGGGTGGAAGAAGAGCTGGGTGGCTCCCTGGACAGCCTGTTCAAGCGCTTTGATCCAGCCCCCTTGGGCACCGCCTCGCTGGGTCAGGCCCACGCCGCTGCGCTGCCTGATGGCACCGAGGTGGTGGTCAAGGTGCTGCACACCGGCATCGACGGCTCCGTACACGCCGACCTTGCAGCCCTGAAAACATTGCTGATTGCGGGTCGCTTTCTGCGTCGGCCAAAGGAGGAGATTGACGCCATCTTCGACGAGATTGAAGAGCGCCTGACGGAGGAGCTGGACTACCGCCAGGAGGCGCTGCACCTCCAGGAGTTCCGTCGCTACTTTGCGGATAATCCGGATATCTCGATTCCTGCCGTCCATTCCGGCTGGTGTACCGGCCGGGTGCTGACCATGGAGCGGCTCCATGGACGTCCGTTGCCCGTGTTCACCGCTTCCGCACCCGAGCCCATCAAACAAAAAGCCGGTCTGGCTCTCGCGCGCGCACACCTGCGTATGCAGTACATCCATCGCGCGATCCACGCCGATCCCCACCCCGGAAATTACCTCTTCACTCCCGATGGACGGGTGGGCATCCTGGACTTCGGCTGTGTACGCCGCTTCGACCTGCGCTGGATGTCCGCCTACGCCGGCTGCGGCTTCACCACCCGCGACAACAATAAAGCCGGCTGTATGGAGCACTCCGTCGAGATCGGCGCGCTGACCGAGCCGGATCCCGCGTCGGAGGACGCCCTCTGGGAGCTGTGCCGGGCCATTGGCAAGCCCTTTCGCGGCGGCCCCTTCACCATGGGCGGGCCCGAGGATGATGTTCAGGACAAGGTCACCGCGCTCATGCCGCGGGTGATGGCGGTCAAAGCCCTGAGATCCCCAAGGGAGCTGGTTTTTCTGCATCGCTCCTTGGGGGGCATGCACCAGATCCTGAAGTCCCTGAAGGTACGTGCGGACTGGGGGGCTGAATTTGAGGCAGTGGCCTCCGTTTGTCGCCGGGAAGATGCGCGTGTTCGGCAGTTGGAAGCGACCCAGTCATGAGGCAAAGGAAGACAGCCCTTGACATCCGTTCGACATCCGAGTAGACTGCGCCCGTTCCCCAAGAGAATGGAGTAAATCATGCGTTTTTTGAGCGTTCTGTTCCTCGCCCTTGCAGCCTGCCCTGGCACCAGCAAAGATTCTGACTCTGTCGCCACCGACGACAGCACCACCACTGACTGCACCACTGGCACCCCCACCCTCACCGATTGGAACTGGGAGTGCGATGGTGGTTCCCCCGAAAATTGCACGGTCTACGCTGAGTCCGACTACCCCATGGGCGTGGTCAAGGTCACCGTCACCGAGACCGGCGACCCCACCTCCACCTGCGGCCCCAAGGGCGGCGTCAATGACTGCGGCGTGTGGGAAGAGACCCACAACGGCTTCACTGCGGCGGGCTCCGGCTCCGCCGGTGGTGCCTGTGCCGAGCGCAAAGAGCTGACCCTGATCGTGGAAGACAGCTTCCAGAACCAGGTGGACAACAGCTCCACCCTCTTCGGCACCCAGATCCTGGACAAGGGCAGCGTCACCGTGCTCATCCAGATCCAGGACTCCTCCGGCGCCCAAGCGGATTGTGATGTATTCGGGGACGACCCCAGCTACTTCGCCGCCGACTGCTCCAACTGAGCCGTCTCCGGCTTCGGTCGGAACAAAACTGAAGGTCCGGGGCTCGCCCCGGGCCTTTGGTGTTTTTGGGGCTGCTGCGGCGCTGCTGCGATAGAAGCAGGGTGATGTTGCTGTTGCTGTTCGCATGCCAGAGCGCCGCCCCCTCCTCACTCCCGGACGATATTAGTCCGGAGCCTCCGTCCATTGTGGCCGCCAGCTACACCTGTGACAGCCTGACCGCACGGTGGAGCTTCCTGGTAGACGCCGATGCGTGGACGGGCAATGGGCAGGTGGTCCTCAGCGACGATGGGGACTATATCGAGGTACATGCCCTGCGATCCATCGAGGCCGCCGCCGACGGGAGCAGCGACCGGCTCGCCGTGGAGCTGGCGGTGGTCGCTGACTGGCGTGACGTAAACCCGGGCGGCACGACCGCCTTCAACTGCAACGAGCCCGGTCTGGCCGGACTGATCCGCATTTTTGCCACCAACGGCCAGACCCCCACGGACTGCCGGATCTTCGGGGAGGATCGCTGGGGCTCCTGGAACTTCAACTACTCCTGCACCACGCCCCTGGAAGAAGACAGCGGCACTGAATGAGGCTTCATTCAGCAGGCCGACTGAGCTGATCGGCCAGCTCCAAGGCAGCGATCATGGAGTCGGGGCGCGCTTTGCCGGTGCCTACCAAATGGTCCGCAGTGCCGTGGTCCACCGACGTGCGCAGGATCGGCAGGCCCAAGGTCCAGTTCACACAGCGGCCAAAGCCCAGGGCCTTGAGCGGAACCAGGGCCTGGTCGTGGTACATGGCGACGATACAATCGCTGCGTTCGGCCTCGATAAAAGCCGTCTCGGCCGAGATTGGTCCCCAGATGTCCAGCCCCTCGGCACGCGCCTGCGCACAGGCCGGGCCAATCACCGCAATTTCTTCGCCTCCCAAGACCCCTTCTTCGCCCGCGTGGGGGTTCAGGCCACAGACGGCGATGCGGGGATGAGGCAGGCGCAGGTGCGAACGGAGCGCCTCGGCCGTGACACGAAGGGTATGCAGGATACCGGGAATGGTGAGGGCGTCCGGCACTTTTCGCAGAGGCAGGTGCACGGTGACCAGGGCCACCCGCAAGGGATTACCACGGGGATCCTGGCCACCCACAAAGGCCATGACGGGGTTGGGCACCCCACACAGCTCGCCCAGGAAGTCCGTGTGGCCGGTGTGGCGGAATCCCTGTGCTTGGAGCCGCGCTTTATGGATGGGGCCCGTCACCAAGCCCCTGGCCTCCCCGCTCAGACACAGGGCGGTGGCGTGCCGGATGGCGCGGACTTCCACAGCTTCCTCGCCGGGAGGTAGCCGGAGCAACCGCAACCCCTTTCCAGGGGCCAGGTCCTCCACGAGCTTCAACTCTGGCGCATGGGCCCGCAGTGCACCCTCGTCACCCAACAAAAGGGCGTCGATGCCGGACCTCCGGAGGGCAGCAATGCTGATCTCCGGCCCAACCCCCCGCGGATCGCCGGGGGTCAAGAGCAGCGGCCTCATTCGGGCAGGAGGATACGAACGGTGGCTTTGCCGCGGGCCTGCTGAAACCAACGCTCCTGCTCTTCCGTCATGCGCGCTTCAAAAACCTGTTCTTGGAGCTGGCCCCGTACCGACTCAAAATCGGCAGCGCTGCTCTCCAGGTCTTGGAGGCGCACGACAAAGACGCCGGTCTCCACCTGGATGGGTGCAGACACCTGCCCCACCTGCATGCCGAAGACCACCCGATCCAGCTCGGGAACCAGCTCGCCCACGGCAAAACTGCCCATCTCGCCGCCCTGGGCACCGAAGCCGGCCTCGTCGTTCTCCGCGGACAACTTGGCGAAGTCGGCACCACCGATAGCCTGATCGCTCAGCGCCTTGGCCTTGGCCAACACCGCCTCTTTACCGGCGGGGTCCGAGGGAAACAGCAGGAAGATCGCCTGGACCTTGGCCAGCTTGGGGATGTTGCTGCCCAGCCGGTTGTAGGCGTCGCGCAGCTCGTCCTCAGTGATGTTCACCCGCGGGCGCAGCACGGACTGGGCAAACTTCATCTGGCGAAGGTCACCTTTGAGCTGGCCACGGTACATCTCCCAGCCCATGCCCTGCCGCTCCAGCTCAGCCCGCAGGCTGTCGCGGTCCAGGCCATTGCGCTGGGCGATGTCGTCGATGGTGCGGTCCAGCTCCTGCTCGGTGACATCCAACTTCAACGCGTCGATCTCCTGATCGACCAGGGTCCGAGCGATCAAGCGCTCCAGCACTTCCCGCTCGGCGGCCTTCCGGCCGGCCACACCCTCTACCGTCGCCCGCTCCTCAATAAAGGGGCCTCCGAACTCGTACAGCTCGGACAAAGTGATGATGTCATCGTTCACCGATGCGGCCACCCGATCCAGAAGTTGGGCCCGTACAACGGCAGAAGCCGGAGGGGTCGAACCCTCCGGCTCCGCAGCGAGCGCCGCAGCAAGCAGCCAGAACACTATTTCTGCCCTTCCGTGGGCTTCACCGAGCCGCCACCTTCGCCACCGGGGCGAAGCTGGCCGCCACCAGGACCAGCACCGGGCCCGCCCGGACGAAGCTGACCGGGCTTGCCTTCAGCAGGCGCGCCAGGCGCCATACCGGGCTTCAGCTCAGGAGGAGGAACGGGCATTCCTTCGCCACCGGGCGTCGGCATTGCTTCGCCTTCCTCAGCACCCTCCCCTTCTTCGCCTTCCATCCCGGCCCCGGGGGCCATCGGACGGCGGGAGGACTTGATCTCGATCGCGGCAAGCTTGCCTTCGTCGATCTTGATGTCCGCGCCCTGGCGGATCTTGGCCACGTACTCGTCATAGAGCGACTTCATCTTGTCGTTCTTGACCTTGCGCAGCACGGAGCCCTTCATCTGCTGGAAGGTACGCTCCACCTGCTCGCGGCGGGCTGCCACCTGCACGATGTTGTAGCCCTCGGTGGTCTTGAAGACTTCCGAGATTGCATTGGTGGGAAGCTCAAACGCCTTCTCAACAATGGCTGCGTCCAGGCCGGGCTTGCCTTCCTTGGACACAAAGCCAATATCACCACCGCGGCGCTTGTAGGGATCTTCGGAAACCCGGGCTGCCACATCCTTGAAGCTGTCGGGCTTGCCGACTACTTCCGCGCGGATCTTCTCGGCTTCGGCCTTGGCCGCAGCGTCGGGGCGCGTATCCGTGACCTTGATCAGGATGCGCTTGATCTGCACTTTTTCGGGAACGATAAACTCGTTCTTGTGGCTTTCGTAGTAGGCCATCAGCATGTCATCGGTGAAGTCGCTGTTCTTCACCGTGGCGTAGACTTCTTCGCGCAAAAGGGTGTTCACCATCACCTTTTGCACCTTGGGGTCCTTGTCGATGCCCTTCTTGAGGGCTTCGCCGTAGAGCAGCTTCTCTTCCACCAGCCCGTCGAGCACCTGCTTCTTCTCTTCGGCGGACAAAGAGTCGCCGTTCGCCGGGCTCACCCGCGACGCCGCAAGCTCGAATTCCTTGCTTCCGATGGGAATACCGTTCACCCGCGCGATAATCTCGCCGATGTCCGGCTGAGCCGTGCTGCTGGTCGCCGGGTTGTTGCCGCCCGCACCCTCGCCGCCATTACAAGCCACCGCCCCGAGAAGGCACACCAGCGCCAACGATGTACGCAGGATCCGCATTTCGCTCCACTCCAAAATAGGGGACGGTTCTATCACAGGATCGTGGGGCCGCAAGGGAAAGCACCGACCGATGACAAGCCGAAACGGGATAAGCCGCAGGCGTGCCCTCTCTCTCCCTTCGCACGCGGTTGTTGGCCGCCTTTGGCGTGGCGCTGCTCGCACTCTGCGGTGCGCTGCTGGTCAACATTCTCCAATTGCGCGAGATCGGGGCCTCGCTGGAGCTGGTAGAGCGGCTGTGGCTGCCCTTGGGCCGGCAGGCCAACCGCATGTCGTCGCGCCTGGAGCGGAGCGCGGGCACGGTGGAGCTTGCCGACCCACGGACCGCTACACTGAACCTGATCGGCGATCTTCCCTCCGATATTCCGGCACGCGAGAGTCTGGCGGTGACCGATGTGCGCCGAATCCTGGAAGAGGTGGAGGGTGCGGAGCGCCGCTACAATGCCTCGGTAGGCACCCCCGCCGCGGACCGCAGCCGGGCCGAGCTTCAGGCGCAGATCGAGCGCCTCTCGGAGCTGGCCTCTCAACGCCTTGCCGCCCTGTCTGCGCGGACGGTGCGCGCCGAAAATCAGGCGGAGCGCACCTCGATCATCACCGCCGTCCTGTCGCTGGCATTGGTACTTCCTCTTGGCCTTCTGGTCCATGGGGCCCTGCGGCCCGTTCAGGAGCTGACCCGCCGGGCGCGGCTGTTGGAGCAGGGCCAGAACCCGCCGCCGGTGGAGGTGGAGGGCGACCACGAGGTGGCGGTGCTGGCACGGGCCTTTCGTCGGATGGCGGATGCAGTTGCCGAACGCGATCGGCGGCTGACCTCGCTCAGCGAATTACAGCGGGAGGTATTGGATCGTATCGGCGCCGCAGTGGCACTGGATCAGGAGGCTGTGCGCCTGTTCAACCCGGCAGCCCAGCGCCTGTGGGGCGAGAGCCTGCCTTCCGCCCTGCGCGCGCTGCCGGAGGGGGATGGGCAGCAGGTGAGCCTGGGCGAGCGCCTGCACTTGGTTTCCGTGCAGAAATTCGGCGATGGACGCCTGTATGTGGGCGAGGATGTGACCGATGCGCGTCAGGCGGCAGAGCGCTTGGCGCGCGCCGAGCGCCTGGCCCTGGTCGGGCAGATGCTGGCGCAGGTCACCCATGAGGTTCGAAACCCCCTCAATGCAATTGGCCTCCATGTGGAATTGCTTGCCGACGAAGTTACGGCGCCAGAGGCGGCGGCGGTCCTGGCCACCATCCAGTCGCAGGTGCGCCGCCTGGAGGCGCTGACCCAGGGCTACCTGGATCTTGCACGGCCGCGCCACCCGCACCGGGAGCGCCTGGACCCATTGGGCGTGGTCCAAGGAATCCTGGAGTTTGAAGGTCCTGCTCTACGCGGCGCAGGGATCTCCTGGGTACTCGAAGGGAGCGGCGGGCAGCTCTGCCTGGATGCGGCGATGATCCGGCAGATCCTGCTGAACCTGCTCCGCAACGCACGCGAGGCCGGGGCCCGCCAAATCCACCTGAAGCTGCGCGCAGATGAAGCTCAGCTTCATCTACAGGTGAGCGACGACGGCCCGGGCATGGATGCGGAAACGGCTCGCCACATTTTTGAGCCCTTCTTTTCCACCCGGGCTACGGGAACAGGTCTGGGGTTGGCGGTGACCCGGCAATTGGTGGAGGAGGCGGGAGGTCGAATTTCCTGCACCACTTCCCCGGGAGCCGGGGCATGTTTTTCCGTCTTTCTCCCTGCATTACAGGAGGAAAAGGATGCCGAAGATCCTGGTGGTGGATGACGAGGAACCCAACCGCATCGCGTTGGAGCGCACGCTGGCCCGCGAAGGACACCCGGTAGTGGTGGCCGCCTCGGCGCGCCAGGGGCTGGACCACCTGCGCGAAGGCGACGTGGGGGTGGTCATCACCGATCTGAAGATGCCGGGTATGGACGGCATGGAGTTCCTCAAGCTCTGCAGAACATTTTCTCCTGACACGCAGGTGATTCTGGTCACCGCCTATGGCACTGTCGAACATGCGGTAGAGGCGATGAAGGGCGGCGCCTGTGACTTCATCACCAAGCCCTTGCGCCGGGCCGAGGTGGTCGCCGCAACCACCCGCGCAGGCGAAAAATATGCGCTGCTGGCTGAGAATCGCCGCCTGCGCGAGCAGCTCACGCGCGGGCCCGGGCAGGAGATGATCGGCTCCTCGGCGGCCATGAAGTCGCTCTTGGAGGAAGCCGCTCAGGTCGCGCCGAGCCGGGCGACGGTGCTGATTACCGGAGAGAGTGGAACTGGAAAAGGGCAGCTTGCCCGATGGATTCACTCGAATTGCGGGCGCAGCGGGCGGATGGTGACGGTGAACTGTGGCGCCATCCCGGAGAACCTGCTGGAAAGCGAGCTCTTCGGCTATGAACCAGGGGCGTTCACGGGAGCCTCAGCGCGAAAGGAGGGACGCTTCGATCTGGCAACGGGCGGGACCCTCTTTCTGGACGAGGTGACCGAGCTGTCTCCATCCCTCCAGGTGAAGCTATTAAGAGTGCTTCAAGAAGGCGAATATGAGCGGGTGGGCGGAACACGGACCCTCCACGCGGACGTGCGGGTGCTTGCGGGCACCAACCGGGATCCAGTGGCAGCGGTCCAGGATGGAAAACTACGGGCAGACCTTTACTATCGGCTGAACGTGATCGGGCTGCATGTGCCGCCGCTGCGCGAGCGCCGCGAGGACATCGCGTTGTTGGCACGGCATTTTGCGGCGCTGCACGCGCGCCGGAATGGCAGGGAGATCGAAGGGATTGATCCGGCCGCATTGGCAGCCCTGGAGAGCTACCCCTGGCCCGGCAACGTACGCGAGCTGGAGAATGCACTGGAGCGGGCCGTGGTACTTCCCAAAGGGGAGACGCTGCGCATCGCTGACCTTCCCGCCCCCATCCGCGCGGCGGCCGGTGCCGGAGAGCCGGGTACCTGGCTGTCCTTTGCCGTGGGAACGCCACTACGCGAGGTGGAGCGACGGATGATCGAGGAAACGCTTCGCTATTACGACGGAGACCGACTGAAGGCTGCTTCTATCCTGGGGATTGCGGCGCGCACTATCTATCGGCGGGAGGCCGAGTGGCGGGGAGAGGCAGAGGTGGAGGACTGAGCCACCGCGCCATCAGCAGATCGTCGCGATAGCTTCCGTCTGCCATGCAGTATTCCCCGCGCCGATGGCCCTCTTCTTCAAAACCCAACGCGCAATACAAGGCGATGGCCCGCAGGTTGTCGGCATAGACCGCCAGCGACAACTTCTGGATGCCACGCGCGGTGGCCTCGCGCAGGACATCGTCCATCAGTGCTCTGCCCACACCTTTCCCTCTCCAGCTTTCTTCGATAAAAATCTCCAGTGCCCCCACATGGCGCTGCCGACGCAAGCCGCCGGGCCGCACCATCACCACGCCCACCAACAGCGGCCCTTGCCGGGCCACACGCAGGATGCCGGCCTCCAAGAGCCGCTGCCAGGGGCCAAGCTGGGTGGATTCCTCTTCCGGTTGCGCCACAAACCAGCTTCCTTCCTGAAGCAATCGCTGGCGCAAGGCCAATATCGCCGGGAGATCGGCCGCCCGCGCCGCCTCGATCTTCATGCCGAGGGGGCCGCTGCTCCGGCGTCGGCCCCGGTCATACCCGTGAGGCGCGCCTTGTAGACCCCGAGCGCCTTTGCGCGCTCGATCGCCGGGTTCCGCAGCGCGGCCCGCAGGCCACGAATAGCGGTTTTTGCCACATTGCCCAGCGGCGCGACATAGTCCGACGTCATCACGTTCACGACGCGCTTGTCGATCAGGGCCTTCAAGAGCGGGTGCGGGAACCGCCCGGTACGGGCCAGGAAAAGAAGGGTATTGGTATAGGAATCGTGACGTTCAAAGAACATCCGGTCGTAGATCTCGGCCTTCTCGTCGTTGACCAGACCATCGCGAGAGGCCAAGGTGTAGAGCGAGGTGCCCGGATAGTAGATCACCGAAAAGACCTGGAGCCGATAGGGCTTGGGCAGCTCAGAGATCAGACGCAGGGTGTCCAGCTTGTCGTCGATGGTCTCATAGGCCAGATCGTAGATGATGTCGTACTGGGGGGGAGCTGTCCGATCGGCGTACTTCGTGATGATTTCCGCACTCTTCAGGATCTTGTCGTTCCCCATCGTCGAGCGCTTGAACATCTTTTGAATACGTTTTGAACCGTGTTCGACGCCCATCTGGATGCAGTGCAAGCCCGCATCCACCAGCGCCGAATATTTCTCTTCGGTGATCGTACCTGGAGATCCGAGGAGGTAGAAGGGATCGCCCACCTTCGCCTTGTATTCCGAGCAGAAACGCAACAGATCGGGAAGGGGCCGACCGAAAAAGGAGTCGTCGGAGAACCAGAAGAAGTCGATGAAGGGATATTCCCGCTTGATCTCGGTCAGCTCATGAATCACGTGATCGGTGGAGCGGTAGCGCACATAGCGCTGGCGTTTGTAGAGATCCCGGTAGAAGCTGTTGCCGCAGTAGGTGCAGGCATGCGGGCAACCCCGACCCGTCATGGTCTGGTAGCCGGTGCGACCGAACATGCGGGATACGGTGCCGTTGTGCAGGTAGCGACGGAGCAGGTCCTTGGTCACCGGGGCCAGACGCCCCTCAAAGAGGATGTGGTGGTCATCGCGGGAAAAGTCGGGTGCGGGGTAGCGGTCCAGCTCCTGCTCCAATGAGCCCGGCGCATTCCGTACCACCTCACTGCCTTTTCGCCACACGAGGGACTTGATGTCGTGCAGCCTGGTGCGGTCGCCGTTCTCCAGGCGCTCACAGAGTTGGAGCATCAGGTCTTCGGCATCCCCCACCGCGACATACTCCGCTTGCGACGCACACTCGTCGGGGCGCACCGAGGGATGGAAGCCCCCCCAGATCACTGGCTTGCCCAACTTCTCCTGGATCACCTTGGTAATCTGCTTGGCGGAGTCGAAGTAGTGCGTCATCAACGTGACGCCGACCATATCCGACTTCGAGACCAGCTCCAGCATCTGATCGATGACCTGGGGGCTGTAGCGCTCCTCCGACATCTTGACGTGGACACTCTCCCCGTCGCCCGCAAAATCGGGCATGGAAATCACCTGAGTCTGGTGACCCGCGGCCCGCAAGGTGGAGGAGATCGACCGAAGCCCGTAGTTGGTGATGTCCGGGTATGGACTGATCAACGATACTTTCATACGGGCTCCCCAGGTGCCCTACATCATAGACCCATGCGGGTCTTTTCGGCTACCCGCGCTCGGTGCCGAAGGCTACAGCCCGCTTAGTTGCTCCAGCCCTCTTCTTCGATGATCTCGCTCACCCGGTCGTCGTCCAGGTAGACGGAGCGGGTGAAGCGGCCGATGGACTTGTACTCGGTCTTGCTTCCGGGGGTCCACACCAGTACCACACCCTCTTCGTGGCGCTCAAAGCGGTAGACCAGCAACTGCGACTTGGTAGCGGGGCGACCGGTCAACTTCCGGCTATCAAAGGGCGCTCCCCAGGCCATGTAGACCATTTCGCCGGTCCAGCCCTTCTGCACCGCGCCGTCCACAATCGCCTGCCGAATGTTGGGCTCGTACTTGTAGAAGGTCTGCCAGAGCCCCTTGTCCTTCAGCCACTGGTTGCGCTCGTCCTCGGTTTTCAGCTTCAGATAGGCTTTCTTGTCGTCCTCGTTCATGAAGGGACGGAGCGCGTAGTAGTGCATGTACTCCGCTTCGGAGAGCTTTTTGATTCGCGCGTCCAGGCCACAGCCAGCCACCACCAGACTCAAGAGCAGAAACCACCGCATTTCGACCACTCCCAGAAGGGGAAGGGCTATCCCGGCGACGCCGGATTTGCACCCGACGGAAAGGGAGCTGCGGGGTCCACCGAAGCCAGCTTCTCCTCCAATACCCAGCCCTTCCGGCCATCCGGCAGCCGCACCAGACAGTATCCTCCGACCCGCTCGCCCAGCTCCACCTCTGCCCCCAGGTGCAGACGAAACAGCTCCACCCCGCCTGAAAGCTCGGAAGAAACACTCACTTCCTCGGCCAAAACCACGCCGGCGTCTTCGCGGTGATCCTGAAAGACCGCGCCCCCCCAGATCAGGGCCCCCAAGGCCCCCAAGAGCGCCGCCGGCGCCTCTGGGGTGCCGGGTATACGGCGACGAAGTCCCACAATGACCAAACCCATGCCCAGCAACCCGGCCCCCAGGTAGCAGCCTTCCCCCACACTCAAAAAGGCCTGCCACGGGGCAAACCAGGGACTGTTGTCCCCGGGGCTCAGGTCATCACGCAACGTCCGGCGAGCAAAAGCCAGGTTTGCCTGAACATCCGGGTCGCGGGGCGCCAGCACCGCCGCGCGACGCCAGGCCAGCACCGCCTCCCCCAGTCGGTTCTGACGATAGAGACTATTTCCAAGGTTATAGTACACATCTTCGTGCACCACACCCTGTTGCAGCAGATCCCGGTAGTGGCCGGCCGCCGCCGCGTAGTCGCCGCGCGCGGCCGCTTCCGACGCGCCGGCCCAGCTCTCAGACGGGCCCGCCCACAGGAGAGAGCACAACAAGAATATCATCGGAGTTGCCCCACAATCCGCCGCACGGCGGCCTCCAACCCGTCGGGACTGTCACCCCGGTAGCGCGCCGCCTCCAATGCGCGATAGACCTGCTCGGCCTCCGCGGCCTGCTCCCCAAGCCCACTCAGGTGCTCCCGCCGAAGGCTCTCTTCGGGAGTGCCCAAGCGGGTAGCAACGGCCTGCCGGAAGATCTGGTCCAACGCGGCAAGTCGCGCCTCGGGCTGGGCGGGAAGGTTGTCCAAGCTGAGCACGGGCCCCACTTCCACCACCCGCGGGCGCGGCCGGAGGCGCGGCAACAGCTCAGCCAGCAGCAGCGCCACACCCGGAAGCAGCAGGGTCCATGCCCAGGTTCCCGTCAGCGAGGAGTAGGGGAGAGCGGCGGTGCGAAGAGGAAGAATATCCTCACCCAACACATCCACTTCTGTCGCTACTGCCGGAGCCTGAGCAAAGGAGGCCACCTGAGCGGACGACGCGGTCCCGCTCACGGTGAGAGGAATCGACTGCGTCTGAACCACGCGATACTGGCCGCTGATGGGATCGAAGTAGGACAAGGATATCGAAGGAATTTCCAAGGTTCCCGGCTGCTGTGCCACCACTGCCCGCTTGTAGGAAGCGGTGGCGACGATCTGCCCATCCACCAGCTTCGCCTCCGCCACCGGCTGGTCGTCGTAGACCTTGAGGCCACTTCCCTGCAAAGGCGGCAGCTTGATCCCCGCCAAAGGGGCATTCCCTCTCAAGGTCATCTCGACGGTCACCGTGTCCCCCACCGCGATCTGTGTGGCGGATGCAGCCGCGGTCATCGAAAGATTCCCAATAAAGCCCGAAAAATCGGTGGATCGCCCCTCGGCGGGAAGGGGCTTTACCACCACCGGAAGGGGCTCCGCCGAGAAGATCTCCTCCTGCACGTCGCCAAAGCGATCCAATCCGAAAAAGGGCTGGCGCTGCCGGGATCGTGCGAGTGCAAAACGCGCCTGCAACACCCCGCCCGGCACCACCCTCTTTCCCGCTGCTCCAAAACGTATTGGAAAATACAAATCATGAATTGCGAGGGTTGTTCCGCCATCTACCCGGCTATCTTTGGCCTGCATCGGCTCTACCGAGGACTCAGGCGAAAAACCGGCGGCCTCCGGTGGGGACCAGACGGTGTCCACCAGCGGCCGGCTGGTTTCAAAATGGAGCCGGTACACCCGAACCTGACCCTCATAGCTGTCCCCCTCACCCAGGGACGGCACCAATTTTTCCGATGAATTTCGGGCACTTACTTGAATGGTGACCGGCGAAGCCTTCAACTTCCCCACGGAACTCTCGACCTGCACCGGCCCGAGCGTGTAGCTTCCCGGCCGAAGCGCAACCAGTTCGTAGCTGAAGATCAGCGCCTGAGAGCTACGGAAATTGTTGATGAAGCTACTCACCTTCTGCCCGGCGTAGCGGAGCTGCAGCCCCTCGGGCACGGCAATCTCTGGGGGGGCCGCGACCGCCGCATCCACCAGCACAAGCTGGGCGGTCATGGTCTGTCCCTCTACCAACTCCCGACGTTCCACCTGCAGTTGTAGGCTTGCTGCGTGAACAGTTGCGATCCAGAGTAGCATCACCAGTCCTTCCCCTGGGCTGCGCCGGTGACCACCACCTGCGGGCGTCCCTCCTGCACCCCATCGACCAGTCGCTCCGCCTGCTCGGCGGTCATTTTATCAGGATCCTCCCGGCTTTCTTCCACCGGTGTCCCCTCACCTTCGGCGACCTCCGCGGGCTGCTCTCCACCCTCTTGCGGCGGTTGGGCTCCCGGATCGCCTTGGGGCGGAGGAGGCGCCTCTTCCCGCGTGCCGTCCATGCTGTTCTGGGGATTTCCCTGCTGAGCCGTCGGGTCCTGCTCGGGCCGGCCCGGCTGCCCCTGATCCCCGGGCTGGCTCTGCTGCGGATCCTGCTGCTGCTCGCCCGGCTGTCCGGCCTGTTGCTGCTGATCTTCACCACCTTGTTCCTGGGGATCCTGTTGCTGCTGATCCTCGGGTGGAGGCTGTTGCTGTAGACGCATCTGCAGCTCTTTCTGCACCACTTCCGCGTTGTGGGCGGCCGCGGCCAGCTCGGGATCGCCCTTGGCGGCTTCCTGAAAGGCCTGAAGAGACTCCTGCAGACGGCCCCCCTGGTAGGCGGATCGACCGGCATTATAGTCCCACGCCGCCTTTTCCCGGGCATTGCTCGCTTGGGCGGCCAGCGAGCGGTAGACCTGCTCAGCCTCGCGATAGCGGCCCGACCGGTAGAGGGACTCGGCCAGGGCCCGCGCGACGCGGGTATCCGAGGGATCCTCCACGCGGGCCTGCCCTAAAAGGGGGATCGCGTCCTCCCAACGTTTGGCGTTAAAGGCACTCAGTCCATCGTCGGCTGCTCCCGCCCGGGCGGCATTCGGCAGAAGCAGGAACAGCAGCAGCGCCGCCGCCCCGGAGCGCCGAAACCGGAAAGCCCCAGGACGTATCCCGAGAAATGCAGAGGCGGCTCCCGCAAACAGCGCCACGGCCAGCGGCCACTGGTAGCGATCATGCCAACGCTTCAGGTCGCGGACCCCCCGCTGCTGCGCCTGCAGCTTGCCGCGGATTTCCCCCTCATAGAGCATCTGCACGTCCTCCTCCGAGGCCACTGCCTGCACATAGGCCCCTCCGGTCGCTGCGGCAAGGGCACGAAGCCGCTCTGGGGCCGCCTTGGAAACCACCACATTGCCTGAGGCATCCTCCTTGAAGCCCCCTTCCGGCAGCGGAATGGGAGCTCCTTCTTCGGTTCCGACCCCCAGGGCGTACACGCGGATTCCCGCCTCTGCAAGGCGCGCCACCGAGGCCTGCAGCGGTGCATCCTCGTCGTGAAACTCGCCGTCACTCACCAGAAGTATGGCTTTGCCACTGCCTTCTGCACGCTGGAGCATCTTCAAGGCGATGTCGAAGGCGCCGGAAAGAGCGGTCCCCTGAGCCCGGAGGGTGTCGGTGGAGCTATCGCCGAGCGCCCAGCGAAAGCTGCGGTAGTCCACGGTCGGCGGCAAGCGCGTATAGGCGCCCCCTGCAAAAAGGACCAAGCCAACGGCATCCCCGCGAAGCAGGTTGGAGAAGTCGATCAGCTTCCGCCGCGCAAGATCCATGCGCGAGGGGCTCTGATCCGTCGCATCCATCGAGCGGCTGGCATCCAGTAGAACCACAATCGTCACCCCCTCCATCCGCTGCTGGAGCCACTCAAATCCCCACTGTGGCCCGATGGCGGCGAGGAGCAGAAAAGTGAGGGATATCGCCGAGAGCCAGGCCTGAGCCCGACGCCGCCATGCCACCCCGCGGTCGATAAGCTGCGCCTGCATCTCCGACGACAGGAGGAGGTCGAGCAGACGCTGCCGCTGTCGAAGTCCCCAGACCAGCATCACAAAAACAAGCGGAAGCACCAACAATAAGGGAAGTAGAGAGGCATGAGCCAGATTCATGGAAGCCTCCGCAACCATGAGTTGGATAGCAGGATGGCCAGAAGGCTGCAGGCCAGACCGGGGAGCAGGTAGCGCAGGTACAACTCCTCAGGGTCCGTAAACTCTTTTACTTTGGCCGTTGTTTTTTCCAGACTGTTTATTTCCGCGTACACCTGAGAGAGCGCCTCGGCGTCGGTGGCACGGTAGTAGCGGCCGCCGGTGAGCTCAGCGATCTCGCGAAGGGTGGGCTCGTCCACATCCGCCCCTCCCCCTCCAAGCAGTCCCAGCAGCCCACGGCCAGAGGTGGCCCCGACGCCAATGGTGTAGATGCGGATGCCAAGGGCGGCCGCCGCGCGGGCGGCCTCAATCGGCGCAACTGCTCCCGCATTTGATTTACCATCCGTCACCAGGATCAGGATCCGGGAGGGAGCAGTGAGCTGCTTCAGGTTTTTGGTAGCAATTGCAATCGCAGTACCGACGGCAGTGGCGTTTTTCCCCGCCATGCCGATCTCCACATCGCCCAGAAGTTGGGCAAGCGCTTCATGATCCAGCGTCAACGGCACCTGGACAAAGGCCTCCTGTCCGAACAGGACCAAGCCCAGGCGGTCATCCGGGCGTTGGTCGACAAAGGCACGCATCACCAACTTGGCTGCTTCCAACCGGCTCATCGCCTGAACGCGGGTGCCCATGTCGGGGCTCTCCATCGATCCGCTGGTGTCCACCGCCATCAGGATGTCGATGCCCTGCGACTCGCGCTGCGTCTCGCGGTTCACAATCTGCGGGCGGGCGAGGGCCGTCACCATGCACACCAGCGCGATGCTCTCCAGAAGTGGGGGGAGCATGGGGAGAAAACTGCGAAGAGTGCGGCGGCTCTGCACGGCCGACAGAGAGGAGTACCGCAGGGTATGCGGTCGAAGTCCCGCCCAAAGCGGCACCAGTGCCAGCGGCAGGGCCAAGAACCAGATCGGGTACAGCCACTCAACCATGGACCACGACCAGCTCATGAAAATCTGCGTCCAAGGCTTCAAAAAAGCCCTCCCGAGACTCTCGATCCGCAAACTTCACCAGATCCATCGCTCCCAGCAGTCGCCGCGCACGGCTCAACTGCGCGGCGGTCAGCTCAGAGGCCAGGTTGTCCACAATCTCCCCGGTGGTGCGGGAGGTCGCCGGCCAGCCGTGGCTTGCCTCCAAATAGCGGCGGTACACATCGGAAAGGGAGAGTGCAAGCTGTTCGGGGCTCAGATCGCTGCGTTGCCGAAGCGCCTCCCACTCCCGACGGGCCACCACCCACGGAGGCTCGGGAGGCAGTGGAGCGGGTTTGGGGGTGAAGCGTCGGATGGCCCAGGCCAATGCCGCAGCCAGCAAGCCCAGACAGGCCACTGCAGCCAACACCCAGGGCCAGACCGGAGCTGGGGGCGGAGGAGGAAGCACCAGGTCTTCCAGCTCGCCCGCCTTGGGGCCAGGAACGCCGATGTCCACAAAGAGCTGGGCGCGCGGTGCAGCCTCAGCGCTCTCCCCCGGAAAGGTAAGGATGTAGGAGCCATCCGGCCCCTGGACCTTCCAGATTCCCTTGCCCTCAGCATCCACACCGGAGGGCTCCAGCTTCAACCCCGCCACCTCGGGAAGGTCCACATCCAGCGGCGCGTGAAGCAGGACCGCTTCGCCACTCTTCACCTGCGGGCTCTCTACAAAAATCTCCGCTCCCCCCGCCCCGCCGGGGGCGCCGCCGGTTGCACAGGCCCACAGCAGCAGAAGGCTCATCGCCCACCCCGAAAATGCTGATGCAACTTCAGAAAGGCGTCATCGCGGCTGTCCACGCAGGTGGCGCGTACCCCCAGGCGCCGCAGCGCCCTCAGGCGCTCCTCCACCGGCACCTTCGGGCGGAGCGCCGCCGCATCCATCCAGGCCATGGCCCCGGTCTCCGCATCTTGGAGTGCCAACAAACCAACCGACGGAAGCTTCTCTTCTAACGGGTCTGCGAAAAGGAAAGCATGAACACGATGACGACGCGTGAGCGCCGCAAGTGGCTCCTCCCAACCGGAGGCCAGGAAGTCAGACAACACCACCACGACCGCCTTGCGCTTCAGGACCCGGTTCACATGGGCCACGGCCTTGGCGAGATCGGTGCGCTGAGAGGAAGAAGCCGCTTCGAATGCCGCACGCAATACTCCCCAGCCATGCCCCCGGCTCTTGCGCGGCGGCAGGTATTGCTCCACACGATCGGTGAAGCGTACCAGCCCCACCCGGTCGTTGGAGCGCAGCGCCGCATAGGCAAGTCCGCCTGCAACCCGCGCGATCTGAAGGCGCTTGTCGGTGCGCCCGTCGCGACCGCCACCCCCAAAGCGCACGGAACCCGACACATCCAGCACCAACATCATCGTCAGCTCGCGCTCCTCGCGGAACTCCTTGACGAAGGGGTCCTCGTAGCGGGCGGTGACATTCCAGTCGATTCGCCGCACGTCGTCGCCCGGTACATAGGGGCGAACCTCCTCAAACTCCATCCCGCTGCCCTTGAAGGCGGAGCGATACTCGCCCGCCGTCAGGCTGTCCACCTTGCGGCCCGCCTGCACGTGGAGGCGACGGATCTGGCGTAGCTCCTCGGGCGTGAGCATGGGCGCCTCAGGGGGTTTTGACGGTTCCGAGGATTTCCCGCACCACATCGTCCACCGAGACCTGATCGGCCTCCGCTTCGTAGGTGAGCAGGACACGGTGGCGGAGCACATCCAGGGCGATGGACTTCACGTCGTCCGGGGTGGCGAAGTCGCGCTCGTCCAACAGTGCGGCGGCGCGGGCGGCCATGGACAGTGCGAGCGTGGCCCGCGGAGAAGCGCCATACTGCACCAGACGCCCCAACTTGGGAGAAATCTGTGCGGGGTAGCGGGTCGCCTGTACCAGGCTTACAATATAGTTGGCCAGGGCAGGCTTGATGGTGATCGCCCGCACCAGCTCCTGCATCCCCACCAATTCCTCCGGGTGCAGCACGGCATCCGGCTGCACTGCCGGCAGCACCGAGCGTTCCAGCACCTCGCGCTCCTCGGCCGCCGTTGGATAGGTGACCAGCACCTTCAGAAGGAAGCGATCCATCTGCGCTTCCGGCAGGGGATACGTGCCCTCCTGCTCGATGGGGTTCTGGGTGGCCAGCACCAGGAAGGGCCGCGGTAGAAAAAGGGTCTGGTCAGCGATGGTGACCTGACGCTCCTGCATGGCCTCCAGAAGGGCTGACTGCACCTTGGCGGGAGCCCGGTTGATCTCGTCGGCCAGAAGAATGTTGGCGAAGATCGGGCCCTGGCGCGTGGTGAAGGTGCCTTCGCGTGGGTTGTAGATTTGGGTGCCGATCACGTCCGCGGGCAGCAGATCGGGCGTGAACTGGATGCGGGAAAAACGGGCGTGTAAGGTACGGGCCAAAGCCTTGACCGCGGTGGTCTTGGCCAGACCGGGTGCCCCTTCCAGGAGCAGGTGCCCATCCGCCAAGAGCCCAATCAGCAGGCGGTCCACCAGGCCCCGCTGCCCCACCAACACCCGTCCCATCTGGGTGCGGACTTCCCCAAGCTTGTGGGCGGCCACTTTGAGCTCCCCCAAAAAGCCCGCCAACGGACGCCCTGCACGCAGCTCCTCTGCCATTTCCACCTCACTCCAATGAAACGAACCAGATCACGCCGACTTTCAGCTCGTAATCCGATTCCAGATTTCCTTGAAGAAATTATTTTCCTTGTCTTTCACTTTTGCGTCTTGAAGCGCCGCCAATTCGCGAATCAGCTCTTCTTCCTTGGGGGAAAGGCTGGTGGGCACGGCCACCACCACCTGAACGAGCTGATCCCCGCGACCGTGCCCGTTCAGCGATGGAATCCCCTTTCCACGAAGGGTAAAGACCTTCCCGGAGGGGGTACCCGCAGGCACCACAAGGCGCTCCTCCCCTTCAATCGTCGTCACGGTCAGCTCTCCGCCCAGGCAGGCGGTGGGGTAGCCGACAGGGATGGTGCTCAGCACATTCACCCCTTCGCGATGGAAGAACTCGTGTGCGGCCACATGAATGGTCACATAGAGATCGCCCGCCGGACCACCCGGATCACCCAGGTCGCCACGGCCTGGATGACGGATCTTCATGCCATCGTCCACGCCGGCAGGCACCTTTACGGAGAGCTTCTCCATCACGCGTGTACGACCGGAGCCCGTACAGGTGGTGCAGCGCTCTTTGACGATACGCCCCTGACCCTGACAGGTGGGACAGGTGGTGCGGATCCGCAGAAAGACCTGCACCTGCGTCACTTCGCCCGCGCCGCCGCAGGTGGAGCAGGTGACCGGCTGGGAGCCGCGTGCGGCCCCCGATCCATTGCAGGGCTCACAGGGAGCATGCTTCGGATACTGGATCTCCTTGGTGCAGCCTTTGGCAGCCTCCAGAAAATCCAGGTTCAGCGGGTACTCCAGGTCTGCACCGCGGCGAGGACCACGACGGCCCCCACCTCCGCGCCGACCACCACCCAACAGTTCCTCAAAGATGTCGCCGAGATTTACAAAAACATCCTCGGGAGAGCCGAAGCCGGAGTTCATGCCCGCCCCGCGCAGGCCAGAGTGGCCATAGCGGTCGTAGACCGAACGTTTTTCCGCATCAGCAAGTACCTCGTAGGCTTCGGCAACCTCCTTGAAGGATGCCTCTGCCTGCTTGTCCCCCGGATTTTTGTCCGGGTGGTACTTCATGGCGAGCTGTCGGAACGCCTTCTTGATGTCCGGCGCCGACGCATCCCGGGGAACCCCCAGGACTTCGTAATAGTCACGCTGCCCCGCCATTTGCCTGCCTCCCGAGCCCTAAGGGTCACGCCTCTTCGAAGTCTGCGTCGATGACGTCGCCGTCCTTCTTGGAGCCACCCGGTGCTCCGGCGCCGCCCGCCCCGCCCTCGGGACCGCCACCAGGACCACCGTGGATGCCCTCGCCGGCCTTCATGGTCACCTGCATCAGGCGATCGAAGGCGGAACGGAGCCGATTTTCGTCGTCGGAGTCCAGAGCGGACTTCGCGTCCGAGAGTGCAGACTCCACCGCCGCCACCTGATCGGGGGGCATCTTGTCCTTGTTCTCCCGGAGCAGCTTGTCGGCCTGGTAGACCGCGTTGTCCAGCTTGTTCCGCTCTTCGATGATGGCGCGACGGCGCTTGTCCTCGGCCTCGTTGGCAGAGGCATCCTTGACCAGCTTCTCCACTTCGTCCTTGGAAAGACCCGAAGAAGAGGTGACGGTGATCTTGGCTTCTTTGCCGGTGGATTTGTCCTTGGCGCGCACGTTCAGGATGCCGTTGGCGTCCAGATCAAAGGTGACTTCGATCTGGGGCACTCCGCGCGGTGCGGCCGCGATATCGCCCAGGCGGAATTCGCCGAGCTTCCGGTTGTCCTTCGCCAGTGGGCGCTCGCCCTGGAAGACGTTGACATCCACCGCGGTCTGGCCATCGGCCGCCGTGGAGAAGGTCTCGGACTTGCTGGTAGGGATGGTGGTGTTCCGGGGAATCAGCACGGTCATCACGCCGCCCAGGGTCTCGATGCCCAGAGAAAGCGGAGTCACGTCCAAGAGAAGCATGTCGGTCACGTCGCCACCGAGCACGCCGCCCTGTACCGCCGCGCCGACCGCCACCACTTCGTCGGGGTTCACGGAGCGGTTGGGCTCCTTTCCGAAGAGCTTCTTGACCTTCTCCTGAACCAGCGGGATGCGGGTAGAGCCGCCGACCAACAGGATCTCGTGGATGTCCGAGCTGGAAACCTTGGCATCGCGCATCGCGAGGCGACAAGGCTCAATCGTGCGCTCGACAATCGGGTCGATCATCTGCTCGAAGCGGGCGCGGGTCAGCGAGCGCTCCAGGTGCTTGGGGCCGGTGGCATCGCCGTAGAGGAAGGGCAGGGAGATGGTGGTGGATTGGCTGGCGGACAGCTCGATCTTGGCCTTCTCGGAAGCTTCCTTCAGACGCTGGATGACGCTCTTTTCCTTGGAAACGTCGATGCCGGTCTCGTTCTTGAACTCCTTGATCAGCCAGTCCATCAACATATTGTCGATGTCGTCGCCGCCGAGGTGGGTATCGCCGTTGGTGGAGCGCACTTCCACCACGTTCTCGCCCACGTCCAGGATGGAGATATCGAAGGTACCACCACCGAAGTCATAGACAGCGATGGTCTGATCCTTCTTCTTCTTTCCAAAGCCATAGGCCAGGGCCGCGGCCGTGGGCTCGTTGATGATGCGCTTCACATCCAGACCGGCGATCTTGCCCGCATCCTTGGTGGCCTGGCGCTGACCATCGTTGAAGTAGGCGGGGACCGTGATCACCGCCTCGGTCACCGGCTGGCCCAGGTATTTCTCAGCTTCACGCTTCAGCTTCTGGAGGATCAGTGCCGAGATTTCCGGCGGGCTGAACTCCTTGCCGTTGATGTCCACCCGTGCCAGACCATCCGAGGAGCGCGCCAGCTTGTAGGGAACCCGGGGAGCCTCTTTCTGGGCTTCTTCCCAGCGCTGTCCCATGAAGCGCTTGATGGAGTAGATGGTGGTGGTGGGGTTGATGATCGCCTGACGACGGGCCGTGGCGCCCACGAGGCGCTCCCCGTCCTTGGTGAAGGAAACCACCGAGGGCGTGGTCCGAGCTCCTTCTTCGTTGATGATCACGGTGGGGCTGTCCCCTTCCATGATAGCGACGACCGAGTTGGTCGTTCCCAGATCGATACCAATGATCTTGCCCATCCGAACCTCCTGACGGGTCGGAACCCGCCGCGTTGTGTCTCAATGGCCCCGCCGGACCATCGACTATTCTCTTCAGGTTGAACGTCTCGATTTAGAGCAAGTGCTTGTACACCGCCCAGACGGGCACCATGCTAATCCCCGACTGACCTGCGTCAAGCTGTACCCCTGCGGGTTTTCCGGATCTCTCCGGGCCCGCACCGAGCCATGACGGAGATCTGGTTCCCAAATGGCAGACGGCAAGGGGGGGGCATGCAAACATGCGCAGACTGAAATTGCGGCCGACCCGTTGACGGGGGGGCGAATGGTGCCTAGCCCTTGCCCGCATCCGGAGGTTGCGGCCTGACGGGCACCGCCTCCAGAACCCTGAACCATGAACCCTGTTGGAGTCTCTGATGAAGTTCCGTCCTCTTCATGACCGTGTGCTGGTCAAGCGTCTGACCCCCGAAGCGAAGAGCGCCGGGGGAATCTTCATTCCCGAATCCGCCAAGGACAAGCCCCAAGAGGCCCAGGTCGTTGCGGTCGGTGAAGGTCGTCGCCAGGACGACGGCACCCTGCGTCCCGTTTCCGTGAAGGTCGGCGACAAGGTACTCTTCGGCAAGTACACCGGTGACGAAGTCAAGCTGGATGGCGAGGAGCACATCGTGCTCCGCGAAGAAGACATCCTGGCGGTACTTGAGTAATCCCCTCCAAAACCTTTACGAAAGAGTCTGCACATGGCTGCCAAAGACATCCAGTTCCGTGAGTCCGCCCGTGGGGAGATCCTCAAGGGCGTGGACACCCTCGCCAACACCGTCAAAGTCACCCTGGGGCCCAAGGGCCGCAATGTGGTGATTGAAAAGAGCTTCGGCGCTCCCGTCGTCACCAAGGACGGCGTGACCGTCGCCAAAGAAATTGAGCTTCCCGGCAAGCTCGCCAACATGGGCGCCCAGATGGTCAAGGAAGTTGCTTCCAAGACCAACGACGTGGCCGGCGATGGCACCACCACCGCGACCGTGCTGGCCCAGGCCATCTACCGCGCCGGCGCCAAGATGGTGGCCGCCGGTGCCAACCCCATGGACCTGAAGAAGGGCATGGACAAGGCCGTGGAAACCGTCGTGGCCCGCCTGCGCGAGATCTCCCGCCCCGTCCGGGACGAAGAGATCGCCCAGGTCGCGACCATCTCCGCCAACGGCGACACCGAAGTGGGGAGCATCCTCGCTCAGGCCATGGCGAAGATCGGCAAAGACGGCGTGATCACCGTCGAAGAAGCCAAGAGCAACAAGACCGACCTGGACATCGTCAAGGGCATGCAGTTCGACCGGGGCTACCTCTCGGCCTACTTCGTGACCAATGCCGACCGCATGGAGTGCGTGTTCGAGGATGCCTTCCTTCTCATCCACGAGAAGAAGATTTCCAACGCCAAGGATCTGCTCCCTGTGCTGGAGATGGTCCACGAATCCGGCAAGCCCCTGGTCATCCTGGCCGAGGACATCGACGGCGAAGCCCTGGCCACCCTGGTGGTGAACAAGCTGCGTGGCAACATGCAGATCTGCGCCGTCAAGGCCCCCGGCTTCGGCGATCGCCGCAAGGCCATGCTCGAGGACATCGCGATCCTCACCGGTGGCCGCGCGATCATGGAAGACCTGGGCATCAAGCTGGATGGCCTGGCGCTCTCCGATCTGGGCAAGGCTGCCCGCATCGAGATCACCAAGGACTTCACCACCATCATCGAAGGCGCCGGTAGCTCGGACGCCGTGCGCGCCCGCGTGAAGCAGCTCCGTGCGCAGATCAACGAGACCACCTCCTCCTATGACAAGGAGAAGCTCCAGGAGCGCCTGGCCAAGCTGGTCGGTGGGGTGGCGGTGATCTACGTCGGCGCAGCGACCGAAGTGGAGATGAAGGAGAAGAAGGCCCGCGTAGAAGACGCGCTTAACGCCACCCGTGCGGCGGCCGAAGAGGGGATCATTCCCGGCGGCGGCGTCGCCTTCCTGCGCGCCATTCCTGCGCTGATCGAGCTGCGCAAAGGCTCTTCTGGCGACTTTGCCCACGGCATCGAGATCATCCAGGCTGCGATCACCGAGCCTATCCGCGCCATCGCAACCAACGCGGGCGTGGACGGCGACATTGTGGTCCACAAGCTGCTGGAAACCTCCGGCAACTGGGGCTTCGACGCTCAGACCGAGACCTACGGCGACATGATCGAAAAGGGCATCATCGACCCCACCAAGGTGGCCCGGTCGGCGCTGCTCAACGCCTCCTCCGTCGCCGGCATGCTGCTGACCACCGAAGCGGTGATTACGCAGAAGCCTGAGAAGAAGAAGGCCGGTCCTCCCGGCGGTGGCGGCGGGGATATGGGCGGAATGGGCGGCATGGGCGGCATGGGCGGCGGGATGGACTTCTAAGTCCACGGCGGCCTTTTGGCAGACTCCTCCGAGCCGGCCAAGACGCCAGAACGCACACAGGACATCCCCCACCCGGGGGATGTCGTTTTTTTGGGCTCCGGAGGATAAGGCGCGACGATGCCTGTGACCTTGACCTGGGCGGATGACATCGCCACCCTCACCATCGACCGTCCCGAGCGTCGCAACGCGCTGTCCATTGACCTGTGGCATGCCCTGCGCGATGCCGCCCGCTCCTGCACCCAGGCCCGTGCGGTCATTGTTACCGGTGCAGGCGGGCATTTCTGTTCTGGAATGGACCTGTCCCCGGACAACCCGGTGATCAGCCGCATCGCACCGGCAATCATGGAGGGAGAGGAATACCCCGCATTTCAGCTACTGAAGGAACTGAAAGACTGTGTTGCCGCTCTGACCGAGATCCCCTGCCCCACCTTTGCGGCGATCGAAGGGGCCTGTGTGGGCGGCGGGCTGGAGGTGGCGCTGGCCTGTGATGTGCGGATCGCTGCCACAAACGCCAATATTGGCCTGACCGAAGTGCGCGCGGGCATGATTCCCGACCTGGGAGGCTGCGTGCGCCTGACCCGCCTGGTGGGCCCCGGCCGCGCCGCGGACCTGATCACCACCGCCCGGAAAGTCAGCGGCGCAGACGCCTATCGCATCGGTTTTGTCGAGCGCCTCGCCGAACCCGGGGAGGCCTTGCTTCAGGCGCAAAGCGCCGCGCGGGAGGTGGCACAGAATGCGCCTATCGCTGTGCAATTGGCCTTGAACGTGGTTCGAATGGCGCCCGATCTGGGCATCGCCGAGGCGTTGTCGCTGGAAACCCGGGCCGGGGTCATGGCGCTGATTTCGGGTGAGGCCCGCGAAGGGGTCAGCGCCTTTCTCGAAAAACGTGCACCTGACTGGAAGGTGGTTTCACAGGGATGACGCTCCTTTCTCGCCAGGGTCTGCCGCGTGTACTGGCCGCGCTTTTTTCAGGGGTGGTGCTCAGCTTTGTGTCGCCTCCCAACGGCTTCGCGTTGCTGCATTGGGTGGCTTTTGTGCCGCTTTTCTGCTCCCTCGTGCCTGATCAGCCCAAGCTGAACTTCAAGCTTGGCTACATCACAGGGGTGAGCGGCGTCTTCTGCCTGTTCTTCTGGCTGGCGCAGACCATCGACCTCTTTTCCAACATCCCGCTGGCCGCCGCATCGCTGGTTGTGCTGCTTTTCGCCTTGGTCTGGGGACTTCCCTATGGGCTGTTGGCGATGGCCATCCATCCCCTCCGTGCCCGCTATGGCCACGGATGGATCCTGCTTTTCCCGACCGTGTGGATTGCGGTGGAGTACCTGTGGCCCTCCCTGTTTCCCTACTACCAAGGGGTGGGGCAGTACCGCAGCCTGTGGATTTGGCAATTGGCCAGTGTCTTTGGTGCCTATGGCATCAGCTACCTGATCATCGCCGTGAATGCCACGCTGGCATCCTTCGTACCTTCCAATTTCTCCGGCTTTGCCCCCCTGGAGCGACGCCCCCTGATCCCTGCTGCCGTCGTCGGCCTGCTCATCGCCGCCACCCTGGGCTTTGGCGCCTGGCGCTTTCAGATGGTGGAGGAGGTCCTGGCCACCGCGCCTCGCCTGAAGGCCTCCATCCTCCAGCAGAAAATCACCATGGTGGAGCGGATGGCGGAGCGGCGGGGGACCACCGCCTTCCGGTCCTGGGTGGACATCACCCGTCCGATCCTGGGCCAGCCGGTGGACCTGGTGGTATGGCCCGAAGGCTCCATGCCCTACAACCCCACCGAAGAGCGCGTGGCGGCGGTGCTCAAAAAGCTCACGGTAGAGGGGAACTTCAACTTCCTGGTCGGCGGCGGCACCATGGAAGACGACCCCACCGGACAGAACGACTACATCGCCCACAATTCCTGCTACCTCTTCAACCGCCAGGGGGACGTCACCGGGCGCTACGACAAGATGGTGCCTCTGCCTTTTGGGGAGTACCTGCCTTGGCCGATCAGCTACCTTCGCGGCTACATTCGTGGCCCCGGGAACTTCCGCGCAGGCACCGAGCCCTATGTCTTCACCGCCGACCGGATGACCACCGAAGGACCGGTGCCCTTCCGGTTCACCACCCCGATCTGCTACGAGGCCATTCTTGAGCGCGCTATGCGCAAGCTCATGCACACTGATGTTTTTGTAAACATTACCAATGACGGCTGGTTTGGCGACACCGCCGCACCGCACCAGCACGCCATGCTCTCCGTCGCCTATGCTACCTCGTTGGGACGGCCGATGTTGCGGGTAGCCTATACCGGTATCAGTATGGTGGTCGAACCCCACGGAGTGATTCGGGAGGAAACCAAACCCTACACCGATGTCTCTCGAATCGTAGAGATCCCCCTCGCCAGCTTTGAGACTCCCTACAGAACATGGGGCGCGGCCTTCCCACTGCTGGCCGCGCTGGCCGGACTGGGCAGCCTCGCCGTTGCCCTGTGGCCACGCCGCATGGTGGTTTCGGCGCTCCTGGGGGCGGTGGGTTTCATCGCATTGGTGGTCGACCTTGTCACATGGTTCGTGGCCGCGTCGTAGTAGGGAGCAGTGGCTTCGGAGAACGACCAACGAACGGACGAGAGCTTGATGGAGCAGGTGCAAGCAGGAGAGGAAGAGGCCTTTGTCGTCCTTTTCTCCCGCTATCGCCTGTCGCTGTATGGCTACATTCGGCGGATGGTCCACCGGAGCGAGGTGGCGGATGAGCTATTTCAGGACAGCTTTCTCAACGTCCATCGGTTCCGATCCAGTTGGAAGCCGGGCCAAAGTAGCTTTCGCGCCTGGCTTTTTCGCATTGCCACCAACCTCATCCGGGACAAGGGGCGGGCGCAGCAACGGCGCCCGGAGCTGCTGGTGGACGACCCGGCCGCGTCGATCCCCCACACCGATCCCCTCTCCAAAATGGCACTTGAGCGTGCCCTTTCCCAGCTTCCCGAAAACCTGCGGGACGCCTTCCTGCTGGGCGCGCTGGAGGGACTGGACCACCATGAGCTTGCGCTCGCACTCTCCATCGAGCCCGACAACGCGCGGGCCCGACTCTCCCGCGCCCGCAGCCGCCTGCGGGAGCTGTTGGAGTATTCATGACTGACGCCGAGCTGGATCAATTGTTCCGCACGGAGCTGCCGATCTTGGAGCCCGGGGCAGCACTGGAACGGCAGGTCCTGAGTCGCTACAGCCGCATGCGGGCGGCCGACTTGCGCCCCGCACCCCCACGTTGGGCCTGGCCGGTGGGCATCGGGGCCGCTGCGATGGCGGCGGGGCTGGTTCTGGCCCTTCAACCTTCGGTACCCGAGGTGGGTGACCCCGCCGAGATGGTGGCCCGTGGGGCGGGGGACGCCGTCCCCACCCTGGTCTTGGAGCTGGCGCTGAAAGAAGAGGGACGACGGTTGCGGGTCGGAGAATCACTTCCAGTAGGAACAACCCTGATTTTCCGAATCTCAGTGGACCAGCCGGTGGACTACAAGCTGTACCGCCAGGACCAATTGATCCACCAGGGCCACCTGGAGCCGGGTGAAAAGGTACTGCCGATCGGCTACACCCTTGAGGCGGGCGAAGGACCGACAGTCTTCCGGCTCCAGGCCGGCGGACAGGAAGTGCGGGTTCCGGTGGGAGGGGTACAGCCATGATCGGCCTATTCTCGATGGCCATGGCGGGTGTGGTACCGGTGGAGCCGGACGCGGCCGCATTCCAGCCCCGCCGAATCGCCGTACTGGTTGGTATTGGAGACTACCAAGATCCGCTTTTACAGGATCTGCGCTACGCGGGCAAGGACGCCCGCGATCTCGCAACCGCCCTGTCCAGTCCGGATCTCGGGGACTTCGACCGGGTCTTTGTGGTGAACCAGTCAGAGATGACCTCGCGCGATGCGCTGCGCCGCACGCTGGACATCGCCGTTGGAGACCTCGGCCGTGAAGATACCTTCCTCCTATATTTTTCTGGGCACGGCACACTCACCCTGACCCCAGAAGGCAGCCGCCTGTGGTTCCTGCCCTCCGATGGTCTGTTGGAGGAACCCGAGCGCACCGGAATCGCGGTGGATGAGCTGGAGGCCTGGGTATCGGAGCTGCCTGCACGCAGGCGGGTGCTGATCATGGACACCTGCCACAATGGGCGGAGCGGCTCCAAATCGTCGCTCAGCGGCTCCACGGAGAGTCTACTGCGCGGCTTTCGCGGGGAAACGCCCTCTCCCCGTTCGGTCCAGGAGGTCTCCGAGTCCGAAGCGCGCCTCTACGCCGCAGAGTACCACCAGCCCGCGATGGAGGATCCACGGCTGGAGAACGGCGTCTACACCCACTACCTGATTCAGGCGATGGGCAATGGCGCCGACGACGCCGACCTCAATGGCGACCGGTTGGTCGACATCGCCGAGGCCCACCAATACGCCCGGGACCACACCATCGCCTTTACCGGCGGAATCCAGGTTCCCCGAGCTGAATATCGGATCGTTGGTCGGGAAGAGATCTTCCTCTCCGGCAAGCCGGCCGATCGATCGGCGGCCGAGCAGGCCCTGCTCTCCGCCTGCGACCTGCTGCTGAACCGGGCCATTCTGCTGGTGAACGGCAGCTCGCGCGGGGCCTTTCCCGGCCTCTATGCCATCGAGCCGGGCTACCAGAAGATCGAGGTACAGAGTGCGGAAGGCAGAACTCTTTACCGGGACCGCATTCATTTTGTAGCAGGGACTACAGTGCCTATCGAAGCGCTGATCCAGGGGCGGGCGCCGTCCGTGGCGGTCCTGGGCACGGGCAGTTGGTCCGGCGGAAGCAGTTGGATCCCCAGCTTCCAGGGCGGTGTTCAGGTGGTCTGGGCGCGCCCGTTCCCCACCGCCGCAGCCTTCCGTCCGGATCTGCACGGCGGCTTCAGTGCGGGGCAGGGGCAGGTGTCCGACAGCCCGGCCTCCATCTACGGCGGCTACGGATTTGTGGGCCTTACTGCTGCCTATTCGGGACAGGGGCTGTGGCTGGGCCCCAGCCTGGACCTGCGCATTCCCTGGCGGATGGATGAAGCGGGTGAGCGCCAGGCGGGCATCGGCGGCAGCGGCGGACTCTCCGCAGGCTTCACGGTCCCACTGGGTCGACAGCTCAGCCTGGAGGCCCGCTTGGACGGATGGGCGGGAGCGCAACCCTACGGCGGCTTGCTGCAACCATCTTGGGGCGCCGGCCTCGGTGCCGGACTCAGCCGGACCCGCCCACGCTGAGGCAGGTTAGACCCTTGTCATGTGGTGGATGCTGGCCTGCACTCCCCTGGGCCCCTGGAACAGCGGCGGAGACGACTCCGGCACCGCTGCCTTGCGCGTGGAGCTATCGCCCGCCCTCGTCGACTTCGGGGACGTTTCCAGCAGCCGCGGGCTTCCCGCTGAGCGCAGCTTTACACTCTACAATCTTGGTACGGCGCCGGTACAGATCACCGGCCACGACGAGCCGCTTGGGGACGCCCGCTTCCAGATCCAGGCCCCCAGCATCCTGAAGCTGGAACCCGGAAAAAAGGAGGAAGTCCAAGTACTTTTCCTACCGGATGCCGACCGCCCCTTCCTCGCGGAGCTGTTGATTCAGCCGGGCGAGCAGATCCTTAGGTTGGAGGCCGATGGTCTGGCACCCGAACTGGCAGCGGGCCCGGCCCGTGCTGAGGCAACGGTGGTGGGCTGCGCAAGCCCCCTGGGCGTAGAGATACAGAATCGCGGCCGCGAAAAGCTGCATCTCTCCTCGGTGGACTCGCTCTCGGCAGAGCTGGAGGTCACCGGCTACCCCGCCGAAATCGGGCCCGGAGAGACCGGGACCTTGGAGCTGATGTTCGTTCCCGAACGAACCGGCAACCGAACACCCGTTCTCCAGATCGAAAGTGATGACCCGCAGAAGTTGACTTCCTCCATCACCGTCGAGGGGCTGGGCTTCGAAGGCGGACGTGTGCAGGAGAGCTTCCGATACTACCCCACGGAGCGCACCGACATCCTGATCCTGAGCGAAGGTGCATCCGTGCAGGGTCCGGATGCCTCGGCCTTCTACCTGGATCAACTCCGCACAGACAACGTGGACTACCAGCTCACCGCCCTCTCCGGCGGCTCCCCCTGCCCTACTGGCAGTCCGGCCTACGCGACGCGGACCGACACCGCCCTCCAGGGTAGTGCCGTCATGAACCGCGCTTTTCGCCAAGGAGAGGGTCCCTGGGACGCTCGGCTGCCCGACCTGGCACTGTTGGCCCTGGGTGAGACCAGAAGTGGAGGTTGCCTGGAAGGTTTTCGGCGCGAAGATGCCACCTTGGAGATCCTGCTGGTCGCCGACGGGCCGGGCGAAGACCCCACAGCGGGTCTGCTCGCCCAGCTCCAGCAGCTCGCCCCGGAGGGACTGCGAATCTCCGGCCTGCTCCCTCAAAGTTGTGGCAGTATTCCCAGTTGGGAGGAGCTGGTCGGACAGACCGGTGGGACCCTGGAAGACGCGTGCTCTTTGGATTGGGAGGCCGCCTTTCAGCGACTGGGAGAGCTGCCCAACGCCCAACAGCCGGTCGCCTACCCGCTGGACCAGCTTCCGGTGCCCACCAGCATCACCATGCTGGTCAGCGGGGTTCCGTGGACCGCATGGCACTGGGAGAGTGCCACCAACGAAGTGGTGATGGACGCCGCCCCCGCACTGGGCAGCAGCGTGCTGATCGAGTACATCTCCCAGGTTGAGTGCAGCCGTTGAATCTTCCCATCCTCTATGAAGACCGCAGCATCGTAGTCTTCGATAAACCAGCAGGAATCCCTGTGATTCCCCCACGAGAAGGTGGGCCATCCATCGCCACAGAGACGGGGCTGCTGGTATGTCATCGGCTGGACACCGACACCAGTGGCTGCCTGGTGATGGCGCGCAGCACCGCCGCGCACCGCCTGCTCAACGAGGCTTTTGCCAACCAGAAGGTCCAGAAAAGCTACCTTGCGGTGGCGGTGGGGCAGCTTCCTGATCAGGGCGAGGTGGACCTGGCGATCGGGGACTGGCGTCGGGGTCGCGTGTCCGTGGGGTCGGGCAAAAGTGCGCGAACCCTCTTCCAGGTGCTGTGGAGGAAGGCGGGTATCATGGGAGTTCTGGCCACCCCACTCACCGGGCGTACCCACCAAATCCGCGCGCATCTCGCTGCAGCGGGCGCCCCACTGCTGGGTGATCCCACCTACGGAGGTCCGAGTGCGGATCGGCTTTACCTTCATGCAACAACGCTGATTTTGCCCTGGCCACGGGCCGCGGACAGGTTGAAAGTTGAATCACCAGCTCCCCAAGGCTTTTCAAATTCTGCGCATACCTGAAAACGAGAAGAAAGCGGCAGGTCAGCGGCAACTGGATTAGTGTACGGAAATGGCGAAACTGCTGGTTGTGGACGATGACGTGGATATTCTGGAGCTCCTTACGGAATATTTGGCCAACGAGGGCCACTCTGTTGTCGTTGCCCGTACCTGTGCCGAGCTGAGCCTTGTACTCACCACCCAGACCGACTTTCGGGGTGTGGTGTTGGATTGGTGTTTGCCAGGTTGTAGCGGCATCGAGCTCTTGGGCCGTATTGCTGCGCAGATGCCCGCCTGTCCCATCCTCGTCACCACCGGCCATTCACGGGACGCGGTCCCCGCTCAGGCGCCGGTCTTCGGGGTGGTCCGCAAGCCCTACAGCCTGCGCGCCCTGGCCCTGCGCATCGAGGCGATGACCACGACATTATGACCGGTCAGAAGAAATTTTCGCTCAAGAGCCTTGCCTGTTTGCTCTGGATGCCCTATACTGGTGTGGTAAGAAGCTTTGGTTCCCCCCGGCCTGGCCACCACCTGGCAACGTCAAGCGTCTCCTCCATCTCTTGCGGTGAAGGGTCTGGCGGGGGGAACTTTCCCTATCAAGGAAATAATGGGCGGCGATTCTCGGGAAAAGAGGGTCGCCGTTCTACTTTTTGCCGCAGCTACGGGACCGGTGCGGCCCCTGGCGGTGGCGTTGTGGGGCCCGATCCGGCGGGAGGCGCGCCCGGTGGAGGGCCCCCGGGCAGAGGACTACCCGGCGCGGCCCCACCCGGCGGCGTGGCCAAGCCGCGGTGCAGGTGTGGGCGGCTCACCAAAACCCGACAGCGATCGGCCAAAACCCGGTCCTGGATGCGCTCGCAGTAGCGGGTGGTGCTGGGATCCACCTCCCGGGTCACCTTCAGGTAGACAAAATCGCGCACCGTCACGTCGGCGATCTTCTGCTCCACCAGCGCCTGTCCCGCAACCGGATCGGTACGGAAAACTTCAGGTGCAACCTTGGCATAGCACTCGTCCTTCTCACTGGAGGAAAGCACCGCTTCACAGTCAGACGGAGAGGTGGGCTCAACCGGGCTACAGGCGATCAGGAACCACAGCATGCACCGGATCTATCCGATTTGGTGCCGAACGGGGCTCTTCCGCTCCCCCGATTTCTTGATACACCGGAATCATGCCCGCTGCCCACCCCGCTGTTGTGGCCCGCCTCCGGGAGCTCGTAGAACAGCCGGAGCAGGCCGATCTGTACCTCGATCGGTGGCTGCGCCGCTTTGTGGCCACGCGGGAGCGCGAGCTGCGTCGTCAGGTGATCTACGAGTGCCTGTGTGAAACCGACGACGGTACCCTGTTGGGGGTGGTTCTTCGCCTGGAAGCCAGGGCGAAGGAGGGAGAGCCCAACTGCCGATGGCTGCTTACCGAGCTGGCGCTGACCCCCGCGATCCTGTTTGAGCTGCCCTACGAGCGGCTGGTAGACCTGTACGCGGCGGCTCGTGATGCGGAGCTTCCCCAGCTTGCGAAACGCTTTCTGGGCGCCAAGAGCGTGCAGCCGGAGCCGCCGAAGGAAGGCAATCCGCACCTGGACCGCCCCGCCGGTGTGCGCACGGCCCGCGCCCGGCGCGGTGACCGCCTGGAGCTGGATCGTCTGCGGCACGACCGCGACCCACGGGTGATCAGCGCGCTGCTGGACCATCCCCATCTGGTAGAGGGTGACGTGATTCGGGTGGCAGCGATGCGCCCAACCAGTGCGGTGATCCTCGAAAAAATCGCCTCCCACCCACGGTGGGGGCAGCGCTACCGTGTGCGGAAGGCCATCGCCTTCAACCCGCATACACCACCCGCCCTGTCTCGACAGGTGCTACCGACCCTGCTCGCTCAGGATCTTCGTGATCTGGCGGGCAGTGTCCTGCTACCGCCCGAAATCCGGGAGCAAGTGCTCAACCCGCAGCCGCGAGAGCCCGACCCCCACGAGGATCAGGACTGACGTTCCCGGGTCGCACTCTTGCTGTGCTCCTCGTCCAGGTCGTCACCTGCGGGCAGGCGCTTCGGCTCCTTCTCCGCCTTCCGCACAGGTGCATCTCCCTCTTCATCGCCGGACGCGGCTTCTTTGAAGGAGCGAACGCCCTTCCCAAGCTGCTTCAACACGTCCGGAAGGCGACCGACCCCGAAAAAGATCAGGACCAGGACCAGGACAATCAACCACTCAGAACCGGCAGGCATGCTGAACATTTCGGTCGCTGGCCAGGAACCGTACCGCGAACCGGCCCTACCGGGGCGGCCTCTCCTGGTGGCTGCCCCTTTACCCTCCTTCGCCGTCCTGGCAACCATCCGATACCGATTTCCACGAAAGCTGCCCCACCTGCAGCTCGCCATCCCGTAGTACCCAGCGCGCCCGATGCCCGCCCATATGCTGCACTAACACCCGCGCATCCAGACGTTCTCCGGGCGGAGCATCAAAAAGAGCGAGGTCCGCCCTGGCTCCTACGACCAGCCTCCCCACATCCGGCAATCCCAATGCATCCGCCGCAACCCGGGTGATCCCTGCCAGGGCCTCCTCCACCCTCAGTCCCATGGTCAAACAGGCCAGGGTGGCACAGCTCCACAGATCAGCCACCGGCGACGATCCCGGGTTGAAGTCCGTGGCAACGGCCATCGGCACCCCGGCCTGCCGCAGGGCCGCCACCGGCGGCGCTGGATCGCGCAAGTGCATCATGGCGCCGGGCAGCAGTACGGCCACCGTCCCGGCCGCCGCCATTGCGGCGATGCCCGCCGCGTCCACCCGCTCCAAGTGGTCCGCCGAGTGTGCACCCAACCGAGCAGCCATGGCCGCAGCACCGGTGTGGCTCACCTGCTCCGCATGAATCCGAAGCTTCAAGCCATAGGACTTACCGGCCACCAGGATCCGTTCGGCCTCCTCCAACGTGAAGGCCCCGCGGTCACAGTACACATCAATTGCATCGGCAAAGGGAGCACATACAGGAAGTTGCTCCTCTATCACTTCCCGAACATAGTCGGCGCGCTCACGATGGGGGGGAAGCGCGTGAGCGCCCAAAAAGGTGGTCACCACGCGAATCTGTTGGCCCACCGAGCGGGCAACCCGCAACAAGCGCGCCTCTTCCGCCACCCCCAGCCCGTAGCCCCCTTTAATCTCTACCGTGGTGACCCCCTGCTCCCGCCAACGGCGCAAGCGCTGCTCCAGCAACGCCCGCAGCTCCTCCTCCGACGCCGCCCTGGTCGCGGCGACCGTCACATGAATGCCGCCTCCACCCTCCAGAAGCTCGGCGTAGCTGACGCCCTCCAAGCGACGAAGGAAGTCGCCGAGACGGCTTCCCGCGTGGACCAGGTGCGTGTGACAGTCGACCAGCCCTGGTAACAGAATACCATCGGAAGCATCTATGTACTCGTCTGCGGCAGGAGCCTGATTTTGCGGCCCAATCCAGACCACCACGCCATCACGGATGAGTACCGCATCTCCGTGGCGGAGGCGCCAGCCGTCCCATATCTGAGCCGCACCCGTCACCAGAGAGCTTGCGCCTGCGGGCATTCTTGTGGTACACCTTCCCATCCGAAAACCTGGAGACCTTGTGAAGCTCTATCTCTATCCCGCACTCCTGCTTGTGGCCTGCAAAGGTCCCACCTACGGCACAGAGAAGGAGGACACCAACCCGTTCACGGAGTCCTCGGGCGACTCTGAAACCGATACCGATACCGACACGGATACCGACACGGACACCGACTCGGATACCGACTCGGATACCGACTCCGATACCGACACCGATGCGGACGCTGATCTCTGCAGCTCGGCGGTGGATGTCGTTGATGACGCCGGCTGGATCAAATACTACGATATCACCATCAAAAACCCCCTGACCAACACCTTGGACAGCGGGACGTCCACGATGGAAAGCTACGGACGCAGCTACACCGACAACGGCGATCCGGCCTGGCTGACCTACGAAAACGTGGCTGCCGGCAGCACCACCTGGGAAGCGCAGACCTATGTGACCTGCGAGTACCGCGGCCAGGCGGGGCTGTACGTGGCTCAGATCGATCTGACCCTAAGCGCACTCTCTGGTGGTACTCCCTCCATTGTTGTGCTTTCCTCGCCGCGTATGTACATGCCTGCGGATGCGGACCTTCCCACCGCCACCACCTGGAACTTCAGCTACACCGCTCCGGTGGAGCTGCTTCCCGGAATGCCCTCCACCGCCACGGTGAGCGGCAGCTACTCCTACCAGGGCTACGACAGCTACGAGCTGCCCCAGGGCGGCGGTCGGAAGAACGCGCACAAGTTCCTCCAGACCTACAACGTGGAAATCTCGGGTGGCGTCATCCCCGCCATGTCGGGCACCAACGAATCCTGGTGGGTTGAGGGCTACGGTCTGGTGAAAGAGGTTAACCTGGACACCACCGGTGCCACTTTCATGACGCGCGACCTGACCTCCTACTCGGGACTTTGATGCTCGCCCTGCTGTTTGCCACGCTTGCTTCTGCTACCCATGTGACCACCTATGAGCCGGATGTGCTTCGCACCAAGGCTCCTTTTGCTGGAATGGAAACTCTTGTGCTTGACGATGTCAAGACCTGGATTTCCCAACTTCAGCCGACTGGGGCTCCGACGGGAGTGGTGGAGAAGCTGGTAAACGGCCCCGGGGGTTCGCCCTCGGTGCTGGTCTTCCACAACCCGATGAACGGTTGGGCCTGGATGACCATCAACGGCACCAAAGTGGGGACCATCAATCCCTACGCCACGATGACGCTCGAAGGTGTCAAGCCCGGCTGGTACGTGATCATGCTGGAAGTACCCACGGGATTTCAGCGTACCTTCGCCGTCCAGGTCGAGCCGCCGCCCCCTCCCCCCGCCCCGCCCCCTCCTCCGGACACCGACAACGACGGCATTGTGGACGACAAGGACCGCTGCCCCGCAGCACCGGAAACCGTCAACAACTTCAACGACCGCGACGGCTGTCCGGACGAAGTGCCCAAAGCGGTTCTTCGTTTCGCGGGCGCTATCCAGGGCATCAACTTCAAGACCAATGAGGCAGTGATTCTGCCCACTTCCGACACGATCCTGAAGGAAGCACTCAAGGTATTGAAGACCTACCCCCGCGTGGCTGTGGAGATCCAGGGCCACACGGACAGCGTGGGCGACGACGCGGCCAACCTGAGCTTGTCGCAGGCCCGCGCCGAGGCGGTGATGAAGTGGTTTGTGGATCGTGGCATCGCCGCCGAACGCCTCACCGCCGTGGGCTACGGGGAGAGCAAGCCCGTGGACAGCAACGACACGGAAGACGGCAAGGCAAAGAACCGCCGCGTCGAATTCCAGCTTTCTCAGCCCGAAGAAGCCGAAAAGAAGCCCTGATTTCTACGGCCGCCCCAGCAACATCCTGAGGCGGTCTTCCGGCAGCTCCGTGGGCACGGCGCCCGTCCACACGGCCTCCATCCACAGACTGCCTGCCAGCACAGCCGGCAGGTAGTCGCGGATGCGGGCCGGTAGATTTTTTCGGACATGGGCATAGTCTGCCCCTCCGCGCGAACGCTCAGCGAGGCCACGAACACCAAGGTTGTAGGCCAGAATCGCCTGGTAGCGCTCCGGATAGTGCGCTTCAAGATCGCGGAGCACCAAGGCCCCGCCCACCACCGCGTGGCGGGGGATGTGGCGCGGCTCAAACTCAGCCCAGCGCAGCCCCAGAAGTCGAGCCGCTTCGTGCAGGGGCTCAGGATCCACGCGGGTGATCTGCATCCAGCCCCCCGGAACATCGCCGCAGCGCCCTGACTCCTGTGCCGCCACGCCGGCGATCAGGGCGGCGGGCAGTCCGCTCAGCGCCGCGCCCTCCTCAAACAGGCTGCGGTGGCGGGCGCAGGGGTGGCCATGGCGCCCGTAGTAGGTCCGCAGGGTTTCCCAACGGTGGAGCACACGACCGAGAAGAACAGGATCCATCATCCTTTTCGGGCTTTCGTTGGCCGCCTGAAGCACCACGGGGGCCACCGGAACCTCCACCCGGCCGACCGGCCGGGCTTCGGCGCGCAGGGTTGAAAAGAGAGTAACGACCGTCAAAAATGCCAAAACAGCCGCGCCGGCCGCACCCAGACCACTCACCTGGTCCACCCGCTCCCTGTGCATGCCATCTCCTGTGCAGAGCATGTCTTGATCAGACGAATCCGATCCACCTCATGCTTCTTCTGTTCAGTAGCCCGCACTGAACATCAGGTCAAGTGATGGGGCCATAAAAAACCACACTCACGACCGGCTGTACAGTATTGTCGGAGTCGCGCCCCCGGAATAGAGGATGGCCATGAAGATGGAAGCCAAAGATTTTAAGGCGGCGATGAGTCGCTTCCTGTCCGGCGTGACGGTGGTGAGCACCCACCACGAGGGGGAGATCTGGGGCATGACCGCCTCGGCCTTCCTTTCTGTGTCGCTGGATCCCTTTCTGGTGCTGGTTTCGGTTGGAAAGACCGCCAAATTTCACGACCGCGCGATTGCGTCCGGCGCCTACGCCGTCAGCATCCTCACCGCAGAACAACAGGACCTCTCGGGTCATTTTGCGGGCTGGCCGAAGGCGGGTGTGGAGCCGGTGTGGGAACAGCCCGGCTTCCGCAGCCCGGTGCTGGTGGGCGCTCTGGCGCAGGTGGACTGCATCTTGCACCAGGTGGTGGACGCTGGAGATCACAGCCTCTTCCTCGGGAATGTTCAGGGCGTGCGCCTTGGTGAAGGAGCACCGCTGGGCTATTTCCGGGGTGCCTACGTCCGCGTGAGCGGTTGACCAGGGGCTTCTACATCTTCCTGATTGGTCTGGCGGTGGGCCTGGCCTGGCTCTCCTACGGGGATCGTATGTCGCCGCTGGCCGTCACCGTGGTCGAGGTGGATCAACGCCTGGGAATTCCCGCCAATGCCGTCGTCGGTGCGGTCGGCGTGATCGGCCTGCTGCTCAGCTTCCGGAACAGTTTTGGGGGCCGGGAACCTGCTCCATCCCCCCGGCGGGCGCCCCTGCAGAACCTGGACACCGACTGGAAGCGGCGGGTCCACGAGGATGCCGCGAGCCTGCCGCTGGAGGTCGGCGCCCATATTGAGCACGACAAGGCGGGGGTCGCGCTGACCCTGGTGCTGCAGCGACTGCCACCCGAGCGCGCCCGCCGATGTATCGACACATTCTGTAGTTTCCTGGCACGGATTCCCGCACCACCCCGCGCCCGCATCCGCTACGTGGACTGCGTGGATGCCGGACTCCCCCGGCACAACATCGTATCCGGAATTGCCCGCCGCCACCTTGGTGAAAGCCTGCACGTCACCGCTCACGATGACATGGTGGACATCCGCTTCCTTCAGTCAGACCCGCGCTGGTAGTCGGGCAGCAGCTCGCGCAGCTTGCGCTTGAGCGTGTTCCGGTCGATGTCCAACAACCGCGCTGTGCGCGAAAGATTGCCTTTCTCCTGATCCAGAGCCCGCTGGATGTGGCGCCGTTCCTGCTGCGCTACCACCTCTGCAAGCGGACGGATCTCGCCCGCCTCCGTAGGGGCCACCGGACCCGGGCCGTGGAGTTCGGGGCTCAGATCCTCCAGGCGCACTTCGTGCTCACAGAACACGGTCCAGCGTTGTACCTCGGCTTTCAGCTCGCGTACGTTTCCGGGCCAGTGCCACTTTCGCAACTGATCCCAGACCTCTGGTCGCACGGACAAGGCCCGTGAACCCATAAAAAGACTCACCAGAAGCTCCAGATCCGAGAGTCGTTCCCGCAGCGGGGGCAGCTCCAGCACCGCGCCGCGTAGCCGCCAGTACAGGTCCTCCCGGAAGCTGCCTTCTGCCACCATCTGCCGAAGATCCCGGTGCGTGGCCACAAACAGACGCACATCCACCCGCAGGGACTGCTCTGCCCCCACCCGCCGCAGCTCGCCTTCCTGCAGCACCCGCAACAGCGTCGCCTGCACCCGGAGCGGCAATTCACCAACTTCGTCCAAAAAAAGTGTCCCACCGTGTGCACGTTCGAACATGCCCCGGTGCCGCCCGGATGCCCCGGTAAATGCGCCTCTTTCGTGACCGAAGAGCTCCGAGGTCAGGATGCCCTCGCTGAAGGCCGCGCAGCTCTCCGCCACCCACGGGCCCTGTCGCCGTGCCGAGGCACGATGAAGAGCACGGGCAACCAGCTCTTTTCCCACGCCCGTCTCGCCGGTGATCAGCACCGGCACGTCGGCCGCGGCCACCCGCGCCATTCGGTTTTTCAGCATCTGCATCGACGCACTTTCGCCGATCAGCTCCTCGCCCAGTCGCAGGCGGCGCCGGAGCTGCCCCACCTCCTCGCGCAGCGCCCGGATCTCGGGGAAGCCGGCAAAGTCCAGGCGTACTTCCTGCACGGCCTGCGGGTGCGGGTGCGGCACGAAATCCGGCGGGATCACCCGCAACATCCGCGCCTTCAGCAGCTCCGCCTGCACCAGGATCAGCCAGGTGGCCTGCGCCTGCGGGGTCCCGGCCGACAACAGGACATCCACCGGGCAAGCCGGCACCTGCGGGAGGATGCCTTCCAGTGCCCGAAAAAGCTGCTGATAGTCCGAGGGATCTTCCACATCGGTGACCAGCAGGCGCAAACGCGGAACCCGGGCCCGCATCCGCTCCAGCAGCTCCTCCGCCTCGCTGCGGCCGGCCTCGGTGCTCAACACCCAGGCCTCCCCATACGATGGCCCCTCGCTTAGAAGGCGAAGAATCGGTCCCTGATCGCCGCCCGGACGTCGGCTGTGGTGAGACGCACGCGGAGCGCGATCACTCCAGCACAGCAGCAATGGTGAATCTTGCATCATTCTGATGCACGATATACCATCTTTCTGATGCACTTTGCATCACTCTTGCGTACGGTGGTGCCATTCCCCAGTTGAATCCTCCATTGTGTGAGACAGCGTCGTAGGCATGACTCTTGCATACAGCGCACGGAGAGGTGCAACATGGACAAGCTGCGGGTCCTGGAAGGACCGGGGGTGTGGATGGAAGGAGCTGCCAAAGAGCAGCTTCGCCGGGTATCGGAACAGCCCGGCTGCGTGGCCACGGTGGGAATGCCGGATCTGCATGCGGGTCCGGGCATCCCCATCGGGGCCGTTTTTGCATTCGCCGACGGGATCCACCCGCCGCTGATCGGCGGAGATGCGGGCTGTGGCGCGCTATTGATCGGCGTGCCACACGGAAAACATACCGGAGATGCCCTGGAGCGCCGGATCTTGGAGCAGACCGAAGCACCGGTGCTGCCGACGAGCATCCTGGCGCAGCTGGCGCCCGTGGCCTGGGCCAACGGCCCCCGGGGGCTGGCGGGCATGGACGACATCCCCGAGGATCTGGCCGCGATCGCCGCGATGTATCCGGTCGACGATCTGCCGCCGTCGGGCGCTCCCCCCCCGGATCTCCACGGCGACGCCCTGGGCACCACCGGCGGCGGCAACCACTTCCTGGAGCTGGTGCGCATCGGAAAAGTGTGGGACCGAAGCGCCGCTTCCCGAGCGGGGGTGCAGCCGCGCGGCCTGGCAGTGCTGGCCCACTCCGGCTCGCGTGGCCTGGGCAAGATGTTGGCCGATGGCTGGGCCGAAGGGCCCCTGTGCGGCGAAGAATTAGAGCACTTTACCGGACAATTGACCGGTGCCATCCGCTGGGCGCAGGTGAACCGGCTGCTGTTGGCCTGGCGGATGCTGCTGGCCCTGGGCACCGCTCGGGCCGAGCGCTTGGGCGGGCTGGTGGATCTGGTCCACAACAGCGCCCTCCCCCGCGTGATCCAGGGACAAAGCCTCTTTCTTCATCGGAAGGGAGTAGCCCCGGCGGAGGCGGGCATGTTGACGGTGGTGCTGGGTTCCCGAGGAACCCCCTCCTTTCTGATGGAAGGGGCGGGTGCGGAGAGCTGCCTGTGCTCGGTGGCCCACGGCGCGGGCCGCAAGATGGGGCGCTCGGAGGCACGCGCCAAGCTGAAGAGCCGCTACACCCGTGCGTTTCTGACCCGCACCGCACTCGGGGGCCGGGTGTATTGCGACGATCCTGAGCTGCTCTACGAGGAACACCCCGACGCCTACAAGGCGGTGGAGCCGGTGATCGACGCACTGGAGGCCGCGGGCGCAGCCCGTCGGGTGGCGGAGCTGCTGCCCCTGTTCACGTTGAAACGTTGAGGGATCGATGCCACATTTTTTGATACAGGTCAGCTCCGGGCGCGGCCCGGTTGAGGTGCGCCAATTTGTCGCGGCCTTGGCAACGGTGCTGCGGGAGCACCTGGAGAGCGTGGGTGCGAAGGTGGAGGAGGAAGGGCAGGGAGAAGCCCCTGCTTCGGTGCTGCTGAGCGTGCATGGGCTGGAGGCTGAGCGGCTCCAATCCTGGCTGGGGACCCATGCGCTCCTGGCCCCGCTGCGGGGAAAGGGAGCAAGAAAGAGGTGGTTTGCGGAGGTCAGCCTGCACCAGCCCGCCTTGGCGCCGGTCTTGGATCGCCACCGCCTGCACCTGAAAGCCTGCAGGGCACAGGGCCCCGGCGGCCAGAAGGTGAACAAGACCAGCTCGGCGGTGCGGCTCCGCTACGACGGACAGGACGTGCAGATCAACCTGAAAGTTCAGGAGCAACGTTCGTTCCAGCAGAACCGGCAGCGCGCCCTACAGCGGGTGGAGGGACTCCTGGCAGAGCACCACCGCCAAGCCGAGGCGCAGGTGGCACAGCTCCGGCAGCAGCACCGCGACCAGCTTCAGCGAGGGGGCGCGACGCGGCTGTGGGCCCTTCAGGTCGAAGATCGCCGCAGACTACGGATAGCTCCCGCCTGACCTCAGTCTTCCATTCCCGGCAGCAGGTGGATGCTCCACCGAGGCGCCGGGGCCTTGATGCCGGCCAGCAGCTCGTCGACCGGTGCGTCCGCACGCCCGAGGTGGGCAGCCAGAGCAGTCGTCTCCCCCAGGCGTTTGAACGGCAATATGCCGATGTGGGGATCGTCCAGATACTCCCGGAGTACCCGGGGATGTTGCTCCTCTCCGCGCACATGGGCCCGCAGCTCGCCGTAGGACGGGAGAAAGTGGATGCCCTCTACGGCATCGTAGATCGCGCCATGCCGACCTGGACCGGCCAAGACCCCACCAAGTTGAAACTGGATGATCTCGGGATCCCGCCCGGTGCGGCTGCGGCGGGCAGCCGCACGGGTCTGCCCCCCCAACGAGGGGAAGGTCCATACGTTGAAGAGGTGGTTCACCAGCCCGGACATCGCCTCCGATAGATGTTCGGGACCAGAAAAAATAACCTCTTCATGGCCAAAATAGGCGATCCATGCCTCGCGCTCCTCGCGAAGTCTGCCGTACATGCGGCGCAGCTCGGCGAGTCGCTCCAGCAGGCCGGGCTCCGGCCCGTCCTTCCAGCTCCGCAGCAGGTCCAGGCGCGCAAGCACACCCAGAGGCTCCACCAGCTCCGGCGAGCCCGAAAAAATCCAGCTTCCCTCCTGGGGAATCAGGCGCGCCCGTAGCACCATACGCTTGGGAAGCTCCGCCTGCAGGCCACTCGCCTCCACTGCATATTCGGCGTCCGTGGCCAGATCCCGCAGCAGCACCCGCTGGCCGGCCCAGCCGTCCACCACCCACAGGGCGGTGACCACCTCGGTGGACCAACCCGAGAGGGTGGGAGGAAGCAAGCCCTCGGCGATCAGCCGCTGCAGCAGGGTGTAGCCCTGTGCATCCACCCACTCCAGGGCGAAAAAGTCAAAAAAATCCTCGGTATGTTCTTCCGGAGGTGGGCCGCCAAACAGCAGGCGGGCGGCCATTGCCACTTCTTCCGGCTGCCGATGGACCTGCGCATAGAGCGTCTTTTTCCAGCTTGTGAGCGACATTGGCACTCCGCCGCCCCTGTATCTCCGCCGATCGCCACGCTCCAGGTGGCCAGATCCGCATTCTCGCCCTAAGATGAGGGTTGCTACGGATCTGAGCATGGTTCTCCTCTTGTTGGCCTGCAGCGAAAACAAGGTCTCCAGCGGCGAGGCCCGCCCGGTGGCGGCGCCCTCGGCCGTGGACTTTGGAGAAGTGAACGTCGGAACCCGCCTGGAGCTGGGCGTGCGCCTGCAGAACGATGGACTGGGTTTCTACAGCGTGCTGGCTGCCCAGATCGAGGCTACCTCAGCGGACTTCGCGCTGGTGGACTACAGCAAAGAGCCTATCGGCGCTAACGACGAAGGCGTCCTGACGCTGAGCTACACGCCCGACTATGAAGGCCAGGACTACGGATCAGTAATTTTGACTACTGATCGTGAAGACGACGCCTCTACCGCGGAAAATGAGAGCCTGTTGGAGCTGCCCCTCTCCGGCTTTGGCGTCATCCCGCGGCTGGAGATCGAGCCCACGCTGCTCTATTTCGCCGATGTGGCGGCGGGCAGCACCGCCACGCAGAGCTTCACCCTCTCCTCACGGGGGTCGGGAAAGCTGCTTTTGAAGCATATTGTCCTGGACGATGCCGATGGTGTGTTCTCCTGGAGCGCGCCGGCGGAGTACACCGGAGAGCCCTACACCCTCCAGAATGGCTTTTCCATCACCATGGAAGCCACCTTTTCACCGGCGGACAGCCAGGAGCACACGGCAACGATCCAGATTGAAAGCAACGATCGTGAAGATCCCATCAGCAGCCTCCGCCTTTTCGGCAATGCGGTGGACAACCCCAACGAAAATGTTTGTCCGGTCGTCCAGATTCTCAATCCAGATAACGGTGTTTTTTTGTTGAACACTGAGGTTGTAGCCCTGGCCGGTCGCGTGGTGGATCCCGACGACAACCTGCAAGACCTGGAATGTTCCTGGTTCGCCAACGGCAGCCGCCTGACGTCGGGCGTCGTGGACACCGACGGTCACGTGAGCGGCAGTGCGTCACTACCGGTTGGTGAAGTAGAAGTCGGCCTTCGCTGTATTGATCTGGCGGTCTGTGCGGGTCAGGACAGCGCCGAGGTCCTGGTACAGGACGCGGAAGAGCCCCTCCGCTACACCATCACCGGCGGAAATAGTATTTTCGACTACTTTTCTGTGGATGACGATCTGGCCATCTACCTGAACGGCACGCAGATCTATTCCGATAGCGATCGCACCTCTTCTACGCTTGCCCCCGTGGAATTTGAGGCGCGCGTGGGCGACCAGCTGCGCCTGGTCGCCACCGATGTGAATTCCTGCCAGATGGCCATGGACGCGCTGGTGCTGCACTGGGGAACCGGAGAATCTCAGGCGCTGAACGATGCCCAGTGCCGTTCGTCCTGCCCGCAGGATGCCTGCTACGACGCCGGCTATGCCGGTCCTTGGCCCAGTGTGTACCTGGACGAATCCTACACCATCGCGATTCCCTGATGGACTTCCGCCCGCTCTTTGCCGCCGCCCGCCGCGTCGCCGTATTGGGCGCACACCATGATCCCTGGAAGCCTGCTTTCTACGTGCCGGACTATCTGCACCACAGCGGCTACATCATCCTGCCCGTCAATCCGGTGCTGGTGGGGGAGTCCCTGTGGGGACAGCCGGTGCGTGCAACCCTGGCGGAGCTGGGGGCAGTGGACATGGTCGTGGTTTTCCGGCGTTCCGAGCTTCTTCCCGCACACCTACCGGAGATTCTGGGGATGCAGCCACTGCCCCGCTACGTCTGGTTGCAATCGGGGATCCGGCACGACGCCTTCGCCAAAATCCTGGAAGAACATGGCATCCAGGTGGTCCAGGATCGCTGCACGATGGTGGAACACCGCCGCCTGGCCTAGCCCGCTTCGCGGTCCAGGTAGCTCTTCACGTCGTCGTAGAGCCCGGCCTGGTTGGCATAGGAGACATAGCGCCGGGCGGTGTCCAACCACTCCAAGGTGGTCGGTCGGGTGCGGTCCAGCACGGCCAACAGATCAGATTGCTGGATCGGACGCAATTTCCCGGTCTTCAGTGCGTCCGCCAGCGCACGCTCGCTGGCCGTGGCCGCCAGATGGGCCAGATCAGCCCCGGAGAAGCGGCCCGTTCGCGCGGCGATCGCGCCCAGGTCCAGACGATCCACCGGTCTTTCTGCAAAGGCCAGCTTCAGAATCTGCTCACGCGCCACCCGGTCGGGCGGAGGAACAAAAATCACCCGGTCAAAACGGCCCGGACGACGCAGCGCCGGGTCCACATCCCAGGGGGCGTTGGTGGCCCCGAGCACCAGGACCGACGCATTCTGCGCCTGAATCCCATCCATTTCGGTGAGGAGCTGGTTCACCAGACGACGCCCCGGACCATGTTTGAGCTGGTGTCGGGCCGCCGCAAGGGCCTCCACCTCGTCAAAAAACAGGATGGTGGGCGCCTCGGCGCGGGCCTGCTCAAACAGGGCGTGCAGGCGCTTTTCGCTCTCCCCCAGCCACATATCCAGCACCTGGGGGATCTCCACCACCACAAAATTCGCCCCACACTCTCCTGCCGCCGCCCGCGCCAGGTGGGTTTTTCCACACCCCGGGGGTCCGTACAATAATACACCGCCACCCGCCTGCTTCCCGTAAGCCCGAAACAGCTCCGGCTTCTGCAGCGGATAGACGATGTCCATCCGCAGCCGCTCCTTTACCGCTTCCAAGCCGCCCACATCGGCAAAACGGAGGGTGGGGCGTTGGGGCCGAGGCGCCTCCGCCTCCCCCTCGGTCGCGCGGAACACGGGCACCGGCCGACCCGCCGCACGGAGCGCGCGATCCAGCTCCATGTCGCGCACCCCCGGATCCCGGCCAAGGGCCGCCTCGTAGACCTCGCGAGCCTGATCGATGCGTCCCCCCGCCAGACAGCCCCGCGCCAGCTCCCGCTGCTGGCCCGCATCCAGCTTTTCTCGCACCGGCCACCAATAGTCGACCAACTCAGCCTCTCTCCCCAGCTCCTGAGCTGCCCGTCCCGCGCCCACCCGCGCGTCCGGCCGGTCCGCGCGGCGTAGTACCTCCTGAAACTCCTTCAGCGCCCCCGCCGCATCCCCCTCGTCCAAGAGGGTCCGCGCCACCAGCATCCGAAGCGGAAGGTTGTCCGGCGAGACGACCAGCGCCTCCCGCAGAGCAGAAACAGTATCACTCACGACGACCTCGGGAAAGAAACATTCTTGCCATTGGGGGAACTGCGGAAGACAGGAGAAGCAGTGGCGCCAGCATGGTGCCGGGGGCCCACCAGAACACCGCACCGGAGGCAGCCATGGTGCACAGCGACAGCCAGGGCGGCAGTCCGGCCAGGCCCCTCAACGGCGCCAACAGCGGGTGCCCCAGCCAAAGCAGAGGATCCAGTTGGGGATCCTGCATGGTCGGGACGATCGCCAGCGCATCCAGCCACAGACGTCGCGCCTCCCCCACCGCACCACGGGTGGCAACACAGCGTGCCAGCCCCCGGAGCGCCTCCCCCCGGGACGGATCCAGCGAAAGGGCCTGTCGAAAGGCCACTTCGGCGACATCCACCTTCCCATTTCGCAACACCAAGAAGCCGTACAGGCAGTGCGGCTCCGGATCTGTGGGCAGCAGCCGACGGGCCACCTCCAGCGCCGCCGTGGCCTCTGCATCCAGCTCCAGCGCTTCGGCGATCACCCCCACAAGGCAGTAAAAAGCGGCCTGATCCGGGCGCAGCGTGACCGCTTCGCGGGCGTAGGGGAGCGCCTCCTTCAGGCGGCGCTGGCCGAGCAGCGTGGTCGCGAGATCCGCCAACAAGCCCGCATCCTGGGGGCTCTGGGCCAGAGCGTCGCGAAAGGCAACTTCCGCATCGAAGTGGCGCCCGGCGTTGCGCAGCGCACGCCCGCGCAGACGATAAAAATCCGCGCCCGGATTCTCGCGCGAGGGAAGCTGGTCCAACAACTCAGCAGCTTGCTCCGGCTTTCCGATGGCAATCAACGCTTCTGCCTTACGGTACTCGGGGTTCACATTCACCTCGGCCTGCCCCCATTCTATCCGAGGAAACGCAGGAAGGGCCTTCTCCTTACGGTCCCGACGGCGCTTCGTACCGGTTAATGGGCTGCCGGAGTCACAATGGCCATCTACCCCAGCATCGAGCCCTATCGTTCGGCCTTTCTCCCTGTTTCCAAGCTGCATACCGTGTTCTTCGAGGAAAGCGGAAACCCCGATGGTATCCCCGTGGTCTTTGTGCACGGCGGTCCGGGGGCCGGCTGTGACCCGGTGCATCGCCGCTTCTTCAACCCCAAGCGCTTCCGGATCATCCTGTTTGACCAGCGTGGCTGCGGACGCTCGCTGCCCCACGCCGAGCTGGAGGAGAACACCACCTGGCACCTTGTGGCCGACATGGAGCGCCTGCGCGAGCACCTGGGTATTCAGAAGTGGATGGTCTTTGGCGGTTCCTGGGGTTCTACGCTGGCCTTGGCCTATGCCGAGACGCACCCGGAGCGCGTCCACGCACTGGTGCTACGCGGGATTTTTCTCCTGCGCACCGCAGAAATTCAGTGGTTTTACCAGCACGGCGCACACTGGCTCTTTCCCGACGCATGGGAGGCCTACCTGGCCCCCATCCCCGGCGAGGAACGGCACGATATGGTCTCCGCCTACTACCGGCGTTTAACCTCTCCTGATCCCGATGTACGGGTCACCGCGGCGCGGGCCTGGAGCATCTGGGAGGCCCGCTGCTCCTGCCTTCTGGAGAACCGCGATCTGGTGGCCAAATACCAGCAGGCGGACAAAGCGCTGGCCTTTGCCCGGATTGAATGTCACTATTTCATCAACCGTGGTTTTTTCCACCGGGACGATCAGCTTTTGGTGGACGCGCATCGGATTCGGCACATTCCAGGCGCAATTGTCCAGGGTCGCTACGACACCGTCTGTCCCATGAAGTCGGCATGGGACCTGCACCGGGCCTGGCCGGAGGCGACCCTGGAAATTGTGCCGGATGCCGGACATTCTGCATTTGAGGCAGGGATTGAGAATCGTCTCGTCGCATGGTGTGATGAATTCGGTCGCCGAATTGGCGCGTAGCCTGCACAATAATGGTAGCGCATCCGTGATTTTCCCTATTGTCTTAAAAGGAATTGACGCATAAGGTGTGCATAGAGGTCCGCATGATGCCCACCCGCGACCGCCGAGGCTCCACCGCAACCGAGTACGCGCTGATCGCAGCCCTTTTGGGCGCCGGTCTTGTGGTGGCCGTAACGAACCTGGGTG
>JBEIQS010000135.1:0-16076 GCA_040376425.1 Alphaproteobacteria bacterium | reverse complement strand
CCCTCGGTCCCGCTGGAGGTGGCTGCGCACTGTCCGCAGGTCCGGACTCACCTGCCCCCGTGCGATGGCCAGATAGCGCCGTTCCAGGCGATGCTCCTCAAACATCTCCTTGAGCAGCTCTTGTGCACGCAGGCTCCGGGCCACCATCATCAGGCCGGACGTGCCCTCGTCCAGGCGATGGACTGGCAGTACCCCCCCCAACAGTTTTCCCGCAAATGCGAGCATATTGGTGTCCGAACGATGGGGAGCCGGCACGGCCAGCCAGCCCGAGGGCTTGTAGAGCATGGCGAGCGAGGGGTCCTGGAAGAGAAGTACAGGATCGCGACCTGGAACCAGCCGGGGATGCGAGGGAGAGTAGGAGACGGTGGCCACCTCTACTTCTCGGCCTCCATCGGCTACGGGAACCCCGTGCACCCGCACTTTTCCCGATGCCAGCGCCTCTCGCGCCGTGCGCCCGTCCAGTCCCAAGCTCCGAAGGTGATCGATCAGGCGCACAGACATCCTGTCGTTATAACCTGCTGTCGCGGTGCCGTCCGTCAACGCCCCAGCACACCCGCCGCCCGGAGGCGCTGTACCTCTGCTGGGTCCAGGCCCAGCTCCGCCAGCAGCTCGTCGCTGTGCTCCCCCAGCCGTGGCGGCGAGCGGAACTGGACCGGATCCAGCGGTGGTGCAGGAAAGGTCCAGGATCCAAGATGTATTTGACGGGCTGCGGGATGGGAAAGGGAGGCAGGCACCGAAAGGGCCGGCCCGCAGGGAACCCCCACTGCGGCAAGCCGCTGCTCCCAGATCTCCACGCGATCGGTGGAAAAGGCCGCGACCAAGATGGCATCCAAGGCTTCGCGGTTGGCAACGCGGTCCCCGTTGGTGGCGAAGCGTGGGTCGTCGGGAATGCCCATCACCTGAGCAAGACGACGGTATAGCGGCTCGTTGGCGCAGGCCACTGCGAGCCAGCCGTCGGCGCATGGGTAGAGGTTGTAGGGAGAGATCGAGGGGTGTTGGTTGGAGGGGGAAGGTGGCTCTTTCCCAGCATTCAACCAAGAGGATGCATAGTAGGCCAGCAGTGCATGCTGCACGTCGAACATGCGCACGGACACCCGCTTGCCTCTGCCGGTGCGGTGTCGTTCCAGGAGCGCAAAAAGAACGGCTTGAACGGCTACCATTGCCGAGGCCAGATCCGCGATGCTGGGGCCCGCCTTCTGCGGTGGATTGCCGGTCAAGGTGGCGATGCCGCCCATACTCTGGAGCACCAGATCGTAGCCCGCACGCTCGGCCAGGGGGCCCTCACCGAAGGCGCTGATGGACACCTGGATCAAGCGGGGGTTCTCCTCCTCCAACGCGCCCAACCCCAGCCGCTCCATCACGCCGGGCCGGAAGTTCTCCACCACGACATCAGATGTGCGCGCAAGACGACGCGCCAATGCCTGACCCTCCGGATGCTTCAGGTCCAGGACGATACTGCGTTTATTGCGGTTGGTGCAGGCGAAGTACACCGACATTCCATCCCGGTAGGGCAGAAAGGTGCGGGTTTCGTCCCCCTCGGGCGCCTCCACTTTTATCACGTCAAAGCCCTGATCTCCGAGGATCTGCGTAGCCCAGGGCCCCGCGAGTACCCGGGTGAAGTCCAGTACCCGCTCCATCCTCCCTCCCCTTGCTGCCCACCGCTATCAAAAGGGCAACGATCTGGCGAGGAAGATCGAAGCCTGTGCTATCCTACGATCGGCCGGGAGGTGGGTGTGCGCATGATGGTCTTGTTGTGGCTGGGAGGTTGTGTGGTGGACGGCGGTCTCACCAAGTACAACACCGACCCGGAGGTGGTGTTTACGGCGCCCGACAATGGCGACATTGCCCCTGCAGGTGCTCCACTCACCTTCACGGCGTCCGTGAAAGACAGCCAACAAGAAAGTTCAGAGCTTGATTATTTTTGGTCTGTGGTGCCTACGGGCGAGCTGGACACCACGGGGATGGTGGTGTCCGGGGACACAGTCAGCCTGGACGTGCGCGAGGGCTTTGTGGAGGGGGCCTGGACCGTGCGGCTGATGGTGGTCGATGCCGACGGCGCCTCGGCCGAGGACGAGGTGAGCTTCTCCACTCGCCAATACTATGCGCCGGAGGTGGAATTCCTGGCTCCACTGGTGGGAAGTCGCTATCCCGCCGGTCGGAGTTTGGAGGTGCTTGCCCGGGTGACCGACGCGGATCAGGGCGATCTGGCGCGGGTGGGGCTGGTGTGGGGCGGGGTGGCCGCGTCCGAGGTGGGTGCACCCGATCATCCTGATGCTGACGGTGCTATCCGCTTTGACCTGCCCGCGATGGTTGCCGGAGAGCAGATCCTCTCTGTGGAGGCCACAGACGACGATGGGGCCATCGGCACCCAGAGCGTGGCCTTCAGTGTGGTGGAACCGGATCAGGACGGAGACGGCTACGAACACGAAGAATTCGGTGGCGATGACTGTGACGATGCCGACGCCGGTCGCAATCCCGGCGCCCCAGAGCTCTGTGACGGCGTGGACAATGACTGCGACGGGGAGATCGACGAGGATCCGCCGATCTGGTACGCCGATCTTGACGGAGACGGCTACGGGGACGCCGCCGCGCCCCTCAGCAGCTGCTCCCCTCCCGCCGACTATGTGGCGGACGCCACCGACTGTGATGATGGCGACCGCGAGATGTACCCCGGGGCCACCGAGTGGTGTAACGGTGCAGACGACGACTGCAACGGCACCATCGACAACGACGCGGTGGACGCACTCAGCTCCTATGCCGACATCGACGGGGACTCCTACGGTGACCCGGCAGCCCCCCACCTGAGCTGCGATCTTCCGGTTGGCAATGTAGTGGACAATACAGATTGCGACGACAGTGACCCCGATGTGTACCCGGGTCAGCTTGAGTTTTGCAATGGCTACGACGACAACTGCGACGGCCTTGTGGACGATGTCTCTGCTGTGGACCCGCTGACCTGGTATGCCGATGCGGACGGAGACAGTTTTGGCGATCCCGCGGCCGCCAGCCAGGCCTGCCAACAACCGTCGGGAACAGTGGCCGACGCCGGCGACTGTGACGATGGGCAGGGCGGCGTCTACCCCGGCGCGCCGGAATATTGTAATGGGCAGGACGATAATTGTGATGGGATCGTGGACGAGAGCTCGGCGGTGGATGCCATCGCCTGGTACGCGGACACCGACGGCGATTCCTACGGGGACGCCGCGGATGTGCTGCCTTCGTGTACGGCACTCGCCGGGCGGGTGGCCGATGCCACGGACTGCAACGACCGCGATCCCACCATCTCTCCGGGCGACAGCGAGCGCTGCGACGGGGTGGACGACGACTGCGACGGTTTTGTCGACGAGTCCGACGCCGTGGATGCACCCGACTGGTATCGCGATGCCGACAGCGACAGCTATGGCGACGCAACCAGCACGGCCACCGCCTGCACCGCCCCTGCCGGCTATGTAGCAGAAAATACAGACTGCGACGACCAGGACCCCGCGATCGCACCCGACGCCGACGAGCTCTGCAACGGGATCGACGACAATTGTGACGGCGCCATCGATGAAAACAGCGCCATCGACGCCCTGGCTTGGTACCTGGATCGCGACGGGGACGGCTATGGCGATGCCTCCTCCCCTTTCTACGCCTGCACCCAGCCTTCCGGCTACATGTCCGATGGGAGTGACTGTGACGACGCCGACGCTGCCATTTCTCCGGCTGCTACGGAGATCTGTGACAGCATAGACAACGACTGCGACGGGCTGGTGGACGATGCAGACGGCAGCCTGGACACCAGCACGGCCACGGACTGGCATCCCGACGCGGATTTGGATGGCTATGGAGATATGTACAGCTCTACCGCGGCCTGTATCGCTCCCCCCACCTACCTCGCCGACGGGACCGATTGCGACGACTCCACCACGCGTGCCCGTCCCGGACGCACGGAGGTCTGCAACGATGGCCTGGACAACGACTGCGATGGAAGCGCGGCCGGCTGTGACTGGTCGGGAACTGTCCCGCTAAGTAGCTATAACCTTAAGATTTCGGGTGACTCCGCCTCCTCGGCCCTGGGCACACCGGCCTTTTTGGGCGATGCCGACCGCGACGGTATCCAGCCCATCGTGTACGGATCCGCTGCCGACGACAGTGCTGGATTGAATGCGGGAGCGATCTGGATCTTCACGGATCCCGCAGATGGGGTGTATGACGCCAGCGACGCGCCGATCCGCCTGACGGGGCAGACCGGTGAGGGGCTGGGGGCCGCGCCGCTGGGCAGTGCCGACCTGAACCGCGATGGGGTGGACGACCTGCTGGTGGGCAGTCCAGCCAACCCCACCTATGCTGCGGGCGGCGGCGCGGCTTTTGTCAGCTTTGGTCCATTCGCTTCCGGGACTTTGGCGAGCGGGAGCCTGTGGGCGCTGACGGGCTCAGCCAGCCACTACGTCGGCACGTCCATGAGTACGGGCGATGTAGATGGGGATGCAAATCAGGATCTTCTGGTGGGCGCGGCGGGGCGTTCCACGGGGGGCTCGGTGTGGCTGCTGGAGGGGCCGCTTTCGGCCGGGAGCGCGTCCACCACTACGGACCCGGTGCTGACCATCACCTACTCCGGGCACACGCGCTTCGGGGAACAGGTGGCCATGCTGGACCATGATGGGGACGGCTATGACGATGTGTTGGTATCGGACGCAAATGATACTGCAACCGCTTCTTTTGGTGGCGGAGTCTACCTGTTCTTGGGACCGGTTTCCGGCGCCCGCACCCAGGCCCAGTCCGATGCCTACTTTGGCGGAACCTATCGGAAATACCTGGGGGACATGCTTCAGGACGCGGGCGACGCGGATGGCGACGGCTTTGAGGACTTCCTGGTGGGCTATCAGGTGACCGGCATCTTCTACATTCGCGGAAAGGCAACTCCAACCTCGGGAATCACGTCATCGATGGCGACTGCCAGCTTTGGGACTACCAGCGGCGGTTCCTGGAACCAGGCCGTGGTGGGCAGCTTTGATGCCGGTGGCACCATCGACCTTGTGGTGGGCGACGATCAGGACGACACCGCGGCGAGCAACGCCGGGGCTGCCCTGGTCTTCTTTGACCTGGGCACCCTGACCGGTGCACACGCGCTGGGCAGCGAAGATGCCCGTTTCACCGGTCAATATGCCTCAGATGTGGCGGCCTCGCTACTCGCGGCCGGAGACGCCGACGGCGACGGACAGGACGACCTGCTGATTGCCGCGCCGGCCGAGGACAGCGGTGGCAGCGCATCGGGGGCGCTCTATCTGATGCGGGGGCCCAACCTGTGAGCCCCTCGGTCGATCAGCCCTTGCCGAAGGTGGTGACCGGGCGCATATTCTCTGTGAACCCAGGAGGGTTGATGTGGCTGAACCTCGCCTTGTTGGCCTGTAGCTCCGGAGAAAAGGTAGAGCCGGGCGACTCGGTGTTCGGAGAGGACGGCGTGCAGGATCTGCGGATGGACTTCCCGGATCCGCCCGAAGGGGGCGTGCAATTTCTTGCTCCCGAGCTTGAAGTCCCGCCCTATGCGGAGGTGCTGTTCTGCTACTACGGGATTTGGGAGGGGCCAGACACCGGCGTCAACTACATGCTCCCCCTTTCGGTTCCCGGCTTCACCCACCACAACCAGCTCAAGGCGGTCTACGACGATCGCTATCCCCCGGGGTCGCTGGTACAGTGTCCGGATCCGGGCGGAAATATGCCGGTCTACGCTCCACTTTTTGAGGCTGTGGGCATCGAGTCCGAGGGGGCCATCCCCCTCCCCGAGCAGAGCTGGCTGCAGCTACCCGAAGGTGTGGCGATGAAGCTGCGCAACGGCCAGCGCTGGGTCATGGACCTGCACTATGTAAATACCACCGGCGATACCCTTAAAGTCAATGCCGCGGTCAACCTGGGAACCGTCCCCATCGAAGAGGTGGAGCACTGGGCGGCCTCCATCCAGTTTGACTCGGGAGAGCTGCATATTCCGCCCGGGCAGGAAACTGTGGTGGACTTCACCTGTGAGTGGCCACAGGACATCACCCTCCTATCGCTGCTGGGGCATATGCACGACTATGGCAGCTCCTACGAGATCCTGTGGAACAAGCCGGATGGCAGCAGCGAAGTCTTGTACAACGTGCCGGATTGGGAGCCGGGCCATCGTGAGTGGCCGATGATGAAGTCCTACGAGCCCGGCGAAGTCCAGGTCCGTGCGGGCGACGGCTTCCGTACCATCTGCAAGTGGGACAACGACAGCCCCGTAGAGCTGGGCTACCCCGAAGAGATGTGTACGACCGTCGGCGTGGCCTATCCCCTGGAAGATCCTATCGGTTGCTTCGGTGGGGTGGTGGTCCAACCCTGAGGGTGGGCCTGACGACCACAGGCCAGAGCGCCGCCTCCTCCACCGTCAAGGGATGGCCTCGAAGAAGTCGAGGATTTGCTCCGTAGCTACCCAATCCTGCCCGACTTTTCCGATCTTCCCTTCGCGAAGGTACTGCCAGCCACCAGGCCAGGTGTGCCCGCCGCCCTCCACAGCGAGCAGGGTCACCGGGGCCGCACAGCCGGGCCAGTCGGAGCGGGTGGTCGTGGTTCCGTCCTCGGCGGTGTCCGGCAGGCTGCTCTCCACCGCGGTCAGTCCGCAGCCGTTCATACGCGCCCAGCCGCGCCGGCTGTCGCTGCCAACCAGGGTCTCCTCTACAGAAATGTAGTTTTCTCCATCATTCTGGAGGCAGGCCGTCGTCCCCCCTTCAAAACCCCAGCAGGGGTCGGCTGTGCCGTGGATTTGCAGCACCGGAACCGGGCGGCTTGGATGACAACCGGGGTCGATCATCGACTGGTTTGCGCCCCCCACCGCCGCAATCCCCGCGAACACATCTGCACGCGCGCATGCCAGACGGTGGCTCATTGCGCCACCGTTGGAAATCCCCGTCGCAAAAATCCGCTGGTCGTTGATGGGGAAGATCTCGTGCAGCTCTGCGAGGAGTGCGTCCACATAGGCAAGATCGTCCACGGCATTCTTGCATGCATAGCCGCTCACACACTTCCAGCCATCCGAGAGTCCCCCCCCTGCGTTCCAGGTCCGCACCGACGGGGTCAACGGCGCGCCCGTGCCATCGGGGTAGACCACCGCCCACCCGCGCTGGTCGGCCACGCTGCTCATGCAGGAGGGGTCCCCTTCCACACCGTCCTTACAGGTGCTCTGGTTGGCGCCTTCTTTTTGGCCGCCTCCGCCGTGAAAAGAGATCAGAAGCGGCAGCGGCGTCGTGCCATCGTAGGCCGAGGGCAGATGCAGGATGAAGTCCCGCCCTGGATGATCGGCCAGGCTACAGACATTGTCACCCGCAACCACACGTTCCACGCAGTCCACACCTTCAGCAACCCGTGTACAAGCCAGGAGGAAGAGCAGCATATGCACAGCATAACTGCTTGACCTGACAAGGGCAGGGCGGATAGGGAGCCTCGGTCATGAGCATCGAGCGGCTGTTGTTGACTGCGGTGGGCACCTGCATCGGTCTGGTCCTTGGTGTACTGGTGTATGGCTCACTTCTGCGCACCGAGTGGCGCGTGGAGCGCTTCGTGATTGTCGACGCGCCGGTGGCGGTGATCCACCCGCTGGTGGAGGCGCCCAAGGAGTGGACCCGGTGGATGGTCGACGAAAACCCGGCGGATATAAAGCCGTTTGGTGGGGATCGTGGGGTCGGGGCCGGGCTGCGCTGGGAGGGCGGAGAGCTGGAGATTGTGGCCGGCGACTCAGAGCAGGGCATCCGCTATGAAAAGCGTCTCATAGATCTGCCCCCTTCCGATGGCAGCCTCAGCTACAGCCAGGCTCAGGGCGGTACCAAGGTGACCTGGGTGGACGAAGGGGACTACGGACGCTGGCCGTTGGGCGGCTATCTGGTGAGCCGGATCGAGCGGAGCCTGCAGCGGCGCTGCGACCGCTCGTTGCGGGCGCTGACGCTGTTGGCCGAGCGGCAGACCGGCCGGGGCCGCGGCGTCAATCCCGGACCTTGAAGTCGCGCCAGTCCCAGGACGGCGACGGAAAAGCGGGGTCCATGGCCCGAAGGCTGCGCACCAGGATCTGAGCGACCGCCAGATCGCGGAACCACTTGCGGTCGGCTGGAACCACCCACCAGGGGGCCTGCGCGGTCGAGCAGCGCTCCAAGACATCTTCGTAGGCCTTGTGGAGCTCGTCCCATTGTTCCCGCACCTCCAGGTCGTGCGGATCAAATTTCCAACGGCGCGTCGGGTCTTCTAAGCGCTCTTTCAGGCGGCGGGCCTGTTCGGCTTTGGAGATATGTAGAAAGATCTTGACTACTGTGGTGCCTTCGTCCACCAGCATCCGCTCAAAGTGGTTGATGCTGTCGTAGCGGCGGATCCAGCGCTCCTTGGGCAACAACTTGCCAAGGCGAACGGTCACAATGTCCTCGTAGTGCGAACGGTTGAACACCGCGATCTCCCCGGCGCGTGGTGCCTTCGCATGAATGCGCCAGAGGAAGTCGTGCTCCCGCTCCTCCTCGGTGGGGGCTTTGAAGCTCCAGACATGGAAGCCGCGCGAATCCAGGGGTCCCAGAACCTTGCGGATCACACTATCTTTTCCCGCGGTGTCTGTCGCCTGGAGCACCACCAGCAGCGAGCCCTTGCGCGCCGCATAGAGCTTCTGCTGGAGCTGCCAAAGCTCCCGGGTGAGAGCCTGAAATTCGCTCTCCACCTCCGCTCGGGAGGAGAAACCGGCCGTGTCATCGGGCTGGAGCTTCTCCAGTGCGACCTTGTCTCCGGGATCCACACGCAGCGCATAGTTGTCACGTCCCATATGCACTCCATAAATTGCTAAGGATTGAAAACATTCGGACGCAGGCGCAGCAGCGGGTGCTCCCGATCCAGGTGGCGCCCCAGCGCGGGGTCCACGGGGAGTAGCCGCAGGGCTGCACCCCGCGCACGCCCGAACAGCGCGCCCAGATCAGCCTGTACCACCACGGCCACCACCGGGTAGCCCCCGGTCAGGGGGTGGTCCGGCCCCAGCACAATGGGGCGTCCATCGGGCGGAAGTTGAATTGCGCCCGGCACCATCGGGGTGGACGCTCCCCTCCCCTCCCCCGCCGGCAGCGGCTCCCCTTCCAGACGCAGACCGATGCGGTCCCCCTCGCCCACACGCCAGGGCTGCGAAAACAGCGTCAAACAAGGCTCGGGACCGGGCACCGCGCGGATCTGCCGATCGGATGACCAGAGGGGGTCGGGAGGAGGAGGAGGAGGCGCATGGCCACCAGGTTGGCTCAGGGGCAGACATAGCCCTGCCTGGAGCCGTACCCCATGTCCGCAGCGCCATCCCGGCGACCCCAGCACCGGCGGCACGTGGATGCCGCCGTGCACCGCGAGGTAGCCCACCCGCCCGGTAGGAAACAGGAGATCTCCAGTCGCTACGCTCTGATCCGGCAGCGCTATCCCCACTGCACAGTCCACCCGCAGCCCCCCAAAAAACTCCACGCCCAGCGCATCCGGCCGGTTCCCCACCCGCAGGTTTGCCGCGATCAGGGCCTCTGGCACCAGCGCCCCGCCTCCCGGCAGACCCCAGGCCGATGCTCCCGGCACCGCCAGCCCCTGCACCCAGGCGGGGCCCTGCACCTGTAGCACCCGCAACTGATACATCGACTTCATGTATCACGAAACATCAAATGCTACAAGGAGTAGAAGGAAGTACTCTCCCTGTATCACTCCTTCCAATCCACCTCTGCGCAGCCATCGTCGAAGAGCTCGGGATGGGCACCGCTCACCAAACACTCCGGGTAGGTACCGTCGGTCGCCATCAGCGACACCTGCACCGTCAGCTCCGCCAAAAGTGCGGCATCTGACAGGTTGAACAGCGTGGTCTGGTTGGAGGCATAGGCATCGGCGTCGTCGGTGACGGTCAGGGCCAGCTCGGCGCGAGAGGTGCCGTCCACTTTGCCCTCCACCTCCACAAAGGCGTCGTGATACTCCACCCACTCGGGGTCCTCTGGAAGCGGAGCTTTAATCTCTACCTCTGCTCCACCGATTGCATCATCAGACCGCACTTTGTAGAGGCAGAGGATGCTTCCGCACTCCACACAGAACTGACGGATCGGGCCGCCGTGGGTGTAGCCCACGCCGGTGCATTCGTCTTCAGTGGCCCGGGGGAGCGGCTTCCCATCGGAGCTCTGCTCGTAGCAGGAGGGGTCCGGGTAGGCGATGCCTTCGGTTTCACAGGGGTCTTTACAGGCGACAAGCAGCAACAGAAGCATGGCGCATCGTAGCGCCGGATGTGCGGCCTGTCTATCCCTTGCGCTGGGCGGGAGCCGCCGCCCGATACTGCACCGGCCAGGGCACATCCACGCCAAGGTCCGCGGCCGCGTGGAGTGCAAAGGCAGGATCGTACAGGTGTTTGCGCGCCAACGCGCAGAGGTCGGCCCGGCCGGCGGCCACCAGGGAGTTGATCTGGTCCACGTCGGTGATCGCACCTACGGCCATCACCGGAATCCCAGCCTCGTAGCGGATTTGTTCTGCGAACGGAACCTGAAACATGCGACCATAGTCGGGGCGCTGATCCACCACCACCCCACCTGTGGAGCAGTCCAACATGTCTGCCCCCGCGGCTTTCATGGCCAGGCCAATGGCGCGGCGGTCGGCATCGGTGGTGCCACCGGGGGCCCACTCGGTGGTGGACAGGCGCACCAGGAGCGGACCGGCCCAGACCTGGCGTACTGCCCGCAGAATCCGCAGTGGGTAGGTCAATCGGCCCTGTACGTCGCCTCCATAGCTATCCGTACGTAGATTTGTTAGTGGTGACAAAAATAGGGACAGCAGGTAGCCATGAGCCATGTGCAGCTCCAGGAGGTCGAAACCTGCCCGCGCCGCTGCCTGTGCCGACCAAACAAAAGCTGCCTCGATGCGGTCCATTTCGGCTTCATCCATGGCCACTGGCGTCGGGCTCTGGGAGTTCCACGGGAGTGCCGACGGCGCAATCCGCTTCCACTCTTCCGTCAGGACCTTGCTCCCCTCCCAAGGGATGCTGTAGCCTGCCTTTCGGCCTGCATGACCGATTTGAAGACCAATTTTCGCAGAAGAGTGTCGGTGGACGAAGTCCGTCACCCGCTTCCAGCCCGCGACGTGGTCTTCGTGATACATTCCCGTACAACCAGGGGTGATCCTACCTTCTGGTGATACAGCGGTGGCCTCGGCGATGATCAAGCCCGCGCCGCCGGTGGCCCGGCTCCCCAGGTGTACGAGGTGCCAGTCGTTGGGTACACCCTCCACCGCGCTGTACTGGCACATCGGCGAGACGACGATCCGATTGGAAAGCTGGAGCCCGCGAATGGTAAAGGGCGTAAAGGCCGGGGGCGTGTTCTCGCCCACGCCGCAGGAGGTCGCAAAGCCCGCCTGTACCTGCGCCAGCAGGGCGGGATCCCGCTTCTGCAGCTCGGCATAGCCGATACGTCGGCTACGGGTAAGAAGGTTGAAGCTGAAGGAAAGTGGATCCTGGCCCATAAACCAGGCCACATGCTCAAACCAGGCCTGGCTGGTGCGCGCCACCTTTTGGAGCTTCTCCACATCGGGACGGCGGGCGGCGTCGTAGGCCGCCAGCCGGGTGGGCACGTCTCCCGGCCCCTCCAGCGCATCCGCCAGCGCGATGGCGTCCTCCATCGCCAGCTTTGTTCCCGATCCGATGGAAAAATGGGCGGTATGGGCAGCATCTCCCAGAATCACCATGTTCTGGTAGTGCCAGCGCGCGCAGTGGATGTTGGGGAAGTTGCGCCAGCCGCCCGCGCGGGTCAACAGCTTGGCGCCGTGGAGATGATCGGCGAAGAGGGCCTGGAAATAAGCCAAGGTCTCAGCTTCACCCATCCGATCCAGACCCGACTTCCGCCAGACCTCGTCGGTACATTCGATGATGAAGGTGGAGGTCTGCTCGTCGAAGGGGTAGGCATGGACCTGAAACAGCCCCGCTTCGTTTTCGCGAAAAATGAAGGTAAAGGCAGGGAGTTTCAGGTTTGCACCGAGCCAAATGAAGCGGCACGGGCGCATGTCCACGGTGGGCTGGAGCTGCTCGGCATAGGCGGCCCGGATCCGGGAATTCACCCCGTCTGCGGCCACGATCACGTCCGCCTCCCCCCAATCTGTGGCCTCCGTCACGTCGGTTTCGTAGTCCAGAATACAGCCAAGGGCAACGGCCCGACGGGACAGGATGTCCAGAAGCTTTACCCTGGACAATCCACAGAAGCCGTGGCCGGTGCTCACCACCTTCTGACCGCCCATGTAGGTGTGGATGTCGTCCCACCAGACGAAATTCTCGCGGATTTCGTGCAGCGACTCCGGATCGGCCTCTTCCAGGTTTCCCAGGGTTGCCGCAGAAAATACCACGCCAAAGCCGAAGGTCTCCTGAGGACGGTTCCGCTCCCGAATCCACACCTCATGCCCCGGATCGCGCCGCTTCATCAGGATGCCCAGGTACAGCCCTGCCGGTCCGCCGCCGATCACATGGATACGCATTCGTCCTCCGCCGCGCCCTTCTATCGCGGCAATGCACGGGTGGCGCCTCCCCGCTTGGCTTCGGAGATCGGTAGGATGCCTGACCGTTCTGCAAGGCGCGCCTCCCCACGCCGCGCCGCTCTGCTACAGTGGCACCATGCGTGCTGTTTTTCTGCTGAGCCTCCTGGGCCTCTCGGCCTGCTGCGACGGTCCACCGCCCACGTGGGAGCTCCTGGACCCGGTGGAGCTGGGGGAGAGCTTAACGTTGGAGCTGGCTCCACTTTTGGAAGAGGAGTCTGAAGATGTGGTCTTCACCGCGCAGGCCGACGCGGGACTGAGCGCCGCGATCGACGGCAACCGCCTGGTCTTGACGGCCGACGCCGATTTTGAGGGCACCACCTCGGTGCGCCTGGCCGCGACGGATGCCTGTGGCCGCGTGGGCGATGCCACGCTGATTGTGCGGGTCGATCCTGCCTTGGCGGCGGAAAGCTGCGATACGGTGTTCCGCTACACCGCCCGTGGCTCGCCCAGTGCGGTCTACCTGGCGGGCCCCTTCAACGACTGGTCCACCACCGGCACGCCCATGGAAAAGGATGGAAATTCCTGGGTGGCTTCCGTGAATCTGGCCGAAGGGGCCTGGCCCTACAAAGTGATCGAGGTGAGCGGTGGCAGCAGTAGCTGGTCCTGCAATCCCGAGGAAGAGCAGTTTCAATGCGATGAAGGCTATACCTGGGATCCCTCCTGCTCACCGGGTGGGCCCGCCTGCAACAGCCTGAAGGTGGTGCAGGGCTGCGGAGAGGGCGGCTTGTCGCTGTCCGAGCTGCGCATTGACCGCGATGCCTATTCGTTGAGTACGAAGATCCTGGTAGAAGGAACGGTGAGCAATGGCTGGGTGAGCCTGGACGGCGAGAAGCTGAGCCTTGATACATCCAGTGATACATGGGTAGTTTCGGCTACAGGATTGGCACCCGGACGACATAGCCTGCGTGCCGGCGGTGACGGAATCGAAGAGCTCTATCTTCCCTTTTGGATGGACGGCGGGAGCTGGGAGCAGGGCCTGCTCTACTACGCCTTCGTGGATCGTTTCGCCAACGGCGATCCAGGGTTGGACGGCAGCGAGGGGGTGAGCAGCGCGGCGGGGGACTACAAGGGTGGCGATTGGCAGGGGGTCATCGACCGATTGGACTACCTGGAAAGCTTGGGTGTAACTGCAATCTGGCTGACCGCACCGTGGGACAATGCCGACGGAGCCTGGGCCGGAGACTGTGGGGTCACCCTGTCTGGCTACCACGGCTATTGGCCCTCCTCCGACCGCAATTTTGAGTCGCACTTCGGGGATGAAGCCACCTTGAAGGCGCTGATTGCCGCCGCCCACGACAAGAACATGCGGGTGCTGGTGGACTGGGTGGGCAACCACCTCCACAGCGAGCACCCCTGGGTGGAGGAACATCCCGACTGGTTTACGCCCAAACACATTTGCAAAGACGACGACGACGGCAATGGCGTGGTGAACTGGGATCAGCGGCCGGAGACCTGCTGGTTTGCCGGCTATCTCCCTGATCTGAACTACTACCAAACAGAGCCGCTCCAAGCGATGGTGGACGACGCCATCCGATTTGCAAAAGACTATGAGATCGATGGCTATCGTGTAGACGCCGTGAAGCATATGCCTCACTCCGTCCACTGGAACATGCAGAGCCGCATCCGGTCGGAGATCGAGCACCGGTCCGCCGGTGGGGACGAGGATTTTTACACGGTCGGAGAGACCTTTACGCCGGATCGCGGCCTGATCTCGGCCTACATCGGGGAGCGGGAGCTGGACGGGCAGTTCGACTTTCCGCTCTATTGGGGCATCGTAGCGGCCTTTGCACGCGATGAAATCGGTCTTTCCAACGGCGATGGCTCTCTGAAGTCCGTCGCCGAGGCCTCCGAGAGCAGCTTTGCCGGCCAGACCATGAGCACCTTCCTGGGGAACCACGATGTGTGGCGCTTTGTCGCACAGGCTTCGGGAGAGGTAGGCTCGCTCTATGGTGACGGAAATTGTGACGGGAACAACCAGCCCTGGCCCGCCGACCAGCCGCCGGGCTACGCGGAGCCCTACCTGCGCTTGAAGCTGGCTTGGACCTTCCTCTTGACGCGTCCAGGCTTGCCGCTGATCTACTACGGCGACGAGATCGGCTTGCCGGGTTGGGCCGACCCGGACAACCGTCAAATGATGCGCTTCTCGCCTAATCTTTCTGCCGACGAAGCCTCCGTGTTGGCCCATGTGCAGACGCTGGGGCAGGCGCGTAAGGACTACCCCGCCCTGTCCATCGGCCAGACGCGGGGCTGGTGGGAGAATGAGCCGGATGTCTATGCCTACGCGCGGGTTCATGAGGGAGATGGTGCCTTGATCCTTCTGAATCGCAGCGACCAGAGCCGGACGCTCAGCAACGGGCTGACATTTGCGGGCCTCTCCTCTGGGAGCTGGACCGACCTGTTGAGCGGTCAGGTCTTTGTGAGCAGTGGCGACACATTGAGCGTGGAGCTGGGGCCCTACCAAAGCCGCCTGCTGGTGAAGCGCTGAGCCTTTCCGGGCGGCCGTCCATCGGTTATACAGCGTCCGCGACTGAAACATCCTTCTCCCCAGGAAAATCCCGATGAACCGCAGCCAGCTTCTCTCCTCCGCCCTCGCCGGTCTTGTTGTCGGCACCCTCAGCGCCTGCGGTGGCGAGCCTGCCAAGCCTGCCCAGCCTGCGGCTCCCGCTCAGCCCGCCGCACCCGCCCACCCCGCGCCGCCTGCGCAACCGGCTGCTGCCGTGGCCCCCGCCGATCCGGCGGCTCCCGCGGCCGCCGCGACCACCCCCGGTGCCGAAGGCGCCCAGCCCGCCACGGTCGCCAAACATAGCTGCAAGGGCCAGAATGAGTGCAAGGGCCAAGGCGGCTGTGCCGTCGCCGGCCAGAACGAGTGCAAGGGCAAGAACCCCTGCAAAGGCAAGGGCGGTTGCAACATGTAGCTTCCACCTCCCGCTTTTCGGTGCCCGTGCTGGGCATCGGGGTGGGCTACCGGGTGCCCCACTACCACCAGGTGGTGGAGGAGCGCCCGGAGATGGACTGGTTCGAGATCCTTTCCGAAAATCACATGACGGAGGGGGGATCTCCCCGTTGGTACCTGGAACAACTGGCCGAGCGCTATCCCGTGGTTCCCCACGGGGTATCCCTGTCCTTGGGGGGCGCTGCCGATCCAGAGCACCTTCGGCGGCTGCGCGCCCTGGTGGATTTTATACGTCCACCCTGGTTTTCTGACCACCTGTGCTGGACCGGCACCCGCGAACACCGGGTCCATGATCTGCTTCCCCTCCCCTATACCCCCGCCATCCGCGACGGTGTGGTGGAGCGGGTGCGGCGGGTGCAGGGAGAGGTCGGCGCCCTGTTGGCCGTGGAAAATGTATCTGCCTACCTGAATTACAAGGACTCCACAGTCGCCGAGTGGGATTTCCTGGGAGAGGTGGCCGAGGCCGCCGACTGCGCCATTCTCCTGGACGTGAACAACATCTTTGTATCGTCCTGCAACCTTGGCTTTGACCCCATGGTCTACCTGGACGGCCTACCGCTGGACCGGGTGGTACAGGTGCACCTGG
>JBEIQS010000284.1:0-6321 GCA_040376425.1 Alphaproteobacteria bacterium | reverse complement strand
CACCTGGGTCTTCGACCGCGTCGGCACCCACCGCGACCTTTACGCCCTCCCGCTCGAGCGCCTGACGCCTGCCGCCTACAAGGCCGCCCTCGCAGCCTGAGCCGGCCCCCATCCGAGCGACCTCAAGCCGCGCCCTGTGGCTCCGGCCGCACACGCACCCCCCCCCTCACGCCACCCCCCCACCGGGCTTCACCGTCCGTGAAGTGGTCCACTACGATCCGGGCCTCATTCCCTTTCTGAACGAGCTGGACCTGCTTACCTATGCGGAACCGACCTTTTCCAGGTTCTCGCTGGGGGCTTTCCTTCGCCATGGTCGGGTCTACATCGCGCGGGTGGACGATGTCCTTGTTGGATCCTGCCATTGCCTCCGGGATTTTTCGCAGCCGGACGAGGTGGTGATCTTCAACATGGCCCTTCGTCCGGGCTGGCGTGGGAACGGAATGGGCCGCCACTTTTTGGACCGGGTGCTGGACCTGCTTCGCGCCCACGGTATTCGCGCCGTGTCGCTGCAGGTGGCAGAGAACAACCTGCCCGCCCAGCGGTTGTACAAAGACAAGTTCGGGTTTCAGGAAGTCGAGGTTCATTGCGATGAGTATTGCAATGGCCAGGACTACCGCCAGATGCGGTTGATCCTGTAGGGGCCTTATGCCCCCCCCGCGAGAGAGTTGCACCCCACGCGACGCCTAGGCCTGTGCTGAGGGCGTTGCGGGAAGGGTATCGTCTGTGCCTACGAGGGCGGGAGGACACCGTTGGCTGGTAGCGGTGTGCGATGTGATAAATCTACTGATGAGTAGAATATTGAAAATAGCTGCCTTGTACGCGTATTTTGAATATCTACTTCATGGTAGAATATTCCCGGGTCTGCCAATATCTACTCATGAGTAGATAATTTTCATCAAATCTACGGGGAAGTAGATAGTCCTGCTGGACAATCTGCGAGGGGGTAGATATTCTCCAAACATGCAGGCCGATACAGCAGAACTGCGGCGGGCGGGTCGTCCGGTGGGACCGGCGGGGTCTTCCACGGCGGACCGGATCTTGGATGTCTCTCTTCCGCTCTTCGCACGCCGGGGTTTTGCCGGCGTCTCGCTGGAGGAAGTGGGGGAGGCCGCCGGGATACGGCGCGCCTCAGTACTGTACCACTTTCAAAGCAAGGAAGTGCTGTATGGCCGGGTCGTGGACCGGAGTTTTCAGACCTTGACCGACGAGCTCCGCGCCGCGATGGGCGCGCATGGAGACGTGCAGCGGTCGATGTCAGCGACGGTGGAAGCCTGGGTGGGCTTTCTGGAAAGAAGTCCTGATTTTGCGCGGCTTCTCCTGCGAGAGCTGGTGGCAGAGGAGGGGCCGGGCCGGCTGCTGCTCCAACAGCGGGTGGTACCGCTCCTGGACATGGTCGCCACCTTTTTTGGACCCAGCTCCCGCCAGGCGCTGGTGATGGTCGCTTCCAATGCGCTGCTTTCCGCAGCGGCCGGACCCCTGCGAGAGCCCATCTGGGGCCGACGGGAGGAGGCGGCGCGGGCGGGACGTCAGGTGTTGGCTTCCGTTCTACCCCGTGGAGGTGCTCAGTGACTGTGCGCTCGCTTCCTTTTGGTGGAGACTCCCATATCCTCGATCTTCGGGTGGCCAAGAACCTGGTGCTGCCGGCTGTGAATGGGCTGCTGCTGCGCAGGGGAAAGGCAGGACCTACCTCTACTATTCCCGCCCATCACGGAACCTGCTACACCTGGACCTACGAGCGGGACCAGCCCCGCCTTGCCAGGCTGACGCGGCAGGCCCGGGCCGGACAGTGGGACCCGGATCTGCACCTGGACTGGAACATCCGGGTGGACGCCCAGGATCCCGACGTGGAGCTGTTTGACGAGGCATCCTCCCCGCTCGCGGAGTTCCAGGCCTATCGGAACCTGCCGATGTCGGCACAGCGGGAACATCGGGCGGCCATGTTATCCTGGATGATGTCCCAGTTTCTGCATGGCGAGCAGGGCGCGCTCTTCGCCGCCTGTCAGATCACCGAGTCCATCGCCTGGTACGACGCAAAGCTCTATGGCGCCACTCAGGTGGCCGACGAGGGGCGGCATGTGGAGGTTTTTCAACGCTATCTGGACGATAAGCTCCAGCGCCGCTACGCGATCAACGACAATTTGTATGTGATCCTGGAGTCTCTCTCGCGGGATCCCCGCTGGGACCTGAAGTTTCTGGGCATGCAGATCCTGGTGGAGGGGCTGGCCCTGGGTGCTTTTGGTACCTTGCGGTTGTCCACCAAAGAGCCGCTTCTTCGAGAGCTTTTGCGCCTGGTGATCATGGACGAAGCGCGGCATGTGCATTTTGGCGTGGTGGCCCTGGAGCGCTTCTACAGCGAGGAGCTTCCCGAGGCGGAGCGACGCGAGCGCGAAGACTGGGCCTATGAGATGTGCGTTCTGATGCGGAACCGCTTTCTTGCGCATGAATACTACGAAGAGTATTGGGCCCATGCGGTGAGTCGGCGAGAGTGGGATCGGATCAGCCTCCAGTCCACCTATATGCGGCGCTTCCGCCACACCATGTTCCGCCGCCTGGTGCCCAACCTCCGTCGGATCGGGCTGATGACCGATCGGGTACGTTCGTACTACGAAAAGCTGGGCCTGTTGGAGTGGGAGAAGGAGAAGGCGGCGCCAGAGCTGACGGCCGACGACCTGCTGGCTGCATAGGCGCGCAGGGCCTCGGGGGCGGGCAGCGAAGGCCGAAAACCCAGGCTTTGAATACGGGTAGCGTCGCCGGTCAGCCACTCCTCGTCGGGGTGGGGGAGCGGGCGGGCACCGAAGTGCAGCAGGTTGACGCCCCCGAAAAGGTTTGCTGTGGGCTCCAGAAATTCCTGGAGGCTCCAGCTCTCGCCCGCACAGAGGTTGAAGGCCCCCCCCGGGGTCTGCCGGACCAGCAGGGCAAGCCCAGCCGCTGCCTCCTCTACCGTCAGCCAGTCACGACGGATATGGCCGGGAAGCAGGCTCACGGGCTGCCGATTTTCCAGGCCGCGCAACACCGTCGGTACCAGGCGGGCGCCATGCTCTCCCGCACCAAAGAGGTGGAAGAGGCGCGCCCAGGTGAACGACGGGTGGCCTTGAAAGAGCTGGAACAAGTCGGATTTACATCGGGCGTAGGGAGCATGGGGGGCCGCCGGGTCTGTCTCCCCATAGGGGCCGCCCCCTCGACCGTACTCCAAACAGCTCCCGACGCCCACCACGCGAAGACCGCGAGACAACGCGGCATCGATCAGGATTCGGCCGGCCTGGAAACAGCGCTCGTTCTCCGGACTCTGGAGGTAGTCGCCGGGGGCCACATACCAGCCGAGATGCACCAGAATGTCACCGGCTTGCCAGCCCGGCGTCTCCCACCGGGGCAGGAGGTCGGGGCGATGGGGCAGCGGTCGGTGGTCGAATGCACTCAGCTCCCGCCGAAGTGCGGTCCCGATCCATCCCCGCGCGCCGGTCATCCACAGCGTCATTGCAGAAAGCTATCCCGCAAGATGATCGCTGGAGTACAATGGGGGCACGGATTGCACGTCCCATCGAGCCAGATGAGACCTAGTCAACCAGAGGTGTCCATGTTCCTACTTCTTCTTGCGTGCTCTGAGTATGGGGTGCAGGGTGACGAGAAACAGCCGGGGGTTTTTGATAGCGGAAACCCGGTTGACCCTCCGATTGACGACTCAGATGCGCCCCCGGTCGAGGAGTGCAATGGCGGCGACGACGACGGAGATGGGGAGATCGACGAGGATTTTCCGGATAGCGATCTGGATGGTCTGCCCGACTGCATGGAGCAGGACTGCAGTGTGCAGACCACAGGAATCGAGGCGGTGACCATCCTGGAGGAGTGCTCGGGCACCACAGCGGGCGGCATGGTGAGCGACCCGTGGAATGCGGGAATTGAGTGGCAATACACCGTCAGCGGCGGGTCCGGGGTCATTGTGATGCCGGCCGTGGGCAACCTGACGGACGACAACGGCGACGGCATTGTGGACGAGGCGGACATCCCCGACATCGCCTTCTCCACCTGGACCTCCAACACCTTGGTGGCGCTCCACGGTGACGGCTCTGGTGTGATTTTTGAAGTTGCCGGCTTTGATGGTCAGGGAGGGGTGACCATCGCCGATGTGGACAGCGATGGCGAACCGGAGATCATCGCCTTTAAGACCGGCTACAAAATTGCGGCGGTGGATGCGACGGGCCGCACCGAGTGGGAGTCGGCAGCCATCGCCGGGATGATGATGTACCCGCAGCCCACGGTGGCGGACCTGGATAACGACGGAGATATCGAGGTGATTGGCGATGTGGGTCTGGTGAACGGTGCCGACGGCTCGCTGATCGAGGCCCTTGCTCAACCAACGAATTCCTGGCGCACGCCCATCGCGGCGGACGTGGACCAGGACGGCCAGCAGGAGATTATCCTGGGCAATAACGTCTATGATTCCCGGGGGCGCTTGCTTTGGTCCAACACCGGGAACGGCGCCGGCAACTTCGGAGCGGTGGTGGATACGGACGGCGATCCGGATGGAGAAATCTTTTTTGTGTCCGGCTCCACCTGCTTCCTGCACGATGCGGACGGAAGCCTCCTGGATTCCTGGCAGATCCCCGGCTCCAACCCCGGTCCTCCCTGTGCTGCGGACTTCGACGGCGATGGCGACGTGGAGATTGCCATTCCCGCCAACAACACCATGTCGGTGTGGGAGGTGGACGGCACGCAGTTGTGGCAGGCCCAGATCCGCGACAGCTCCGGTCTGGCCGGTTGCTCCGGCTATGATGTTGATGGAGATGGTGCGTACGAACTGCTCTATGCGGACGAGGACAACCTTCGCATCTACGATGGATCCACCGGTGTGGTGAACTACATCAACGGCAACCACTCCTCAGGCACCGTCTGGGAGTACCCGGTGACCGCAGATGTGGACAACGATGGCTCGGCGGAGATTGTGATTGCCTCCAACGGCACCCAGTGGCGCGGAGTCACGGTGTTTGGCCACACCGGAGATGGGTGGCCCAAGTCAGGAACCACATGGGCAACGCATGATTTTGCGGTGACCAACATCAACCCGGATGGGACGGTTCCCAGCCCGCCCGAGGCCTCCTGGCAGAAGTACAACGTGTTCCGGGCGCGCCCGTCGGTGGATGATCCGGCCTACTCAGACTTGGTCGTGGAGCTGGTGGACTTCTGCGTGGGCACCTGTGCCGGTGGTCCGGCGCGGATATCCTACCGGGTCTACAACCAGGGGGCCGTGGATGTGGAGGCAGGAAGCTCCCTTACCCTCTACATGGTCATGGGCGGCGTGGAGGTTCCGTACACGACGGTGACGCTGCCCCTGGTTCCTGCCGGGCAGGCGCTTCCCAGCGAAGAGTTGGTGGTGCAGCCCACCGAGATCGGGGACGGTGGCTTTGTGTTGAGCGTGGACGACGACGGGACGGGGCGCGGCTCGCTGTTTGAGTGCGACGAGACCAACAACCGCTTTGCACGCATGGATCCGGTTTGCCAGTGAGCGTTTGAACGATCGTTCAATCGCTCAGGTCAGTCGTCGCGGCACCGAAAAATGTTTCAGGTCCGCAGCCGCGACCACGTCGGGGAAGATCTGCCGGGCCTCCTGCAGGTGGCCCTCCACATCCGGGTAGCGCTGCGAAAAGTGGGTCAGCACCAGCAGCCGGGCCCCGGCCTTGTGGGCGATCTCGGCGGCCTGGCTGGCGGTCATGTGCTGATGCTCCCAGGCTTCGCGCCGCTCGCTGTCTTGATAGGTGGCCTCGCAGACCAACATATCGGCGTTGGCGGCCAATCGATCCGCGCCGGGACAGGGGCGGGTGTCCATCACGAAGGCGAAGATTTGGCCGGGCCGGGCGTCGCTCACTTCTTCGAGTCGGATGTCCCGCCCTTCCACCTGCAGGGTGCCCCGGCTCAGGATCTCCTTGACCGCGGGGCCGCGAATGCCCGCCGCGGCGAGACGCTCGGGAGACATCCGGCGTCCATCGCGCTCTTTCAGCCGGTAGCCAAAGGTGTCCACCCCATGATCCAGGCGTCGGGCCTCGATACGGAAGTTCTCCTCCTCCCAGATGGTGCCTTCCTCTCGAATCGGATGTGCTTCAATCTTGGAGTTATCCACAAAGATCGTCGCATGGCGCAAGCGATCAAAGTACACCTGTCCCGACGCCGGGTAGTGCACATGCACCCGCTGCTCCACCCGATCCAGGGAGATGCGCTGTACCAATCCGGCCAGTCCCAGAGCATGATCGCCGTGAAAATGGGTGATCAGCACATGGTGAATCTGCGACGCGGCCAGACCCGCATAGATCATCTGCCGCTGGGTGCCTT
>JBEIQS010000224.1:0-8935 GCA_040376425.1 Alphaproteobacteria bacterium | reverse complement strand
GGCTACCTGGTGCTCTCCTTTGTCGCTGCCCAGGTGGTCGCCTGGTTTTCTTGGAGCAACCTGGGTCTGGTGCTCGCCGTGCGCGGCGCCGAGCTGTTGAAGCAGGCCGACCTGCCGCGCGCGGTCCTGTTGGTGGCCTTCATTTTGTTCACCGCACTGCTGGATCTCCTGATCGTGTCGGCCTCGGCCAAGTGGGCGATTCTCGCACCTGTTTTTGTGCCAATGCTTGGGATTTTACAGATCTCCCCTGCCCTCACCCAGGCCGCCTATCGCGTTGGAGATTCCCCCTTCAACGTCATCTCTCCCCTGCTCCCCTACCTGCCCGTGGTGCTGACGGTTGCGCGGCGCTACAATCCAGAGACGGGGCTGGGAACCCTGCTTGCGGCGATGTTGCCCTATGCACTGGTCTTTCTCCTGCTCTGGACGGCCTTTCTCCTCCTCTGGGTGGAGCTGGGCCTGCCGCTGGGACCTTAGGGCTGTATCAACACCGCCGCCCCGGTCTGGATGCGGTCGAAAAGATACTTCATATGTTCATTTTCCAGGGCCACACAGCCCCAGGTCCAGTCGCTGCCCACCCCTCCGCCGTGGATGAAGATCAGCCCCCCTAGCCCGGTGTTGGAGGGCGGCCAGCTCGGACTTTTCAGCACGCGGTTGTAGGCGGCATTGTCGATAGTCCCAGCTTCCAAACCAGCTTTTGCGTCTGCGGCGTTGGGATAGGAGATGCCCAGGGACAGGTAGAACTGCGACTTGGGGTTTTTGGTGTAGATGTGGTAGCGCCCCTCCGGGGTGCGGCCGTCGCCCTCGCGTTGCTTGTGGCCATCGGGCGTAAAACCAAGGGAAATCTCGAAACAGGCGAGTGCGTCCTTGTAGACGGCAAGCTGCCCCGCCTCGTAGTAGGACAGGCGCCGGGCCCCCTTCTGCACCAGGATGCCCTGGGCCGGGCTCTCGTTGGGGAAGGTGGTCGGGCAGGCCGGGGGTGCGGGCTCTGCCGGCGGCGCCGGCTTTGCGAGCTCCGTCGCCGACAAATTGGGGGAGGCGTCGGAAGATTGGGCTTCCGAGGGCGGCGAGTTCAGCGCGCAGGCCAGAAGGAGCATCAGCATGGAGGAAAAACGTGCGAAACGTGGCTGCCTTACAGGCCTTACAGCAATTCCTCCAAAAGCACCGTCGCATAGCTGCCCGGGGGCAGGCCAAAGCGCAGCCATGCTCCATCTTCCACAGGTTGGATGCGGATCTTCAGATCCACCCACAGCTTCCGGCGGGTGCCACGGGTCAGGCGCGGAAAGCGGGTCCACACCCCCTCGGGCAGCCCCTCGTTCAACAGGATGCTCTCCTCCAGCTCCAAGGCTTGATCCGAGGGCCAGGGCATGGTGGCGCCGAAGATCGGGCCGGTGGGAATGCCCTCCTCGTCCAGATCACCGCGGAGCCGCCGGGGCCCACGACGGATCAGAACGTCGTTGAACAATAAGGACTGATAGGCAGAAAGAGCGAATTTCAGCTCCGGCTCCGGCAGCCGAGGCCCCCGCCCCAACAGCGCATCGTGCCCCCGGCGCGGCGCATCCGTGCCCACCCGTTGCTCGCCGTAGTAGTTGGGCATTCCGGTTTTCTCCAACTTACGGGCGCGATCTTCCAGAATATCCAGATCGCAGCCCCGCACACGGATGTCAAAGCGGTTGCCCACCAGCTCCCCCACCCGCAGCTTATGCAGGCTCCGAGAGCTCTTTTTGATGACCATCCCCTGAGGTAGCTCCGTCACCGGTTGCCCCCCCATCACGGTGAAGTCCTGTACCGTGCGCGCCTGCCGGTCCTTCAGCCCGGCGTAGCCGATGGCCACGCGGGGCACCCCCGCCCGTTCTGCCAGGGCCGAGGCCACTTCTTCGGTGGAGTAGCCACAGCGCTCCACCCGCAGCCACTGGTGCTCCCCCTCGCCTTCCGGCTCCCGGGCGGGCAGCTCCACCACCGAAAAATCCTCCGGGCTCTGCTTCCAGCGGCCCGAGGCTCCCCGGCCGGGCGTCCACAATGGAAGGCGATGACGCGGCGCGTAGCTCATTCTAAATCCTGTTCCAAGACCACTTTTCCGAACAATTCCCGACGCTCCAGAAGGCCGTGGGCCTCGCCGATGCGCGACATGGGTAGGATCCGATCCACTACCGGCCGGATGGTGCCCGCCTCCACCTCGCGCCAAGCCGTCCGCAGCTCGGCCGGGCTGCCCATGGTGCTGCCCAACAATGTCAGTTGTTTAAAAAACAACAAGCGAAGGTTCAGCCCCACCTCCGGGCCCGATGTCGCACCGCAGCATACCAGACGCCCCCCCCAAGCCAGGGCCCGGCAGGAGGCATCCCAGGTGCTCTGTCCTACCGTCTCCACCACCACATCCATATTCTTAGGGATGTCTTCATAAGGGTGTGGAATTGCTCCCAAATCGGCGATGCGCCGCCGTCGCCCTTCGTCGGCAGAGGTGGCGTGTACTTCACAGCCGAAAAGGCGCGCAATCTGGATGGCCATCACCCCTACACCCGAGCCCCCCGCCTGCACCAACACCCGCTCCCCGCGCTGCAATTGTGCACGTCCCACCAGCATATGCCAAGCGGTCAGCAGCGTGAGTGGTAGCGCTGCCGCCTCCGCCGGACTGAGCTGGGGGGGCACCGGCAGAAGCATCCATGGCGGAACACAAAGGAGCGACGCACAACCGCCATCGGTGCTCTCGCCACGAATCTTGAATTTCTTGCAACGATCCTGCTTTCCTGAAAGGCAGGCATCACAGAGCCCACAGCCCCAAGAGGGCTGAAGTACCCAGTCCTTCCCCCCATGCTGCACCGCAACGTCCGAGCCCGGAATCCGGGGCAGACCGAAGGAGTGTCCCGGCACCCCCCGGCGCACCCACACATCCAGGTGGTTGAGCGCAACATGGCTCACGCGGACCTGGACTTCCCCAGGTTTCGGCTGCGGATCGGGCAGGTCGACGAGTCGGAGCTGCTCGGGCCCCCCATGTGCATCGATTCGGATCGCCTTCATCGTTCCCGGCTAACCTTCCGCGCCGCAGCCCACAAATCGGGCTACATTCGGCGGCAGTGTCTCCTTGATCCCGGAACCGCGCGACAGCCTGAGCATGCTGATCCGTCGCCTGCGCGATGCGGTTCGGGGCGATGTGCGTGCGCGCGAAGAGGTCTACGACCTTCGCGGTGTTATCCGCTTTGTGGGTATATTTTCCATGACGGTGCTCGCACCGGGCATGTTGCTGGCCTGGTACGGCATCCAGGGCATTCGGGCTGAACAGCGGGCGGGTGCGGCCGAGGTGGCACGCGAGGCGGACCTCGCCGCCGAAGCCGCCGTCAGCGAGGTGGGTGCCTACTTCCAGAACTTTGAAGATGCGACCCTGAACCGCCTTAAGTCGGGCGAGTCGCTGGGGATTCGACTTCCAGAGCTTGCGGATACGCTGCGGGTGGTTTTCCGCTTCGACGCCGAGGGAAACCTTGCCGGTCCCTTCGCGCGAGAGGAGATTCCGTACCTGGAAGACCAGGAAATGCTGCTCTTTACGCGTCAACAGGAGGCTTTTGCCCTGTTCCAGCACAAGGAGTATGCGCGCTCCGCTGCCACCTATACCCAGGCCATGCGGGAGGCCCACGGCGACCGCGCCCTGGCGGCGGCACTGATCGGGCGGGCCGGCGCGCTGCTGGCGATGGGGGATGTGGCCGGTGCGGATAGCTCCTATCGCGAGGTGCTCCAGCGCTACGGGGACCTGCGCGACATCTACGGCTTCCGCTTTGGGGACCTCGCCCGCCTGAAAATGGGCGAGAGCCTGCTGGCCCGGAACCCGGTGGCGGGACAGGCTGAGCTGCAGGGCCTTGTAGAAGAGTTGATTGGTGCAACCTGGGTGATCGGGCGCGGTGGCGAGGCTGCGGTGGCCCGGCGTGCGCTCGACCTCACCGCACCGCTGGCCGACCCGGAGTGGCTGGGCCGCACCCGGATTCGGTTGGCGGAGCGCAGCGCGTCGCTCTACCACGCCGAGCGTTTCCTATTGGAGATGGATTCTCTGGGAGCAAAGGGGCGTCTCCTGAAGCTGTCATCGGGACAGTTCTCCTACACGCGCACCGAACAGGCGCTGTGGGCGATCACCTGGACGGACAACGATCAATACATCCTGGGGATGGACCTCCGTACCCTGCGTGCCCGCTTGTTGTTGTTCGCGGCGCGCAGCACCGGATCGGATGCGGATGTGAAGGTGGAGGTGGCGGATCCCAACGGGATGATTGGCGCGGATACACTTACAAGAAGGTCTCTTTCTCCCTGGCTTCCTGGCTGGTCGATGGTGGTGCGCCCCCGCTATCCGGCGGCCTTGGCCCTGCGGCAGGAAGAGCAGGTGGAGCGTGGGCGTGGCATCATCATGCTCTCCGTGCTGATGATCGGCATTGGCGCCCTGGTTTCCGCCCGCCTGCTACAGCGCGAGTTGGATGCGGCAGCAGAAAAAGCGGATTTTGCGGCGATGGTTTCGCATGAGCTGCGTTCGCCTCTCACCCAGATCCGGGTGAAGGCGGAGGCCCTGTTTCTGGGGGTGGTGACCAGCGAAGAAGGGCGCTCTCGCGACTACGGCATCATCATGCGGGAGTGTGAGCGCCTCTCCCGAATGATAGACAACATTTTGGATTTTTCCGCCATCCGGCGCGGCGTGAAGAAGTATTGGATCAGGCCCGGCGACCTGGCGATGACAGTGATCCGGGCGGTGGAGTCCTCGCAGGTGGGCATGGAGATGGCCGGCGTCGAAGTTGAACTCGAGCTGCCCGAGGATTTGCCCGCTATCCACCACGATCCTGAGGCAGTGGCCCAGGCGCTGACCAATTTGCTGTCAAATGCGGCAAAATATGGTCAGGACGCCGGTTGGATCGGCGTTAGAGTGCTCCTGGTGGACCAGGAAGTGTGGGTGGAGGTGGCCGATCGTGGCATCGGCATCGCCCCCGAGGAGCAGAAGCTGATCTTCTCCCAGTACTACCGCAGCAATGACCCGCAGGCGCGGCGCCGGAAAGGTACCGGCCTCGGGCTTACAATTGTTGACTATATCATGAAAGCCCACAATGGTCGGGTGTCTGTCCGCTCAGTCCTTGGCAGCGGAACCACCTTCATACTCCATTTTCCCGTCCGACCCCCGGACGCTACTGTAGAGAGGTAAGATGCCGCGCATTCTGTTTGTGGAAGATGAAGAAGAGGTTGTCTCCTCCCTGGTGGCCTTCTTCACCCGCGAGGGCTACGATGTCAGCCATGCGCGCGGTGGAAAAGCGGCATTGGAGCTGGCCCGTCGGAACCGCTTTGACTGCGCCGTCCTGGACGTGATGTTGCACGAGGGGCCCGAAGGTCCGGGGGGAATGGACGGCTTTGAAGTCCTGAAAGAGCTGCGTGCCCAGGGCTATGTGGGCCCGGTGATCATGGTCACCGCCCGCACCTTGGAGCAGGACAAGCTGCTGGCCTTCGGCATGGGTGCGGATGACTATGTAACCAAGCCCTTTTCGCTCTTGGAGCTGCGCGCCCGCATCCAGGCCGTACTGAAAAGGGCAGGTGGAAACAAGAGTCTCTATCGCTACGTCGGCGTTGACGTGGACCTGGACAACTATGCCATTCGGCACACCGATGGCATCGAGCGGCTTTCCAACCGCGAGCAGGAGCTGCTGCGCTACCTGATCGAGCACCGGGGCAAGGTGCTGGGCCGGGAGGAGCTGCTGCGCTCCATCTGGAAGTACAACGCCGGGGTGACCACACGCACGGTTGATACGCACATTCTGAACGTCCGAAAGAAGCTGCATGACGACGCCGGGCAGCCCCGCTTCATCGAGACGCTGCACGGCATCGGCTACAAATTTGTGGGGGAGGAAATCGGGTGATCCTGCTACTGCCCCTCGTATGGGCGGGCCCCGCCGACGACGTACGGACCTGGGAGGGACTGTACGACGCGCGGCTGGTGGAGGCCGCCGACGGCAATGCCGTACTGGCGCTTCAGTACTACCAGGAGCTGCTTCCCGAGGATATGTCTCGGAAGTATCCGCTTCGGCCGGAGATTTTGTACTGGTTGGGGCGGGCACGGTTTATGGCGGGCGACTTGGACGGCGCGGTGGTCGCTCTGCGCGAGGCTGCCGGGGCGCCGGACGAAAAAAAGAAGGCAGATGCCCTCATTGCCCACATCGAGCTCACCCGGAAGGGGGTGACCACCCTGCCCGTGCAGTGGAGCTTCGAGGAGGGACCCGGATCCCTGGTCCGGGGGGCCGATGCTCCGGCAGGCGGTGCGCTGACGGTGCGTTCCATAGAAGAGGGCGTACGGGTGCTGGCCTGGGACACCGTGGTGCGGGTCCAGGAGATCGACCGGTTGAGTTTCAGCTTTTCGGGTGATCAGGCCGTTCGGGAGATCTACTTCCGGGCCCGGGCATCCTCCTTCCCCGCTGAGATCCAGGTCCTGCTGCACTCCGCGGATGGCACCCGGTTCTCAGCGCCGCTTTCCATTATTCCCACAGAGGAATGGGTGGATATTCGGCTTCCCATTGTGTTTTTCCGTACCCTGGATCCCCTGCCCGGCGCGTCGCTGACCGCCGTCCGGCGCGTAGAGATCCAGGACATCACCGGCTATCTCTCCAGCGATCGAGGAGATAATACCATTTTCCTCGATGACTTCCTGGTCCAGTAGATGAGAATTGTCCAGAAGTATGGCGGCTCATCGGTCGCTGATGTGGAGCGCATCCGAAAGGTGGCGCGGCGGGTGGCGCAGCGGGCGCAGGAGGGGCACCAGCTCCTGGTGGTGGTCTCGGCCATGGGCAACACCACCAACGAACTGTTAGCCCTCGCTAGACAGCTTTCGCCCCAGCCCGAGCGGCGCGAGCTGGACATGCTGCTGTCCGTGGGTGAGCGCATCACCATGGCGCTGCTGGCGATGGCCCTGCGGGAGTTGGGCGTAGCCGCGCGCAGCTTTACTGGCTCCCAATCCGGGATTATCACCGACAGCTCCCACGCCTCCGCCCGGGTCGTAGAACTTCGACCGGATCGGCTCTTAGAGGCCTTGGAGGCTGGAGAAGTGGTGATCGTCGCAGGCTTCCAGGGGATGAGCCGCGAGCGCGAAGTCACCACCCTGGGGCGCGGCGGTTCCGACACAACGGCAGTGGTATTGGCTGCGGCGATTCAAGCCGATGAATGTGAGCTATGCTCAGATGTGGATGGGGTTTACTCCGCAGATCCCCGCAGCGTCGCTGGAACCCAGCGGCTGGACGAAATGAGCCTGGACGAAGCCCTGGCCCTGGCCCGAAACGGCGCCAAAGTGCTGTTTGAGGATGCAGTCGCCTGGGCCGCGCGTGAAGGCATCACCCTGCGTGCCTCCGCCAGCTTCTCGGATCGGCCGGGAAGCCGCATTGTTCCCGGAACGCCCCCCGCACGGGTGCTGGCCCTCTGCCGCGACGAAGAGCTGGGGCTACTGCCGCTGTCGGCACTGAAAAGCCTGCCTGCTCCTTGCATACGCCACGCCACAGCCGATGGCTTGCTGGTGGACCGGCGCAACCTGCACCGCGTGATGGAGGGCTTGGAGTCCGCCGCCACGGTGGCAGTGGTGGGCAGCCGTGCCGGCCAGGATCCACATATTCTGTCTCAGGTTCTTGACGCGGCTGCGGCTGCCGAGAGACGATCGCTCGCCTGGTGGGCTGCCGCGGATGCGGTGGTCTTCCGCTGTGCACCGGAAGATGCTGCCGCCTTGGAGCAGCACCTGCACCGGTGGCTCCTCTCTCCGGAAGGTTCCCTCCGATGAATATGGTCAAACAGTTTCTCAACCCCCCGAACTGGTTCTCGGCTGCCAGCCTCTTCTGTGGCTTCTACGCCATGCTTCTGGCGGGGACCGCGGGCACCGATCACACCGTGTACTACCAGGCCGGTCTGATGATCATCTTTGCCGGTGTTTTTGATATGCTGGACGGTCGCGTCGCCCGGATGACCGGCACCGCCTCGCAGTTCGGCGTGGAGTTGGACTCGCTGATCGATATCGTGAGCTTCGGGGTTGCACCTGCCACCTTGCTCTACTTCTGGGCGCTCAAGCCCCTGGGAATGGGCGGCGTATTCATCGCCTCTGCTTTTATGCTCTGCGGCGCATTCCGTTTGGCACGCTTCAACTGTACGGCGGATAAAGGTGCCACCCGCTTCTCCACCGGACTCACCATCACCGCTGCGGGCGGCACCGTCGCCTCCGTCATCATGTGGTTTTCGGGCGCCGAGCTGCCTGCCCCCCGCATCGCGGTGGTTGTTGCTTTTGTATTGTCCCTGGCCTTTCTGATGGTCTCCAGCATCCCCTTCCGGGGGCTGAAGATGTTCAAACTTTCCCCGCGCATGCTGGCCGGTGTCGTGGTCGTAGCGGGGGCTTGCCTGGCCATCGCCGCTCGCTACGATATCTCCACCCTGTTTGTGATCTTTGGGCTCGGACACGTCGTCTCTGGCCCGCTGGAAGCGCTGGTCTCCTACCCCCGGCGTCGTCGGCAGCGGAAGGCGCGCCCCGAAGATCGCGACGCCCCCTGAAGACTCAACAAATCTTTCGCCTGCTCACGATGTCATAAGGTTGTAGCTGATTCAGGCCGCAGCATGATACAGTGGGAAATCGTGCGTCCCTCCCTCCCCGGTTTCCCGTGCTGACCCTGCTGCTCTGCGTCGCTGTTTCCCGGGCGGGAGAGGATCCTGCTCCGGCCACCAAGGAGGATGTTCCGGCATCCTCTGGGGAAAAGGGGGGGAATCCGTCGGAGGCCCCTGCCCCGGCACCCGTGCCCCCACCTTCGGCCGCACCGGCTTCCGGCACCCCCGCAGGGGCCGCGACACCGGCCCCCGGTGCCGCACCTGCCCCCGCGGCGGCTCCCGCTTCTGCGGCACCCAACGCCGCGCCTGCCCCGGCTTCTGCGCCTCCTGCGGCCGCGCCCGCCCCGGCTTCTGCGCCTCC
>JBEIQS010000304.1:0-5564 GCA_040376425.1 Alphaproteobacteria bacterium | reverse complement strand
GACGGTGCCGCTGTGGGGAAACCTGGATGGCGCCCAGCTTGCGGCCGGATCAGCAGGTTGGATGCAGCCCTGCACCGTTGGCGGTGCCTTCACCACTCTGGTGGAGCCCGGCAGTTCTTGTAATCAAGGCTACACAACTACCTCCCCCCTGGGCACGGTGCTCTCCGCCAGCCGCAGCTACCAGGTGGGCTACGCCGGGCTGCCGCTCCAGGCATCCGGGCGTCTCGGGGGGCTCACCTTTCAAAAACAGATGGAGACCGCATTTACTGTACAGCCGGATGTGCTGATCCTCAACGCCTGGAACGAGCACATCGCCCAGCCCCAGGCCAACCCCTACGATCCCTCGCTGGCTGAAATGCGGCGGAGTATGGGCGAAACCGGCGCCACAGACGACAGCCGCGACTGGCTCTGGGTGGACATGTACGGAAGTGATCTCAACCGGGACTTCGAGCCCACGGCAGAGGACGGCGGTGCAGGACTCGCTCTGATGCAGTCCTGCTTGCGGGTATACAAAAGTGGTGCCCGAAGCTGCACCGACACCAGCGAAGCCTGCTGTCAGCCGGCCGAAGGCCGGATTCTGGTGCGCAGTGTGCGGGTGAAAGGCGCCATCTCCAGCGGCGACCACGTGCCCACCGTGGACGCCCCCGAAGTGGACGCCCTGGTGGCCACCGGCGCCTGGGAAGAGGTCTGTAACCCACACTACGGTCCGCCCGGCCTGTGTGGCGGGGGAAGCACCCCGGACGGTCCCTTTCACCTCTATCCCAACCCCGGCGCGGACCGGGTGGCGATCTACCGCTGCTACAGCGGCGCCGACCACTTTATGACCACAGACAGTAATTGCGAGGGTCGCAGCTACGAGCGACTGCTGGGCTACGCCGCCACCACCCGCAGCAGCGAAATGCCCAGGTATCTCCTGCGTTGTAACGGCGCGGTCCACCTGCACGCCCTGGATGCCCCCTGCCCCGCCGGCAGCAGCGCCGAGGCGGTGCTGGGCTATGTGCGCTAGGCCCGGCTGGGTTAGACCGCTTTCATGAGCAGCCCCGCCCCCTCCACCGGCCCCCTGACCTTGGAAGAAGCCCGCATATCCCCCTGCGCGGGCTGCAGCGCCGAGTGCTGCACCGTGCTACCGCTGCAGGACTTCCAAATCCAGAACCTCAGCGACCTGGACTGGTGCTTCTACCTTCTGAATTTTCAGGGTATCGAGCTGAAGTTGATGGAAGGCAGCGGCATGGAGACCTGGCAGGTCTGCATCCATATTCCCTGCCGAAAACTGGATTCCAACCGACGCTGTTCCGTTCACGGCACCGCCGAACAGCCCGACATCTGCAAGCGCTTCAACCCCTACGGCTGCTCCTACCGGCGCATCTACCAGGCCGACGACCGCCGCCTATCCTTGCGCATCGACCGGGAAAGACTCACCATCTACGCCGGGATGGTGCTGTTCAACGACGCCAGAGAGATCATCCTCCGCCCCTCCTATCAGCAGGTGGCGACCACCCTGGCCTCCATGCCGCCCCCCGAAAAACCCGTCACCACCCACAGCGAGGGGGCGGACCACCGGGAACAATGGGAGCAGGCCCTCCGGAGCGGCAGCCCGGTGGTCGAGCCAGAACAAAGGAACTACGCTGACTTTCAGAGCCCCTGCCAGGGCTGTGCCGCCTGGTGCTGCTCCCGCCTGTTCTTTCCCCTCGCCACACCGCTGCGCCGACAGAACCTTGACTACATCTACTTCCTCCTCGGTTTTCCGGGTATCGAAGTCGGCATGAATAGCGACGGCAGCCACAGCATCATCGTCCGCACCCAATGCCGCCACCTGCAGCGGCAGGCGGACGGCAGCGGAAGCTGCGGCCTCTACGGCAAGCCCGAGCGCCCCCAGACGTGCACCTACTACGACGCCGGTTCCTGCGCCTATAAAGAACATTTTGGCCGCCAGCGCCCCCGAAACATGCTGCGCCTGCGCTACCCGGACTTCCCCCTGCTCAGCAGCCTCTACCAGCTCGACGCCGACGGCTACATCACGGCGGCGCCCACGCTCGCACAGGTCACCGAGGCCCTGGAATCTCACCTAAAATCCTAGCACCCTCAGCGCGCCCTTCGTCGCAGAGTTCCTTACCTTCGGCGGAATCCGGTCCACCTCTTCGCCGTCAAAGCTGACACTTTCCTGCGCCGCCGCGCTGTTCAGGTAAGCCTCCGCCGCCTCGCGCCCCGCCCGCAATAAAAGCGCGCGGCGATCGTCGGACATGTCAAACTCGGTGATGCCAAAGCCCCGCGCCGGAAGGCGCAGTACAAAGCGCTCCAGCGCATCGCTCACCGCCATATCCCGTGCGCCCAACATCGTATTGAGTAGGTTGGACAGCCGGTTCACCGTCTTCAGGTCTGCGTAGGCGGGCCCCTGCGACTCGGTGACCTCGGCTCCTTCCACCGGCAGATCTTCGTCGATCAGGAAGCCAAGAAGACGTTTGCTCACCTCCGGACCCATCAAATCGGTTATGTTTGAATCCCGTGAGACCAGGAGCTCGATGGGGAAGTTGGACAGGATCCCCCCATCCACAATGGCGTGCCCGCTCAGGTCCTTTCCCCGGTAGTGCCCCCACGCCGGGCTCCAGACCACCTCCTGCCAAAGCAGCGGGATGCTCATCGACATCCGCACCGCCATCACCACCGGTAGATCCGGGGCGGTGCGGTGGTTCAACACCAACAGCCGTCCCGCCGTGATGTCCGCGGCGACAAAGGCCACCTCGGTCCTGGTGGCCGCATAAAACTCCGCCAACGTCGCCTTGCCAAAATGCCTTGGCGCCCCCTGATAGCTTCCGCTGTTCAACCTTTTCTCCAGCCAGACGACGAAATTATCTGCGGAGTACCACCCTCCCCGCTCCACAAAGGAGTACAAATGTCGAAGCGTATGTTGCGACGAAATCCAGCGGGCCATCTCCTTGTCCACCCGCTCCTCCACATAGGCCGGCGCGAAGGGAATGTCGGTCTGGCGGAACAGCGCCAGCAGGGACCCGCGCTCCAGTTCCTCATCGCTCACCGGCGCCGGCGGGGCGATGAAGGAGGAAAAAACGGAACGACCGTCTTTCTTTTCGGAGAGAGCCTCCAACATCTCAGCGGTGCCATAGCCCGCAGCAAGCAGACATGCGCACATTGCCCCCGCAGAAGTACCAAGCAAACGCCCAAAACTATGGCCGTGCGCTTCGAATGCCTGCATCGCACCCACAAAAACCACTCCCTTGGCGCCGCCGCCCTCAAAAACCAGATCGTAGTGCAAGGTAGACCTCGAAAAAGGGGGATAGTGAGCCGGAACCTTAGCGTACGCCGCCCCTTTGCGCCAGCCTTGCCCGGGGCGACGCCCCGATCGCGCCTCGCCGGCCCGCGTATCGCGGCCCTCCCGGAAAGGTCGGTTCCGTGCTACATTCATGCGCCATGACCTCGTCCATCCCACCGACCGAAGCTGCGGATCATCCATTCGTTTCCCGTTATACGGACATGGGGGCCTTCGCCCAAGGGGGCTTTGCGATCATCCACGACGTACGCGAAGAGAATTTGCGGCGTCGTATCGCCATGAAGGTGCTGAAGGAGGGCATTCGCGACCGCCCCCACACGCGGGAGCGCTTTTTGCGGGAAGCCCGTATCACCGCACAGCTCGACCACCCTTGCATCGTGCCCATCCACGATCTGGGGGCCTACTGGTTTACGATGAAGCGCATCGAGGGGCTCACCTTCCGCAATTTCTGCAAAAGAAATATGTACGGACAGAGTGCTGTTCAAGCTTCTCTCGCCATTGCAGTGGGGGTGCTCCTGAAAGTCTGCGACACCCTGGCCTTTGCCCACGACCGCGGTATCATCCACTGCGACCTGAAGCCCGAGAACCTGATGATGGGTACTTTCGGTCAGGTCTACCTTATGGATTGGGGGATTGCCCGACCGATCGGTGAGCGCGACGCGACCGGGGCGGGCACTCCGGGCTGGATGCCGCCAGAGCAGGCCCGACAGGAACCCTGCGACGAACGTTCCGATGTCTACGGTGTGGGCGGCCTGCTGTACCACGCGCTCTGCGGCGGCCGTCCCCACGAGGGCACCACCGCAGACGAGCGCCTTGTGCTCGCCAAAGCGGGCGTTGTACGCCCTCCGGAAGAGGTCTCCCCCGACCGGAAGCTGCCTCCCGAGCTGGTCCGCATTGCCATGAAGGCCATGTCCCCGAATCCCGCCGACCGCTACCCCACCATGCTGGCGCTGCAGGCCGAGCTCAACGCTGCCGTCCGCAACGGTTGGTGGTTTGCCACCCGTCAATTTCAGCGAGGGTACCTGCTGATCCGCGAGGGGGACATCGGAAACTGTGCCTACTTTCTCGTATCCGGCCTCTGTGAGATCATGCGGGACGGCGAGGTGGTCGGCAAGGTTGAACCTGGAGAAGTAGTGGGAGAAACTGCTTTGCTCAACCACAGCCTCCGCACGGCGACGGTGCGCTGTGCCTGCGATGTGGAAGTCCGTGTGATCACCCCTGAAGCCCTGGAGGAGGAGCTGGGCCGCTCCGACTGGATGGGTGCGCTGGTTCGTTCGCTGGCGCGGCGCTTCGAGGACGCCATCCGCCCGTGACTATTCACAGCTCGATCCTGCCCGACTATGACGATGCTACAGAGGTTTATCGAAGCAACCGCAGCATCCTGGTCCGGGTAGAGAGGCGGCAGGACGGCACCAAGGTGCTTCTGAAAATGCTGCACCCCGGGAACACCGATCCCACCGCAGCGCGGGTTCTGCGCGAGGAATTCGGGATCCTGCAGCAGGTGGCGGGAAAGGGCGTCGTGGCCGCCTTTCGCCTCAGCCCCTCTGCCGTCGGACCCTTGTTGGAGCTGGAGGATCTGGGGCCACTGACCCTGGAGCAGCTCCCCGAGCAGCCCATCGAGCAGGTCCTGCACATCGGCATTCAGCTCGCGACGATCCTGGGGCATATCCACGCCAAGGGGGTGCTCCATCGCGACCTCCACCCCGGAAATGTATCTTGGAATACAGAAACCAGGCAGGTGACCCTCCTGGACTTCGGATCTGCCGCCCGGGTGGCCCGGCACTCGGCGCGCGGAACGGTGGCCGGCTTGGGGGGAGCCTTCGGCTATTGGGCGCCCGAACAGACCGGCAAGTGGACGAACCCCATCGACCGGCGCACCGATCTCTATGCCCTGGGGGGCATCCTGTACCGGTTGATCACGGGCACCGCTCCAGGCCCGGAGAGCGACCTGCTCGCGGCCATCCACGCCGCCCTGGCCGTGGTTCCTCTCCCCGTGGATCAGGTGCGTCGCGACGTTCCCCGTCCCCTCGCCTGTGTGGTCAGTCGCCTCCTCGCCAAAATTCCCGACGACCGGTACCAGGGTGCCAATGGCCTGCTATCCGACCTCCTGCACATCCGCGACGAGCTGCGCCTCACCGGTCGGGTCACGGATTTTGAGCTTGGAACCAGGGACGTACCGGAAATTCTCACCCTGCCCCGGCGCCTCTTCGGCCGGGATCAGGCCACCGAGCAGATCTACGAGGCGCTGGCCGCCGACGGAAACCCAGAGCAATCCCCTATT
>JBEIQS010000269.1:0-7064 GCA_040376425.1 Alphaproteobacteria bacterium | reverse complement strand
GAGGCGGGGCACTCAGGTGCTCTTTTCTGGTGGAGGTTCGGCGGTGATCGATGCGGCCGCGCCGGGGGGCGATGGTTTTGTCGTGGTGACCGAGGTGGAGCGGGTGGGGCGCCAGCTCAAAATCCGCTCCCTCAGCCCAATCCCCGCGGATTGGCTGCTGGATGCAGCGGAGGTTCGTGCCGAGCTGCGCTGGGTGGGAGAGCGCGTAGAGCAACGCGAGCAGTGGATGTACGGAGCGCTGGTGATCGAGGAGGGACCAGGCCAGGGCGAGGCAGATCGCGTCGCCGACCTCCTGTGGGAGCACGCCCGACCGGTGTCCCATCGGGTCTTTCCCGACCACGAGGCGGCGGTGGCCCTGGTGCGGCGCGTCGCCTGGCTGCGGCGCATCGGCCTCGATCTTCCTGCCCTCGACCTGGATCAGATCGGGCGGGAAGCTTGCCAGGGCATGCGCTCCTTTTCCGATCTGGGGGGCTGCTCGCTGTTGGCCTTGACGCGTCAACAGATCCAAGGCGTCGATGTGGATCGCCTTGCGCCGGAGCGCCTGTGGATCGGAGGCAACCGCAAGGGCGCGCCGGTGGACTATCCGGAGGAGGGAGACCCGTACATCTCCGCCCGCCTTCAGGATTTTTTCGGGATGGCCGATGGTCCGCGCATTGCGGATGGCCGCCCACTGGTGCTGCACCTTTTGGCCCCCAACCATCGCCCCGTGCAGGTGACCACCGACCTGCGCGGCTTTTGGGAGCGCCACTATCCTGCGGTTCGTCGTGAGCTGATGCGACGCTATCCACGCCATGCTTGGCCGGAAGATCCCATGGATCCGGCCTCCATTGAAGCTGCTAGACCTGTTCCGAGGCGCACATGAAAGATCGTATCCTCCCGATGGCGGGCATGCTCACGGATGAAAAAGCTGCCGAGCAGGCAGAGATGTTTGCCAATCGTGTCTACAAGACCTGGCAGCGACTGGGCCCACTCTTCAAGAAGCAGGGGATCGGTGCGTTTCGCGTCTTTGATCGCGATATCCCCGAGATTCGGGCCATCGCGGATGCCTATGTTTCGGTGGAGGGGGAGCTGCACCTGTTTCTGACCGAGCACGAGCGCCGGCAGACCGCCCTGGTGGCTGACTGGCTGGGGGGGCTGGGAGAGGCGGCCGCCCGTCGGTTTGGAATTCCTGCCGCAAACATCCACTATCGCCGCCGTGGTCCGGCGGGGGCCGAGCGCTACGACGGGCGCACCCAGTCGCGGGGTCGGGAATTCCTGGTCGCCGAAGGCGGCCTGCAGTTCTGGGTGAACCTGGACGACTACCCAGAGAGCGGTCTGCTGGCGGAGCATCGCCTCACGCGGGCACGGATCGGATCGGAGCTTCGGGGCTCCGCCTCCTCAACCTCTACGGCTACACCGGCGCCTTGACCGCCTATGCCGCCAAGGGAGGGGCCCGCGCAACGGTGACGGTGGACGGCAGCGAGCGCTATCTGGACTGGTGCACCCGCAATCTGGAGACCAATGAGCTGGCGGGACCTGCCCATCGCCTGGTGCAGTCCGAGGTGCGGGCCTTCCTTTTACGGCATGCGGGGGAGCAGTTTGACCATATCTTTTGTGATCCGCCCTCTCATTCCGTGCGCATGGATGCGCCGGAGTTTGATGTCCAGCGTGATCACTCCACCCTGCTTCGTCGTTTAGCGGATATGCTTGCGCCAAAGGGAGTGCTCTGGTTCACCACCAACCTCCCCACCTTCCATCCCTCCTTCATCGACCTGCCCTTTGCGGACATTCAGCCGCTGGACACGGTGCCTGAGGACTTCCGGAATCGCGAGATCCACCGTCTGTGGAGAATGCAGCGCTGAGCAGCGGCGGAAGGCTGGAAAGCAGGCTATATCAGGAAGAGGAGGCGGAATGCTGACGCTACTTTTGATCGCGTGCTCTGGGAACCAAATCGGGGAAGCCCGCGGTATCAAGATGTCTGAGTATTTCCCCCAAGATGGGGAGCGTGCGGCGGTTTGGGTGAACGAAGACGCGGCGGTGGAGTGGCGTCTTCGCGCCGAAAAGTTGCCCGAGCCCACCATTGTGAACGAGGTGGAAGTCTGGACCTGGGAGTACTTCTCTCGCACCGACGAAGACCTGGAGAAGCTCTACTCGGTGCAGTGGGCGGCACCCGCCGGGGATGGCGTGCAGATCTACGGCTACGGCGCGGGAGAAGAGGCCATTACGCCCTTCGATCCACCCATCGTGGTTGCCCCCATCTCAGATTACCTGGACACCGGCGAAAAGATCGAGACCACGACCGGTGGCACCACCTGGACCGTGGAGCTGACCGAGGTTCTGGCCACCTGCGATGTGGAGTGGGGCACGCTGACCTGGCAAAGCTGCGCGCACCTGACCATCAACGATGGCGATGAAAACGACGCGAACGATCCGGGCTTTGCAGGTGACTACTGGCAGGTCACTCAGTACGGAACTGCCTGGTTCAGGCCCTCCGGCGAAGAGAACATGTGGATCCTGCTGGACTACGAGTGGACCGAGTCCTGATCCTACTGCTGGGCTGTGCCGCAGAGTCCTATGACTATGCGGATCTTCAGGTAGACGTGCAGGCAGCGGTTCCCGACATCGCCGAAAAGGCGCGGATGTGCGTGGAGGGTGTGGGGCTGCGCGAAGAGGGCTCGGGCAACGGTCGCTTGGCATTTCCCGGTCTGCCGCCTGATCTTCAGGCGGAGCTGACGGTTGACATGCTGGACGGCGCCGGGGCGTTGGTGGGGCGAAGTGCTCCCGTGGTGCTCACCCCCGCACTTCCGTACCAGCAGATTTCCTTTGCGGCGGCCTCCGGGGAGCCCTGCGAGGCCACCGGTGCGCCGGCGGAGGTGGGCTCGGGGGGATTGCTCCTGGTGGTGCGCTTTCTGGACACGGGCTGGGAGCAGGACTGAGGTGTTCTCTTGACGCGTCAAGAGAAACTATTCCAGGTCCATACTGTGTAAAGGTGCGGGCGGCTCCTCCGCTTGGGCCGGTGGCTGGGCAGCCTGCTCCGCCTTGGCGTCCGCCTTTTCCTTGAGCAATAACTTGGCGCGCTCGGCCTTGGCCTTTTCCTCCTTCAGCCTTTCCTCCCGTGCTTTTTCTTCGGCAGCCTGGTTCAGACGGCTCTGAATGGACTCGACCGCAGCGCGGGCACCCTCGGACTCCTTCATATGGGCGAGCAGCACCAGCGCGCGGGGGCCCCCCATGCGCCCCAGCTCATGGATGACCGCGCTCTGCACTTCTGCATCTCCGTGGTCCAGAAGCTCCAACAATATACTTTCGGCCTGGGTAGTGGCTGCCGCATGGTCGGGAGGAAGCTTGCCTTCGGTCACCAGCTTGCCCGGTGAGCCGAGCTTGCCGGTGGCGCGAACCAGGGCGAGGGTGACCACCGGACCGGGGGTGGTCCCGCGGGCCAGCTCCAGGACTTTCAGGCCTTCGCTGCGCCCCAGGCCCACGCTGGCGTTCACGCAGGCCAATTGGATGTGCCGGTCGGGATCCACGGCCAAGGCAGGTCCAAGCTCGCGCATGGTCATCACGGCCCGCGGGATGGACCTGATCACCATCTTGGAGAGTGCGTTGGCGGCTTCCACGCGGTGTTTGCAGGCAGGATCCTCCAGCAACTGTTTGAGCATGCCGTCCTCGCCGCCCAGCTCCGCTGCGCGGATACGCAAGGGAATGTCTGGATCATTCAGCAACGGGGTGAGGGCCGGTCCCCAGGCGAAGCCTGCTTTGGCGAGCGCCTCCAGGTTGTCCTTTCGGATCTGGAGGTTAGCGTCGTGAAAATTGCTCTTGATCCGGTCCGCATTCTCCTTCTGGCCCAGCGAAAGGAGCTGCTGAAGCTCTGCGAGGCGGTCCAGCTCGGCCTTGAACTGGTGCGGGTCGGCACCGGCTTCAGGAATTTCCCGGCTCACTTTTCCGTCCGAGATCTGCCCGCCATCAGCCAGAAAAGCTATCAATTGCTGACGTCCCTCGGCCGTGAGGACCGCGCGCACCCGGACCTCCTCTCCCCAGACCAGCACCTTCCGGTCAAAGATGGGGTCACCGGTGGTCCACTCCGGGGTGGGTCGTAGGGCGTTTTCCAGGGTTGGTACTGGAAGAAATCGCATCCCACCGGGTACGCCATCCAGCTCCAGGCGCACCATGGCGGTGGACCTTCCTCCGGGTCCCATGCGCTGGATCGTCGCAATCGAGAATCGGTGGTCCCGATAGTTTCCATTGATGGAGGGGGATCCATTCGGGTGTGGTGGGTCCACGTAGTGGGCCGCCAAGTCCTCCGCGAGCAGCGCGTAGGCGGCCAGCAGTCGATCGCGGGCTTTCTGGCGGCTATACCAGGCCAGGGCCGCCATCGCGCCTACGCCGAGCAGTGCGACAAAAAATCCGTTCATCCGTGCTTCCGGCTGATGGCCAGACCATCGCCTACCGGCACGATCACCGATGTCAGCCGCGGGTCCGAGAAAATTCGCTGGTTGTAAGTGACCAAGGCAGCGGTAGACGCATCTTTTTCGCCGCGTGCCGTGCGGCCGCCCCAAAGCACATTGTCGGCCAGCACCAGGCCGCCGGGACGCAGTCGGGGTAGCGCTACGTCCAGCGCCATCGGGTAGTCTTCCTTGTGAAGATCCAGCAGTACGGCGTCAAAGTCCCCGTGGGTCCGCTCAAAAACTTCCAGCGCACTTCCCTGGACGATGCGGATGGCAGAGCGCAGGGGGTGTCCGGCGAACAGGCGTTGGTGGTGTTCCAGCTCCCAGGGGTCGCGCTCGGCGCCGATGACCTCGGCTCCTCCCCGTGCAAAGAAGTAGGCCGAGTATCCCCAGCCCGCGCCGAACTCAAACACACGTCGAATGCCGCCGATGCGGCAGAGCATCTCGATCAAGAGCCCACTCTGCCGGCCGATCAGCGGGAAGTGGTGAGCGGCGGCGTGGGCCTCCAGGGTCTCCAAAAAGGGATCCACCGGCTCCAACCCCCGCAGATAGTCCAGGATGCTGGGGTCAAGGATGGTGGAGAGCTTGTCGGCAGGTAGGCTCATGCCAGAACTATAACCACCGCTTGCGGGGAATTTCCAGGGTGATTCTGAATCAGGGCCTGTGCTCCGTTTCCGCGGCGGTGGGGCGTGGTACATTGGATGACATGAGTGTGGGTGCGAGAGAGCTTGAATTTCTGAAGATCCTGGGTGCCGGCGGCTTCGGCGAGGTGTACCTCGCCAACCTGCACGGTCGTGACCGTTTTGTCCGCCGCGTGGCGGTGAAGTTGCTCCTGCAGGAGCATAAGTCGGAGGAGTTGCTTCGTCGTCATCGGGATGAGGCTCGCCTGCTGGGTCTGCTGCACCACGATCACATTGTTCAGGTGCTGGAGCTCACCGAGATCGAGGGGCGGCCCGCGGTGGTGATGGAGTATGTGCAGGGTGTGGATTTGGCCGAGATCCTGGAGGCGGGCGAGAAATTCACGGCGCGCGCGGCGCTGGAGGTGGTGCGGGCGGTGGCCTCGGCCTTGGATGCGGCCTGGTCTTCGGGCTCGCCGGTAGATGGGCGTCCTCTGCGGGTTATCCACCGCGACATCAAGCCTGCGAATGTACTTCTGACGGCATCTGGCAGCGTGAAGGTGCTGGATTTTGGCATCGCCCGTGGAGATTTTGACCGGGACGGCAAGACCAAGTCCGGGATGTGGGGCACGCCGCACTTCATGGCCCCAGAGATGTGGTTGGGCGGAGAACAGAGCCCCGGCCTGGATACCTATGCCTTGGGGGTGACTTTTCTCGATCTGCTCACCGGCGGCGACAACGACCGGCCACCGTTGGAGGAAGGGCGCTATGCGCGCCACTGGGATGCGAAGACCGGACAGTTGCCGGAGGAAATACGGGAATTCTGCCTTGGTATGCTGCGCTACAATGCTGAAGACAGGCTGACCCACCGCGAGCTTGTGGAGGGAGCAAGTCGGCTTTTGGATGGAGCGGTGGGTGAGTCACTGGCGATGCTGGCGACCCGGATGGTGCCGGTGATCCTGGCGGCACGGGTGCAGAGCAATGAGCCGCTGCGGTTGCGCCGGGTCACGCTGGACAGCCCCAGCCTTGTGTCCCCACCGCTGGAAGCCCATCGCAGCGATTCGTCCAACGGGATCGGCTGGATGGTGGGGATGGGAGGTTTGGCGGTGGCGGGCCTGGTCAGTCTGCTGGCCGTGGGCTTGGTGGGGGGGATGTGGTGGTGGCAGGACCAGCGAGCGCCGGCGGCTCCGGTAGCGGAGCTTACCGATCCGGGCACAACGCCGGACCCAGAGAAGGTGGGGGAGGTGGGTCCGCCCGGCACCGCGGTAGCCGGAACGGGTGGCCCCGGGCCGGCCGCCGGGACGTTGCCGGGAAGCCCGCCGGGTATCACGGTGCCGAATGGCGCGGGCACGAACGGGAGCCCACAGCCGGGAACGACGCCGGGCGGCGCGACCGGCGGTAGCAAGCCGCTGCCTGACAGCGCGCCCACACCTGCCCCGAACGGTGCTTCAGGGGTTGGTGCGCAGAAGAGTGCGGGCAAAGCCGGTTCTGCCGGTACGTCGGCGACCACACCGACAGTGGTGATCGAGCCCGAAGAGCCGCCCAAAGAGCCGCCGCCACAGGCTCCTCCTCCTCCCAAGGAAGCCCCCGCTGCTGCCCCCACTGCTCGAAAAGTAAGCTTTGTCGGTGCCAAAGGTTGGACGGTGTCCATGCCGGGAGGCCCCACCTTTCTTTCTCCGGCGGCGGTGAATCTGTCGCCCGGGCTCTATCGTCTGACGATTGCGCCGCCGTCTCTCCCCGAGTGGAAGGACAAAGCCCCGTTCGGTTGCACCGTGGAGGTCTACCCCTCCTCCGTCGGATCCACCCAGGAGGTCCGCCTGAACGACCTCACCACCTCTTGTCGATAGGGGCACTTCGGCCTCATCGCAGGTCCGGCTGAATCGGTCCGTCCAGGCGGCCTTCTACAAATTGCCGCACCACCGGATGATCGGTCTGACGGAAAATTTCCCGGTCTTCGTGCAGAATCACCCGTCCCTCGTGGAGCATGGCGATACGGTCGGCAATGCGAAAGGTCGCCTGCATGTCG